>CAUBTS010000051.1 GCA_958438955.1 uncultured Collinsella sp.
TTGGTTGTCTTATTTGTTTCTAGAACCAAATCCAAATGCTGAATACATTTCCTCAGATCAGTATCAGTTACACTCAGGGAATACTCTTTGCAATAGGAAGTTAGACGACTCAGCATCTCGTCAGCCTGCTGATCTGTAAGTACAAACAACAGAAGCTCCTTTCTGACAAAAATCAGTGTATCGAGAACTTTTGACAAAAAAAGGGGACGTGGAAACCACGCCCCCCTTAGCATAAGCTCGAGTAGATTATCGAGCAACAATCACCACATGGCGATCAGGGTCAGAACCCTCAGAATGGGTATCGACGGCATCATTGCCACGAAGTGCAATATGAACCAGTCGGCGCTCATAGGCATTCATGGGCGGAAGCGAAACACTCTTATGAGTACGGATGGCACGCTCGGCGGCAGACTGAGCCATAGAGGCAACCTTGTCCTGACGACGGCTCTTGTAGCCCTCAACGTCAACCACAACCGGATACCTAAAGCCAAGCTTGCGGCTCACCAGCAAAGAGAACATGACCTGAAGGGCATCAAGGGTACGACCATGACGGCCAATGAGAACAGCAAGGTCGGGAGCCGTTACATCCAAAATCAGCTCACCCTCGTCGCCCTCATACTCATCGATAGGAGAGTTGGCGGCATCGAAGTGCGAAAGGATGGAACGCAGGATGGAAATCGCAACATCGGCAATGGTGTCGAGCTCCTCATCGGTCAGCTCTTCACCGGCCTTGTAGCGCTGTGCAATCTCGGGATAATCGCCCGCAATCTGGGGGGCAACCTCCTCAAGCATATCCTCGATGATCTCTTCAGACATAACGTACTCCAAAAGTTAGGTACCTAAATAAGATTGATATCCCGACTACTTCTTCTTGTGCGGACGCGGCTTCTTCTCGCGACGGGTAACCTCGACCTGCAGCGGAGCGTTCTTGAGGCGCTCCTCCTCATCGGCCTTGGCCTTGTCGATAACCTTCTGCGTCACGAAGATCTGCTGGATAACCTGCCAGGCAGAAGACACATCGTAGTAAAGCAGAACGCCGACGGGCAGGCTCCAGCCCATCCAAAGCATCATGACGGTCATGACGACGGCCATCATGCGCATGCTCTGGGCCTGCTGACCAGTCTGATTGCGAGACATATACAGCTGCGGAATCAGGGTCAAGACAGCGAACAGAATCAGGCAAACCAGCGCAGGCAGCGCAACCATAAAGCCATCGGCAAAGGAAGCGCTCGGCGTGGTGGTAAGGTCAGGCAGGATGTTGAAGAACGAGAACGTGCCGTCGCTAAAGTAGTTCGGCAGGTTACGCAGCAGCGTAAACAGGGCGAACAGGACAGGCATCTGGATCAACAGCGGCAGACAACCAGCCATGGGGTTGAACTTGTTCTCGCTGTAGAACTTCTGCATCTCCTCGGCCTGGCGCTGGGGATCGTCGGCATAGCGCTCCTGGATCTCGAGCATCTTAGGCTGCAGCACCTGCATGCGAGCCGTCGACTTGGTCGACTTGAGCATAAGCGGCGTCAGCAGCAGACGGATGATGACCACCAGAATGATGATGGACAGGCCCCAGTCGACCGCAAAGGTCTGGATGAGCTTGAGCAGCTCAAAAAGGATGTTAACGATCCAATCCCACATGTAAGTTTTCCTCCGATAGCGAGTGCCCGCTAAGGCACAGGGTCATAACCGCCGACGTGCAGGGGATTGCAGCGAGCGATGCGCCTCACGGCAAGCCAGCAGCCTCTCAAAACACCGTACTTCTCAATCGCTTGGATAGCGTATTGTGAGCACGTTGGGTAATAAATGCAGGCGTCAGGCAATAAGGGCGAAATAACCTGTTGATATATGCGAATAGGAGCGATGGCAACACGTCGCAAAACGTGATTGCTCATCGCTCCTCCCCGGCAACGCCGGCGCGTTTCATAAGCGAACGCAATGCCTTGTCCATCTCCTGAGGCGAGGAAACCCTCGTCTTGGGAGTCGCGAACAAGATGATGTCATAACCCGCAACGGGAAATCCACAGCTGCGGGCGGCCTCGCGCATCACACGCTTAGATCGGTTGCGCACGACAGCACAACCGAGTCGTTTAGCACCAACGAAGGCGACCCTTCCGGAGTCGCCTTCGCCAACCGATTCACATATGGTCATTCGAATCAGAGGGTGATTGAAACGACGCCCCTGACTGAACACATGCTCGAAATCTTGCCGAGACTTAATAGTCTTCATGCGAGATGTGTGTATCGCTGCTAGACAGTGAGACGCTTGCGGCCCTTGGCGCGACGACGGGCGAGCACGGCACGACCACCCTTAGTGGCCATACGGGCACGGAAGCCATGGGTCTTGGCACGCTTACGCTTATTGGGCTGATACGTACGCTTCATCTTAAGTTCCTCCTGCTGCATTTCGAGTGTCCGCGGGAACGCGGACGCAGATATAGACACGTGAGCTTGAAGATTGTAGGGAAATCAATGTTCAAATGTCAAGAAATCAAAGGTAAAAGGTTGCGCAGTTCACACGGTTCCCCCATAAGCACAACCGAAATTTGCGCCTCATGGCAACCTTTCACGATATTTCATCGAGTTTTCAACAGGTCATGTTGGCAATGTTGAGAACTTTTCGCCCGTTTTCCAAAGTTTTCAACAAGTTTTGAAAAGTTGTCGAAAGATGAGAAACGTTGCACGGTGAGCTACTATTTGTTCGAAACCTTTTGAAAGATTGCGAGCGGCATGTCTGACGACTTTTACACCATGGTCGATTCCGGAGACCCGGCACCCGACAACGAGCACATCACCGGCGTGCGCGAAGAGCGTGCGGAAGGCGAGCAGACGACCACGCAGGCGCCAAAAGCCATGTACGCCGCGCGCATCGCCGTCTATGACGACATGCTGTCGACACCGCGGGTGATCGTCATTGATCCGCAAGATGTCCGCACGTATTTGGAAGAGACGACCAACACCGTCTACCAGTGCATGAAAGAACAAGGTGGCCATATCTCGCTCATGGTCATCCGCGAGATTGTCGAAAACTTTATCCACGCACACTTTGCCGAGCCCATCATCTCGATTCTGGACGGCGGAGACACCATCCGCTTTGCTGACCAAGGACCCGGCATCGACGACAAGGAACGTGCTTTCGACTTTGGCGTTACCAGCGCAAACAGCAAGATGAAGCGCTATATCCGTGGAACCGGAGCAGGGTTTCCCATGGTGCAGGAGTATTTGGAAAACGCCGGCGGTGCCGTATCCATCGAGGACAACATGGGCAACGGCACCGTGGTTACGGTAAGCCTGAACCCTAAACGCGTGCAGGAAATCGAGCGTGCCGGCGGACGCGGCGCTGCCGTGCGGCCCGAGACGGAGCAGCCCACATATCCCCTGCCGGGAGCTTTTGCGCAGCAGCCCATGGCAGCGCAGCAGATGCAGCCCACCGTGGGACAGATGCAGCAGCCCGGAATGCCTCCTACACAAGAACCCCAGGCGGTATCTATGTCGATGCCGCCAAACATGCCAGAGGCCATGCCGCTGGCTGATCAGGATGCAGCAGCAATGCAGCAGGCGACGGGGGCGCCGGGTGGCCAGCAAATGGGCTATCAGCCGTACCAACAGGGATATCCATATCAGCAGATGCCGCCACTGGGGTATGGCCAGCAGTTCCCGCAGCAGTACCAGCAGGGATATCAGCAGCCGTACCAGCAGATGCCGCAGCAGCAGTACAACCCTTGGACCCAGCAGATGCCTCCACAGCCTTACCAACAGTGGCCTCAAAGTTTTCAACAGCAAATGCCGCCGATGCAGAGTTCTCAACAACCAGCAGCTCAAATGATGTATCCTAATGCAGCAAATCAGTATGCGCAGCCACAACCGGACGTGTTCGTAAGCGATCGCGGCAACGCCGCGCTGGGCTATCTGGCGCAAAATCAAGCGTGCGGTGCAACCGATCTGGCGAGGACGTTTGGAAACTCGGCCCCCACTTGGTCACGCACGCTCAATGACTTGGCGCAGGCCGGCTTGGTCATCAAGCATGGCCAGAAATACCATCTGACCGAACTCGGCGCCGCTCGCGTGCGAGCTCAGAGCTAAAGAACGGGAGAGACAGTGGACGAGGAAGCAAGCATCATCCTGGGGGATGCCATCGCCTTTTGTCAGCGCGACGGCCAAGATGCACGCCTCATCAACATGCTGGGGCAATCGCGCGCCATAAGCCTGACCGAAGATACGCTCACGATCGAGGCCCCCTCGCGCTTTGCCATCGCGCAGCTCAAAAAGCATCAGCCGACTATTGAGGCCTATCTGGAAGAAATCGCCTTTGCACCGATTGCGCTCGACATCGTGGCACCGCAAGGCGCCGCGACGGAATCCGCTGCCGCGACGGCGCCCGCCACGGCTCCCGCTGCTTCCCCGGCGGTGCCGGCCTCCGCAGGCGACGTGCCGACAATCGAGCACCAGCACAGCGATGTTTCCCGTGAAACAATGGCACCGTTGACGAGCGCGGCGGCGACGTCAACAAACGCACCCGTCACGCACATGCCCATCGCTCACGACGCAGCGGCGGGCGCGGATTCGGGCATTGCAATCAAGAACACGCTCTCGGCCGACGATTTTCGTCGCATGATGAACCAGATGAAGGGCGGAGCGCCGACTAAATCCACGCAAGCTGCGGCCCCCGCTTCACCCATGCCAGCACCGACCGTGCCGGCCGAGCAGAATACGGATGGAGCCCCGCTCGCCGCGAACTCAAAATTTACCTTTGAGAACTTTGTCTACGGCCCCGAGAACAGCCATGCCTATCGCTCGGCACTCAAGTTTGCCGCCCTCGCGGACGAGCGCGGCACATGCACATCCCTGTTCATCTATGGCAAATCGGGGCTGGGCAAGACCCATCTGCTGCTCGCCATCAAAAACGAGCTCGCCGAGAAGTCGCCCGAGATCAAGGTCAAGTATGCCAACTCCCAGGCATATCTGGACGACCTGATGACCGAGTTCGACCGTCAAAAGAAGAGCAACGCCCCCATCATGCAGGCGTACCACGGCGTGGACGTGCTCATCATCGATGACATCCAAAACATCATCGGCAAGCGCGCGAGTGTGGACTACTTTTTCCAGCTCATGGACGAGTTCATCCGCAACAACAAGAAGGTCGTCATCGCGGCAGACCGCGCCCCCAAGGACCTGAGCATGGACGAGCGTCTGACCAGCCGCTTCAACGCCGGAATGCTCTGCCTGGTCGCAGAGCCCAGCTACGAGATGAAATACAAGATCTTGCAGCGCTATTACGAGAACACCATCGTCGCCGCTCCCGAGGCGGGCGACGACTCACTGCTGGCGGCCTATGGGGGCGACGGCGGGCACCTGACCGACGAGCACTTTAAACACATGGCCGAGGTCTCGGGCACCAACATCCGCGAACTCGAGAGCTTTTGCGAGCGCTGCGCCGGCGAGGCGGGCGACCGCGAGCGCGAGGGCGGAGAGCTCACCTTTGACGATATCGACGCCATTGCCAGCCAGTACTTCGACACATCGGCCAAAAAGATCAACGTGCAAACGGTTCAGTCCGTCATTGAAGAGCAGTACGGCGTGACGCACGAGGAGCTCATCGGCCCGCGTCGCAACGCCAATATCGCCAAAGCACGCCATATCGCTATCTACCTGGCTATCGAGATGTGCGAGATGACGACCACGGCGGTGGGCGCCGAATTTGGCAACCGCAACCACTCGACCGTCAGCACGAGCTACAAAAAGGTCCAGAAGATGATCCAGGAAGACCGCACCGTCACCGAAGACCTCAAGTCGCTGCGCGATAAAATAACACTGCGCTCGTAGGGAAATAGAGACACCTGTTGAAAACTTGTCGAAACCACGGGCATAAGGTGTCTAAAACCCAACCCGCGGTGATGAAAAGTTTTGCGCAGGTTTTGAACGTGGAAAACCACCCCTGTTGCACACAGGTTGCTGTCGATTCTCTTTCTGGGTCTGACCTGCGTCTTTGGGAGTAATCAACAGTTTCGTCAGTGCTATTACTATTATTAAGATATTTATATCTATAGAAAGGTATTAAAAGATGAAGTTCACCGTCAGCCAAAGCTCGCTTACACAAGCCATCGGCGTCGTTATGAAGGGCGTCGCTTCGGCATCCACCCTTCCCATCCTGTCGGGCGTGCTCGTTAAGGCCCAAGACGGCATCTTGGAATTCCAGACCTCTAACTACACCATCTCGATCCGTCATCGCATCGCGGCGCATGTCGAAGAAGAGGGCGAGATGGTTATCCCCTGTAAGATGCTCTCCAATATCACCAAGACCCTCCCCGATGCCCCGGTCACCTTTGAGCTGTCCGAGCGCCAAGTGCTGATTGGTTGCGAGAAGAGCTCTTTTAGGCTGAACACGCTCGATGCCAATGACTTCCCCGAGTTTCCGGCCTATGCCATCGAGAGTGCCGTGGAGCTGCCGACCGATATCTTGTCCGAGATGGTCAGCCGCGTGTGGCGCGTCACCTCGACCGACAAGGCCCGCCCCATCCTGGGCGGCGTGCACATGAAGGTCGAGAACAACACCGTTCGCCTGGTGGCGACCGATTCCTTCCGTTTGGCCGTGTGCGATACGCAGGTCGAGACCTCGACCCTCGAGGGTTCCTTTGAGCTCAACGTTCCGGCCGACGCCTTTAACGACGCGCTGAACATCATGGCAAGCCAGGCGACCATCATGATCGGGGCTACCGACACCCAGGTCGTCTTCGAGGCCGGCAACACCACCTACGTGTCGCGCCGCATCGAGGGCGTGTACCCCAACTACAAGCAGCTCATCCCCGATTCGTGCGTGACGAGCGTCAAGATCGACGTCGCCGCCTTCAATGCCGCCCTCAAGCGTGTTGCCGTTATCGCGAGCGCCAACCCCGCCGTCAAGTTCGAGATCGACGTCGAGAACGGGCAGATGGGCCTGTCTTCCATCTCCAACGACCAGGATCTGGCGCAGGAGACGATCGATGTCGAGGCCAAGGGCGAGTCGGGTACCATCGCCTTCAACTACCACTACATCTTCGGCTGCCTCAATGCCCTGTCCAAGGAGAAGGAGATCACGCTGGAGCTCAAGAGCTACTCGCAGGCGGGCATCTTCAAGTCCTACGACAAGATCAACTACCTGTACCTGGTCATGCCGGTCCGCATCTAGCAACCGCCCTATGACCATGTTCGCCCGCGATCTTTCCGTCGCGCACTACCGCAGCTTCGATAGCTATCGCCTTGCCCTGGACGAGGGCGTGACGATACTTGCGGGACCCAACGCGGCGGGAAAGACCAATCTCATAGAGGCGCTGCAGCTGCTGACGAGCGGCGCCTCGTTTAGGCATCCGACCGCCGCCGAGCTCGTCCATGACGGCGCGGACTCGTGCAAGGTTGAGCTGAGGCTCGAGGGCGACGGCCGCGTGCTTGATATGGGATTGAGCGCGGAGGACGGTAAGCGCTCGTTTAGCCGCAACGGCAAGAGATGCTCTGCCGCCGGTGTGCGCGGAGTCCTGCCGAGCGTGCTGTTTTGCCCCGACCATCTGGACATGGTTAAGCGAGGCGCCAGTGTGCGCCGTGCCGCCCTCGATGACTTTGGCATGCAACTGAGCGCACGCTATGCCGATCTTGCGAGCACCTATGGGCGCTGCGTGACCCAGCGTAACGCCTTGCTCAAGGAGGCCTGGTGCTGCCGCGAGATGCTCGGCGCGTGGAACGATTCGATTGCCCGCGCGGGCTCGGCCCTGCTCGTGCACCGGTTGGCCCTGCTCGACCGGCTGGCGGGCCATGTGCACACTGCCTACGGGCAAGTGGCGTCCGGCGAGGCCGCCAACGTGACCTATACGTCCACGCTGGGGGATTTGCCCCAGGTCGAGGATCGCGAAGAGCTGAAGGACTGGGCGTACGAGCGCATGCTGGCTGCCCTTGATGAGCACGCCGACGAGGAAATTCGCCGCGGCGTGACGTTGGTGGGACCGCATCGCGATGAGATTGAGTTTGCCGTGGCGGGTCGATCCGCCCGTTCATTTGCCAGCCAAGGTCAGCAGCGGACGTTGGTTTTGGCCTGGAAGGTGGCGGAGGTGGCCGTGGCTCGCGATGTCCTGGGCACCGCCCCACTGCTGCTTTTGGACGACGTGATGAGCGAGCTCGACGGCGAGCGTCGCGGCGCTTTTCTGCGGCTGATCGGCGATGATATCCAGACGGTCATAACCACGACCAACCTGGGGTATTTTACCGATGACCTGCTTGATCGAGCCAAGGTGGTGAGCATGGGTGAGACGTGCTAATTACGAGCGCGAGAGCGAAACGGTCGCCTTCAGTGGATTTTTAAACGCAGAGCGCCAGCGCATCCTGGCGGCCGCGACGCCTGAGCGCCGCGTGCAGATGGAGGCTGCAGAGGAATCTCGTGCGGTCTATCGCGCCTGGAATGCGGTGTGCTCGGGCACGCGCGAGGGGCGCCATGTGACGGGCCTGCGCTACCTGCCCGAGTCCAATGAGCTGCTGGTATATCTCGACTCGCCCTCGTGGACGCAGGAAATGACGCTGTTGCGCGAGATCATCCGCGCGCGCATGGAGCGCGCCGGTGCGCATGTGGACGGCCTGGTGTTCAAAACCACCGCGCCCGGTCACACGCCGCCCGCCGCCAAGGAGCGCCTGCGTCCGGCGACGACCGAGCGCCCGCCGGCTCCGCACGCCGACCTAAGTGAGGCCGAGCGCACCGAGATTGAGCGCCAAGTGGCGCCCATCGAAGACCAAAAACTGCGCGAGGCCCTCGAGAATGCCATGAGAGCCAGTGCCGAGTGGGCCAAGGGCGTGCAAAGCAAAAAAGAGCCTTAAATCGCATCTGGTGGCCTTGTAGAGCCAAATACCCTCGTTCCCGAGGGTATTTTTTTACGATAAACTAGTAAGGCTGTACACATTTTCTTGACTGAAGGAGGACGTGTGGCAAACGAAAACGATTACGATGGCGGCGAGATTAAGATTCTCGAAGGTCTCGAGGCCGTTCGTAAGCGCCCGGGCATGTATATCGGCTCGACGAGCGCCAGCGGTCTGCATCACCTGGTGTGGGAGATCGTTGACAACTCCGTCGACGAGGCCATGGCCGGTTTCTGCACCGAGATCCAGGTGACGGTCCACGCCGACAACTCCATCACGGTCGTCGACAACGGGCGCGGCATCCCCGTCGACGAGCACCCTGTTAAAAAGATCCCGACGCTCGAGGTCGTCATGACGATTTTGCACGCCGGCGGTAAGTTCGATAACTCGGCCTATAAGGTTTCGGGCGGCCTGCACGGCGTTGGCATCTCCGTCGTCAACGCACTGTCCAAGCGCGTGGTCGTTCAGGTTCGTCGCGACGGCAACACCTACGAGATGGAGTTCTCGCGCGGCAAGACCGTCAAGAAGATGGAGGTCGTGGGCACCTCGGATTCGACGGGCACCACCGTCACCTTCTGGCCCGACGACGAGATCTTCGAGACCTGCATCTACGATTTCGATACGCTGCACAACCGTCTGCAGGAGACGGCGTTCCTCAATAAGAACCTCAAAATCGTGCTGACCGACGAGCGCGAGGCGACTCCCCACGTGGAGGAGTTTTGCTACGAGGGCGGCATCATCGACTTCGTCAAGTTCCTCAACGAGGGCAAGGACGTCCCCGAGGCCTTTAAGGAGCCCATCTACATCGAGGGCAAATCGGACCCGGACGCGCCTGTGACCAAGATGGGCGAGGTCGAGGTTTCTCTGCAGTGGAATAGCGGTTACGGCGAGAACGTCATGTCGTTTGCCAACGACATCTACACCCCCGAGGGTGGCATGCACCTTGAGGGCTTCCGCACCGCGCTCACCCGCGTGATCAACGATTACGCGCGCAAGCAGAACCTGCTCAAGGAAAAAGACGCCAACCTGACCGGCGACGATGTGCGCGAGGGCCTTTCGGCCGTTATCTCGGTCAAGCTGCCCGATCCGCAGTTTGAGGGCCAGACCAAGGCCAAGCTCGGCAGCTCCTATATGCGCGCGCTCACACTCAAGATCGTGACCGACGGCCTCGCCGATTACTTGGAGGAGCATCCCAAGCCCGCTCGCGAGATCGTCAAGAAGGCGCAACAGGCCTGCAAGGCGCGCAATGCCGCCCGCAAGGC
This sequence comes from uncultured Collinsella sp., assembly GCA_958438955.1. Lineage (GTDB taxonomy): Bacteria > Actinomycetota > Coriobacteriia > Coriobacteriales > Coriobacteriaceae > Collinsella. Next base: position 10,125 of record CAUBTS010000051.1, read on the forward strand.
GCGCGAGGCGACCCGCCGCAAGAGCCTGCTCGAGACGGCGTCCCTGCCCGGTAAGCTCGCCGACTGCTCGGTGCGCGATGCCGAGCTGACCGAGCTCTTCATCGTAGAGGGCGACTCGGCAGGCGGTTCGGCCAAGGACGGCCGTCGCCGAGACATCCAGGCGATTCTGCCCCTGCGCGGCAAGATTTTGAACGTCGAACGCGTTGGTGACCATCGCGCGTTCTCGAGTGACACCATCCAGTCGCTGATTACCGCGATCGGCTGCGGCGTCACGACGAGTGCCGGCGACGGCGGCGACTTCGATATCACCAAGGCGCGCTACCACAAGATCATCATCATGACCGATGCAGACGTCGACGGTGCGCATATCCGCATCCTGCTGCTGACGTTCTTCTACAAGTACATGCGTCCGCTGATCGATGCCGGCTACGTCTATGTTGCCTGCCCGCCCATCTTTGGCATTAAGGTGCGCAACAAGATCCACTACGTGTATCCCAACGGCCGCCAGCCCGAAGACGAGATCCTGCGCGATACCATCCAGAGTCTGGGCCTGAACCCCGACGATAACGACGAGGACGGCAAGGCCAAGGACGGCAAGATCACCAAAAAGCGCAAGGGCTATACCGTCCAGCGCTACAAGGGTCTGGGCGAGATGGACCCCAAGCAGCTTGCCTCGACGACGATGGATCCCAAGACCCGCATCCTGCAGCGCGTGTCGATCGAGGACGCCGTGGTGGCAGACCGCGCCGTGCGCGAGCTGATGGGTTCCGAGGTCGGCTATCGCCGCGAGTACATCGAGAAGCATGCACATGACGCACGATTCTTAGACGCCTAATCCCTGCGGCTTTCCCAGCCACCGCACCTTCGCCCTCAATCGTCGGTCGCGTACCCAAGTACGCTTCCCTCCTCTTTCGGGCGAATCTGCGGCACCTGGAAAAGCCGTCTCCGTGGTTGGGAACTAATGGACCACGCAAACCATGAGGAGGTAACGTGGCAGACGATATCAACAACAACGAGGGTATGGGCGAGGCCGGCGATGCCGGTATGCCCGACGATCTGAAGCGCCTGCTTGCCCGTGCTGAGCAGGGCGAGGACGGCGACCCGGACGCCTATAACCCCGATGCCGATGATGATGAGGAAGAGGACGACGACGCTGAGCTCGAGGAGAGCTTTGGCGAAGTCGACCGTGGTGCCTCGGCCGGTGAGGATATCAACGGCGGCCAGCTCCAGATTTCGGAGTTCGGTCGCGAGATGAAGCAGTCGTTCATCGAGTATTCGATGTCGGTCATCACGGCGCGCGCCCTGCCGGACGTGCGCGACGGCTTAAAGCCGGTGCACCGCCGCATCCTGTACGCGATGAACGAGAGCGGCATCTACCCCAACCGCCCACATAAGAAGTCGGCCTGGACGGTCGGCGAAGTTATCGGTAAGTACCATCCGCACGGTGACTCCGCGGTCTACGAGGCCATGGTTCGCCTGGCGCAGTGGTTCTCCATGCGCACGCCGCTCATCGATGGTCACGGCAACTTCGGTAACATCGACGGCGACGGCGCGGCGGCCATGCGTTACACCGAGAGCCGCCTGGCAAAGCCCGCCATGGAACTGCTGCGCGACCTGCAGAAGGATACCGTCGACTGGCAGCCCAACTACGACGAATCGCTCGCCGAGCCCGTGGCGCTGCCTGCGCGCTTCCCCAACCTGCTGGTTAACGGCAGCCAAGGCATCGCCGTCGGCATGGCCACCAACATCGCCCCGCATAACCTCACCGAGGCGATCGAGGCCACCTGCTACCTGATCGACAACCCCGACGCCACCGTCGACGAGCTCATGCAGATCATGCCCGGTCCGGACTTCCCCACCGGCGCCATCATCATGGGCAGCGCCGGCATTAAGCAGAGCTACGAGACCGGTCGCGGCTCCATTACCGTGCGCGCCAAGGCACACGTGGAGTCCACCAAGACCGGCCGCAGCCGCTTGGTCTTTACCGAGATTCCCTACATGGTCAACAAGGGCACCCTGCAGGAGAAGATCGCCCAGCTCGTCAACGACAAGCGCATCGAGGGCATCTCGGATATGCGCGATGAGTCCAACCAGAAGGGCATCCGTCTGGTCATCGAGCTCAAGAAGGGCGTCATTCCGCAGGTCGTGCTCAACAATCTGTATAAGTACACCTCGCTGCAGACGACCTTTGGCGCCAACAACCTGGCACTCGTCAACGGCGTTCCCAAATGCCTGAGCCTGCGCGAGATGCTGCAGCACTACATCGACCACCAGGTCGACGTCGTTACCCGCCGCACCCGCTTCGACCTTAAGAAGGCCCAGGCCCGCGCGCATATCCTCGAGGGTTACCTGATGGCTCTCGACCATATCGACGAGGTCATTAGCATCATCCGCTCCTCGCAGACCGACTCCGAGGCCAGCAGCCGCCTGATCGAGCGCTTTGGCTTTACGCCCGAGCAGACCACGGCCATTCTCGAGATGAAGCTGCGCCGCCTGACCGGCCTGGAGCGCGACAAGATCCAAGAAGAGTTGGACGGCCTGCGCCGCGCCATCGCCTACTACGAGGACCTGCTGGCGCATGAGGAGAAGATCCTGGGCGTCATCAAGGAAGAGATGCGCGAGATCTCCAAGAAGTTTGGCGACAAGCGCCGCACCGAGATCAGCCAGGTTGAGAAGGACCTGGATGTCGAGGACCTCATCGCCGACGAGGATATGGTCGTGACCATCACCCATACCGGCTACGTTAAGCGTATCCCGGTGGCTGCCTACCGCGCCCAGAAGCGCGGCGGCAAGGGCGTATCGGGCGTCAACCTCAAAGAGGACGACGTTATCGACGAGATGTTCATCGCGTCCACGCACGAGTACGTGCTGTTCTTCTCGAGCAAGGGCAAGGTCTATCGCCTGAAGGTGCACGAGCTGCCGGTGGGTACGCGCCAGGCGCGCGGTACCGCGATCGTCAACCTGCTGCCCTTCGAGGAAGGCGAGAAGATCGCGAGCGTCATCAGCTGCCGCGAGTTCCCGGCCGACGAGTACCTGATGTTTGCCACCAAGAGCGGCATGGTCAAGAAGACCGTGATGAGCGCATATGACCGCAGCCGTCGCGACGGCCTGATCGCTATCAACCTGCGTGACGACGACGCGCTGCTGAACGTGCGCCGCGTGCGCGAGGGCGACAAGATTATCCTGGCCACCACCGCGGGCAAGGCGATCATGTTCTCCGAGGAGCAGGTGCGCGCCACCGGCCGCGATACCAGCGGCGTTCGCGGTATCGGTCTGAAGGACGGCGTGAGCGTTCTGGGCATGGAAGTCACTAACGGCAACGGCGATCTATTCGTCATCACCGAGCGCGGCTACGGCAAGCGCACGCCGGTCGCGGACTACCCGGAGCAGAATCGCGGCGGTCAGGGCGTCTACACCATTCAAATGACCGAGCGTAAGGGTAACCTCGCGGCCATGAAGACGGTGGGCCCGCAGCACGAGCTGTTCATCGTGACGGAGGGCGCGACGGTCATTCGCGTCAAGACCGACGAGATCAGCCAGACCGGCCGCGCCACCCAGGGCGTCAAGATGATGACCGTCGACGACAACGACCGCGTATGCGCTGTCGCCCGCATGACGGCAGCCAAGGAAAAGCCCGAAGGCGAAGCCACAGAAAACGGCTCTGCTTCCGAAGAAACCCCTGTCGATCTAGGCGACGGCAACGACATGCCAGAAGATCTCCTCGACGAGTAAGAGGTCCTGGCTGGTAGAAAATATCAGACCCCATATATCGGCGGTCGGCGCACTGCGCGCCGACCGCTTTTTTGAAAACCTTGGGACTCGTGTTCGCCCCGGTCGCACGGCGGCATGTGAAGTCGATCGCGAGTTCCGCACGAGCCGGAGAGCACTTAATGTGCTCTCCGTGCGAG
>CAUBTS010000052.1 GCA_958438955.1 uncultured Collinsella sp.
CCTTTGACGGCGTGTTCCCGCACAGCCATATCGATGCCGAAAAGGGCCGCCAGTTCGATGCGGGCCGTGCGACATTTGAGGGCTATCTTCAACAGAACCTTGCCGGCAAGATCGTGGTCTTTGCGCTGGGCACCAACGGCTTGGTAACCGACGACCAAATCGACGCCATCATGGCCGATGCAGGAGATAAGCGTATTGTGGTGTTTGTGAACACGCGCAGCCCGCAGCCGTGGGTTGGCTCTACCAACCAGGCTATCGCCAACGCCGCTACGCGTTACAAGAACGTACGCGTTATCGACTGGTACGGATACAGTGCCAACCGCAACGACCTGTTCGATGGCGATGGCACGCATCTATCGACCACTGGCGTGACTGAGTACCTCAACTTGATCCACGATGCCGTCAAGAAGGACCTGCCCGTACACCCCGAGGATCACGTCAACGATCCGCAGCCGGCAGCCGTCAAGTCTGCCACCGACGCACTCGTCAATGCGCTCGCTCTCAAGCCGCACAAGCTGGGCACCGACAAGTAACCCGCAGCGCAAACTTCCCACATCCGGAGGGGGCGTCTGGCACGGCAGACGCCCCCTCCGGCAGTTAGGGACGTTCCTTATGTGCCGGTACCTAGGGACACTCCTGGCGCAGCCAATGAAGACCTCTACGGATGAATTCCAGGCCGCTCCGTCGCTCCAGACATCGTTTCCGCGCCTCGTACCTGCCCCAAACAATCAAAACAAGCCCTTTTCGCCGCACCCTCAAAGGTCTGTGGGCAAAAAAGGGCAAATATGAGTACTGTTACCATTTTAGTAGCAGGCAAAACCACCCAAAATGACGTCCGAGCGACCCCTACAACCCCCTAAAGCAGCCAACCTGACTGGTTTAAGGCGTATTGGAGCCAATTTTAATGAACATACTAAAGGCTATGTTCATTATCTTTTAGGATGTAAATGCTATTCACTTAGCAACAGTACTCATATTTGGCATTTTTTGTCCATTGCTATATAACTAACATCCTATAGCAGACAAAAAACAGGCCGCAGCCCATCGCTGCGGCCTGTTCGGAAGCAAAAGTGGGCGTTAAGCGCTGTAGCCCATCGCTTGCAGCACAAACATGACGACTGTCAGCACCGTAATCACGGCGATAGTCGCCCAAGTGAGCACGTTCCATAAGCGGCCGTTGCGGTTGGCGCCCATAATGTGGCGATCCGCCGCGATAACCACCTGGAATACCAAGACCACGGGCAGCAGCACACCGTTGATGACCTGCGAGGTCATCATAATCTGGAACAAATCGACGCCAGGCATGAGCACCAACACGGCAGAAATGCCGATGATGGCCGTAATGATGCCGCGGTAAACCGGGGCCTCGTCCCAGCTGCGGTCGGCACCGCGCTCCCAGCCAAATGCCTCGCAGATAGCGCTCGACGTAACGCCCGGCAGCACACAGGCAGCCAAGAAGCTCGCCGCGACCAGGCCCGAGGCAAACAGCACCGTGGACCACTGGCCCGCGATGGGCTCCAACGCGCGGGCGGCGTCGGCAGCATCGCTGATCTGAATACCCGCGGGGAACAGTACCGTACCGGTCGTGATGATAATAAAGCCAGCAATGACATCGGCGGCGATCGAGCCGCTCACGGTGTCGATACGCTGCAACACGATATCGTCCTCGCCCGCATTCTTATCGACCACGTTGTTCTGCGCCAAGAAAATCATCCACGGCGCGATGGTGGTACCGATCGTTGCGACCACAAGCGACACGTAGCTGGGGTCATTTTGGATGTTGGGCACAACCAGGTCGACCGCCACCTCGCCCCAGCTGGGACCAGCCATAAATGCAGCGACAATGTAGGTCACAAACACGCAGCTCACCAGTAGCAAAATCTTCTCGATGCGTTGGAAGCTGCCCGACATGGTAAGCATCCAAACCAGCAGCGCCACGAGCGGCACCGAGATGCTCGCCGGCACGCCAAAGAGGGCAAGGCCGCTCGCGATACCCGCAAACTCCGAAATGGTCACGGCCGTGTTGGCGATCAGCAGCGCCGCCATGGCCAGCACGCTCCTGCGCACGCCAAAGCGCTCGCGAATGAGCGAGGCCAAGCCCTTGCCTGTGACGCAGCCGCAACGCGCCGCAGTCTCCTGCGTCACGATAAGCAGCACGGTCATGACGGGAAGCATCCACAGCATCTTGTAGCCATAGCTGGCACCGGCGCTGGAATACGTGGCGATGCCACCGGCGTCATTGCCCGAAAGCGCCGCCAGAAGGCCAGGGCCCATGGCGCCAAAGATGGCCGCGATGGTCAGCTTTTGCTTGGTGCTCGCCTTTTGCTTCATGTTTTGCACGTAACCACCTAACCCATGACCGACATGGCAAGCAGCACCGCAGCGATGCAGTACGCCACGCACGAAATCATGACGGCAATGACGTTCATGGCGGTACCCGATGTATTGAGGTCGTGCTCGTCACGCCAGAACAGCACCATCAGGTAAATCACGGCGCTCATGTTGCCAATCAGACAAATGATGGCCGCGATGTTAAAGCAGCCGGTAAAGAGCTGCTCCTCAAACATGGGCGCGTCGGGGAACGCGGCGGTGCGCACCAGCTGGGCGCACAGGTAGGTCACAAGCGACAGAATCAGGCCCATGCCCGTGCTCTGGAAGAAAAATCCCAAATACGGCTTGGGCTCATCGTCATGGCCGTCGTACTCCAGGAAGTAATTCTTGACGAACGACACCATACGCGAGGCAGCCAGCAACACGAGCGGCATGGCGCACATGGGGAACACCACCAGATGCGCGGAGCCCAGCGCCGTCCCCAGCACGGTAGCCATGATGCACGAGGCAATGCCCCACACGACAACCCAGTACTGGCGATGCACAAACCAGCTGAGCACATTCGTCGAGTCGTCGGACGCGCTATCGCCCGAACCGACGCCTGCGATCTGCAGGTCCTCCTGGTGCTCCTCGGCGATAACGTCCATGGCGTCGTCAAAGGTCACGATACCCAAGATGTGACGGTTCTCATCGCAAACGGGGATAGCGACCAGGTCGTACTTGGTCATCTCGTCCGTTACGTCTTCCTGGTCATCGTCGGGCGACACATACACCAGGTCGCGATAGGCCAGCTGGCCCAGCGTGGCGTCGCGGTCGGCCACGATAAGCGTGCGTAGCGAAAGCACGCCAGTGAGCATGCCGCTCGGATCCTCGGTATAGACGTAGTAGACGCTCTCGAAGTCCTCGTCGAGTTCGCGGATCGCCTCGATGGCGTCAGCGACCGTCGCCGTGGCGGGCAGGGAGACAAACTCCGAGGTCATGATACGGCCGGCGGTGTTGTCCTCATAGCCCAGCAGGTTACGAATCGCCTTCTCCTCCTGAACGCCCATCAGGCGCAGAAGCTTCTCGGCCTTCTCGTAATCGAGCTCGTCGATCAGGTCGGCGGCGTCGTCCGGGTCCATCATGGCCAGCATCGACGATGCGTCGGTGTCGGACAGACCCTCGAGCATCTCGGTCATAAGCTCGTCGTCATCGAACTCCGAGATGGCCTCGGCGGCCTGGGCGGTGTCGAGCTGCGCGAACACCTGCGCACGCAGACGCGGGTCGAGCTGCTCGATAATGTCAGCAATGTCGGCAGGGTGCAGCTCGCCAAGCGTCTTATGCGACACCGACAGCTGAATGTTTTTAGTCGAACGGTCGAGCAGGTCCATGTAGGACCAGGCGATGATGTCCTCGCCGAGCGGTTTGCCCAGGTGCTTCATAAAGCCCTCGACGACATGCTCGAGTGCGGGGCTGATCGCGCGCAGCAGACCGCGGGCACCAACTTCGGCACCTAGCAGGCGCAGCTGATTTTCGCCCGACATGGAAAACTTGATGTCGTTTACGCGCACGACCTTCATACCCTGCGTGTCAACAATCTGCTTGTTGAGCACGTCGCGGGCGAGCAAGAGTTCGGTCGGTTGCAGGTACGAAAAACGGATTTCGGTGGCCGGCGACTTAAGGTGCACACCCGTCTCGTCGATACGGTCGACCCATTTGCGCCAGCTGATCATAAATGGCGTCTTGCCGGGTCCGCGGAACGCGAGCGACGTCACGTGCGGAAAAACTTCGCCGGTAGCAATGCCAAAATCATTCACAACGCCGAGCTTTTCGCCATCGACGTCCAAGACCGGCAGTTTGAGCATCTCACTCAGATAATTCACTGGTGCTCCCCATCATTATCCCTTCGGACTGCGGCCATGCCGGCACGCCATCCGTGGACTTTTAGATATGTATACGCATGCGCGGGCGGCATGCCGCTCGGCGCTCACACCCCGTGCATGCGCAAGAAGCACCTGCATGGGGTCATCGACTGTATGGTCGAGGTTTGGATTTCACCTGCAACCTTTCTCTTGACCCTTGTTATCCGCAGTAACTATAGCATCAGCATCGCGCCGTGGCGCCAAATTTATGCGTCGCACATCGCAGGCATACCAAACGCTGATGCATCCGTGACATAGCCATTGGCGACGTTCTTAAACGACTAGTCTGTGGCGTCGTCATCTTCGGCGAGCTGGGGGAACACGGCGTTTTTGGGCATGGTGACCTTCGTCAGCGAGGTGAGCTTTTTGCTCAGCGATGCGTCCGTCTTGACCAGATCGCTCAACGTCACGATTTTGTAGCCGTCGGCAATAAGCCCGTCGATAATCTGCGGCAGCGCCTCGAGCGTCTGCTCGGCGCACTTATCGTTATCGGTCAGCAGCACAATGTTGCCTGGCGTCACCGAATCGAGCACCGTCGAGACCTGCTCGTCGGCACCGTTGAGCAGCCAGTCGCCCGAATCGATATTCCACGAGACCACGGCAGACACCAGGTCCATCGCATCAATCCAGTTTTGCTCGTCAAAGGCTGCGTAGGGAGCGCGCAAAAGCATCGTCGACGTCCCGGTCGCGGACTTGATCGCCTCGGTGCCCTTCGAAACCTGCTCGCGTACCACATCGCGGTCTTGACCCTTGAGCGACTCGTCGCGGTAGCTATTGGAACCGACCTCGCAGCCGGCATCGACAATCGCCTTGGCCGTGGCGGGCGAGGCCTCGGCCGCATCGCCCGACAGGAAGAACGTCGCGGTGACGCCTTTTTCCTTGAGCACCTGCAAAATCTGTTTGGTGGCACCGCTCGGGCCCTCGTCAAACGTCAGCGCCACGTACTTTTCGTTGCCCTTGGGCGCCACGCTCGCGCACTCGACCACGCAATCGGTGGCGGGCACGACCTCGCCACGGTCCTGCGTCTTGCCCGACTGCTCGCCGACCCACACCTCGGAGCGGCCCTGGATGCCCCACGTCTTGACGTACTCGATGGCACCCGTGCCCTCGACCTTGAGCTTGGGCTCGATAACCGTCGCCTGGACCTCGTGCTTCTCGTACGTGTCGCGGCCGTCCTTGACCGTCACCTTCTCGCCGCCCGTAAGCTCGCGGCTTTTCCACTTGCCCTGTTTTATGCGCTTGCCGTCCACCTTTACCGACAGCTTTTCGCCGCCATGGCGGGTCAGCACGCTGTCGTCAACGGCCAGCAGGTCCCCGGCGTCGTAGGTATCGGTCAGCTCCTGATCGTCGATAAGATTTTGCAGCGTAGAGCCGATGCGCACCGCAGTCTCCTGGCCGTTGAGGACGACATCCACGCTGCGGTTGACGTAGCCCACGACGGCAGCGATAAACAGTACGAGCGCGCAACCCACGGCGATGAGCGCATAGGGCAGGCGAGACGAACGACGGGGCGTGCGGCTGTTGCCGATGCGAGCGCTGCGGTCGCTAAACCCACGGCTATGGTTGAGGTACATCGCGCCGGGCTTACGGCGACGCTTGCGCTGGCCGCTGGGCAGCTGCCCCAGGTCGCGGCGCGCCGTCGGACGCGCACCCGAGCGCCCGTTTAAGTTAGATCCGTTTTGGCGCATGTGCCCTCCCCCATAAACACAGCGAGCCGGAGCAACAGGTCTCCGGCTCGCCTCCCATCATTTGGTACGTCGCTATTTGCTAGCTTTTGACGAGCCCCCGCTCGCCTTTTGATATTCGTCCTTAAAGGCCTTGAACATACCGCGCGTCTTGCCGAGCTGCTTGCCCAGTGCGCGGCTGCCCTTGTCCACGGCGACCGAACCCTTGTCATCGAGCACCTTGGCGCCCTTCTTGACCTTATCGCCCACCACGACGCTTGCCTCGGCAGCCTTTGCAGCGACGCCGCCCGAATACCCGATTGACTTGACCTCGTCCGAAACGATCATCGCGCCGTCTGCATAACCGCGCAGCATCGTCGGCGGCATCTGCGTGTCGCCCACCAGCACACTCGAGGCGGTGCCGGCGGTCACATAGAACGACTGCACAATACCCGAACGCGGCTTGAACTCCACATCCGAGCAATAGCCCACGACATCGCCCGACTCCGTGCGCACGTCCATGCCAACCCAGATAATGCAATCGTCCAGGTTGATGTCGAGGCGCTTGGCCGCAGCGGCATCGTAGGTGCCCTTGACGTCATCAACCGCGATGGCGCCCTCGTAGACGCCAATGGCATCGAGCGCCACAAATCGATCAGGGCGCTCGATCATACCCGCGATATCGGACTGACGAACCATAAAGCCCACCACGCGCGTACCGCCCGGGGTAAAGACCGGAAAGTGAATCTTGCCGAGCTTTTTAGGGCTGCGCGGCGTGCCGTCTTTTTTGGTGCGCTTATCCTCGGTAGGCTTGCGATAGATCTTGGCGCCGACAAAATCCCCAGCGCGCATTATGCCTCGGTCGAAGGCTCCGCGGCCTCGGTGTCGGCCTCGACGGCGTTCTCGACCACGACATCGGCGGCGGGCGTCACGTTACCACCCGAGATGGCGTCGTTGAGCTGCTCGCGCAGCTGGTCCATGCGCTCGCGGGCAAGGTCAACCTTGGCACGCAGGTCATCGGTCTTGGCGTCGACCATCGGGCCAAAATCGTTGACCGCGGCGCGGGCCTCCTCGGCACCGTGCTCGTAGGTGTCGCGCATGTTATCCCAGGCGTCGTTGGCGATATCGGCAGCCATGGCGCGGGTCTCGGCGCCCGAGCGCGGAGCCAGGGCGACGCCGATGATGGCGCCGGCGGCAGCACCGAAGAGCGCACCCGAGATAAAGTTGAAAGTCTTACCCATGTTCATTCCTCTCCTGCGGGCACCTCAGCGCCCACCGTTTGAATGCTGTCCATTATACCCGCAGCACAGCACTTGCCGTCTCGCTCATCTGCGTACGGTAAAGTCGCAGGTACATGATGGTGATAAGCGGGTGAGCCTACTCCTGCGGCACGGCCGGCATTGCCTCCGTGGCGGCCGGGTCCTCGCCGGCGCCGTCAACGAGCGGCAGCGCTCCCTCGTGCGAGGGGGCAACCGGAGCCGTCGCCGCGCCACCGTAGACGGCAGCGGGGGCCTCGTGGCTTTCGGCGGTCGCGCCCTCGGTATCGATTGCCTCCTGAGGCTCGTCGTCAAAGCTCGGGACGCCCTGGGGCTCCGCGGGCTCGGACTCAACGGTCTCCTCGGCAGGGGCATCGTCGGCAGGCTCGACGGCAGCCTCGGCAGGCGCCTCGCCCTCGGTCGCGTCCCCGGCCTCGCCCTCGGCGTTCGCGGCGGCGACGGCCTCGTGCGGGTCCTTGCCCTCGGCCTCGGCACGCATGCCCAGTACCAGGTTGCGCAGGCCCGCGACCGTACCGTCCACATCGGGAGCGGGCTGGTCGGCATGCAGATAGGCCCAATCCATCATAAAGGTCGCCGAAGACAGCGCACCGATGGCTAGCGCGTCATCGGGACACGAAAGCTCGACCTCAAAGACACGTTCGTCGTGCTCGCTCACGCGAGTGCGGCCGCACGAGATGCTGCCAGCGAGACCGGTCTCGTTCATGAGCTCGACCGTCACGTGCTCCAGCAGATGGCAAAGCTCGGTCTGGCCCATGCAGTCCTGGAACTCGCGGCCGGAATCGCCCAGGCACAGGTGCTTGGCAATCGAGGGTACCAGGTAGTACACGCGCGCCGTGGCCTCGATGTCCTCCGAGGTCATAAGCGGCATGCCGGGGTTCACCAGCACATGCGCGCAGATCTTGTCCTCGCTGACGGTGACCTTAAGGATGTTGAACAGGCCTGCCATAACTCTCCCCTACTCTTCCTTGCCCTACTCGTCGCCGTCGTGCGGGTCCGCAGAGCCCGCACCCGACGCCATCGGCTCATCTGCCGAGGACTCGGAATCCTTCTTATCGGTTTCGGCCGGAGCGATCACGCGAATGAGCGAGATGCGCTGGCCACGCATCGACTGCACCTTAAACTTGTACCCCGCAACCTCAAACACCTCTCCGATGTCGGGCACCGAGTCACAAAGCTCCAAAATCCAGCCGGCGATGGTCTCATAATCATCGCTTTCCTCGAGCGGCCAACCAAGCTCAATCGCGTCATCGCACGAAAAACGCCCATCGACGAGCCACTCGCGGCGCGAAAGGCGCGTGAGGTACTTGTTGTCGGGGTCGAACTCGTCCTCGATCTCGCCCACGATCTCCTCGACGATATCCTCGATGGTGATGATGCCGGCCGTGCCGCCGTACTCGTCCACGACCACTACGATCTGGTCGTGCGAGGTCTGCATCTCGGACAGCAGCGGCAGGATGTCCTTGGTATCGGGCACAAAGGTGGCGTCGCGCAAAAAGTCGGCGATGGGCTGGTCGCCCTTGCCGTCGAGCGAAGGCTGGATCAGGTCCTTAATGTGCGCAATGCCGGCGACGTTGTCGGGATCCTCGTGATAGACGGGGATGCGGCTGAAGCCGGTCTGGCGCATGGTGGACAGCACGCCGGCGACCGTCTCGTCGTCCTCGCACATGGTGGTGTCCACGCGCGGCACCATGACCTCGCGGGCAACGGTGTCGCCCAGGTCGAAGATCTCGTGGATCATGCGCTTTTCCTCATCGAGCAGGTCGTCCTGCTCCGAGACCATGTACTTGATCTCTTCCTCCGAGACGTTTTGGCGGTCGTCGGCACTCTTGATGCGCAGGATGCGGGCCAGGCCATCGGAACAAGCGCCGGTCAGCCACACGAGCGGACGGGCGATCTTTTGGAAAAACGACAACGGTCCCACGACCTGCTTGGACACGCCCTCGGCGTTAGCGAGGCCGATGCGCTTGGGCACGAGCTCGCCAATCACGATGGACACAAAGGCGACCGCAACGGTGATGATGACCGGCGCCAGGCCGCGCGCGATGGCAGAGAGCGGTGCGATGCCAAAGCTCGTGAGCCACGTGGCAAGCGGGTCGGACAGGCTCGTCGAGGCGACGGCAGACGAGGCAAAGCCCACGAGCGTGATGGCGACCTGGATGGTGGCGAGCAGCTGGTCGGAATCGGCGGCCAGCTTAATGGCGCGCTCGGCGCGTTTGTCGCCTTCCTCGGCCTCGTGCTCCAGCACAGCGCGCTTTGCCGTGGTGAGCGCCATCTCGGACATGGAGAAGTAGCCGTTGATGAGGGTCAAAACGAGGGTAGTGATAAGGGAGATGGTTATGTCCATCGGGAGTTTCTCGAACCTCCAAGATTCGGGACGTTAGGGTAAAACGTTGGTGGCGGATACGGCAATTGCGCCGGCACCCAAACGAGGGCGCGGGCGCGCAGGCATGGTCGCTAGATTACGAAGAGGATCACCGCCATGAACTGGAAGATGCTGCCGGCGAGCACCCACAGGTGAAACACGCTGTGCAGATAGCGCACGTTTTTGGCGATATAGAACGGCACGCCCGCGGTGTAGCACACGCCGCCGACGGCGAGCAGGGCAAGTGCCACGGGGTTGAGCAGCGACACGAGCTCGGGCAGCTTAAAGACAACGAGCCAGCCCATCAGCAGGTAGACCAGGCCACTTACCCAGTGCGGTTGACGCTCGCGCATAAAGCACTCGAGGGCGATGCCGATAATGGCGATGGCCCATACGGCAAAGAACAGCGCAGGGCCGCCGTCGTTTGCGAGCGTGATGAGGCAAAACGGGGTATAGCTGCCGGCTATGAGCAAGTAGATGCAGCCGTGGTCGATAATGCGGAACACGCGCTTGGCGCCCGCGGGCTGAATCGCATGGTAGAGCGTGGAGGCAAGGTATTCGAGGATAATGCTGACGCCATAGACAATCGCCGCGGCCATGTGGGTCGGGCCTCCGCCGCGCAGGGCGGCGAATACGATCAGGAGCACCAGGCCCGCGATACCCAGCAGGCAGCCGACACCATGGGTGACGGAGTTCATAATCTCCTCGCCCACCGTGTAGTGTGGAACGGCCGCGGTCTTGGGTCGCGGCTTGGAACTGTCGCTCGAATCGGACATGCCGGTTACATCCTCCAACGTAAAGAGTTCTCAACACTATATCAAAGCGTCTAGGTACGTGCGAAATTTGCACCATACGTGACCCTTTGTTTACCCATTCTTTGCTTGTTGACGCATCAACGGCGAACGTCCATAATGCGCTTGCATTGAATGTTGACGTATTAACATCTTATAGGAGAATACCGCATGGCTCAAAACGCACGTTCCCATCGAAAGCTCAAGATAGCCGGCATCGTTGCACTGGTAGTTGTCGTTGTGCTGCTCGGATTTGCCGGCAACTTTCTGTTTGACTTCGCGCTGAACCCCCAAGCGCCGTACACCATGAAGATGATGCAGGATAGCAAGAACGACAAAGAAGGCGAGCAGCCGGATGCCGAGGAAACCGAGGCGCGGGCGTGGTTTAAAGAGAATCGCGAGAGCAGCAGCCTCACCGCAGATGACGGAACCGAACTTGCCGCTTGGTATTTTGCCGCCTCGGAGAACACCCACGATTACGCCGTCTGCCTGCATGGATATACCAACGAGCCCATCGGCATGGCCCGATACGCCAAGCGCTTCCACGACCGCGGCATGAACGTGCTTGCGCCTGCTGCCCGCGCCCACGAGCGCTCCGGCGGCGACTATATCGGCATGGGCTGGCCCGAGCGCCTCGATATCGTCGCATGGATCGAGCAAATCGTTCAGGCTGACCCCGAGGCGCGCATCCTGGTCTTTGGCGAGTCGATGGGTGCAGCAACCGCTATGAACGTGGCGGGAGAATCTCTGCCCGCAAACGTGAAATGTATTATCGAGGACTGTGGTTATACGAGTGTTTGGGACGAGTTTTCTCTGCAGCTCAAGGACGTGTTCGGCCTGCCCAGCTTTCCCTTGCTCGATGTAGCAAACTTGGTGTGCAACGTGCGCGCGGGCTACGACTTTCATAAGGCGAGCAGTGTGGAGCAACTCAAACACGCGACGGTTCCCATGCTGTTTATCCACGGCGACCAGGACACCTTTGTGCCGTACGACATGCTCGACCAAAACTACGGCGCGTGCGCCAGCAAGGTCAAGCAAAAGCTCACCATCCATGGCGCCACCCATGCCAAGAGTGCGCAAGTTGACCCCGAGCTCTACTGGAACACGGTCGACGACTTCCTCGACAAGAATTTTTAGGCAAAAAGCAACGTCTGGGGTTTTGTTGCCAAAAAACGGTTTGTGGTCGGCGGTATTCGATTTTTCACCGCACTTCTGAAAAACCGCCCGTGGGCGCTGTGCTCACGGGCGGTTTTTGCTCAACTAGCGCTACAAAGGCGCTTGTTTTGTCCAATAGCTAGGCGCTACTTGACCTCGATGAGCTCGTACTCGCTCGTGCCAAGGCCGATCTTCTCGGCATGCGCGATGCACGCGCGCCAATCGGTATCGGGATGCGTGATGCAGAAGGGGTCGCGCGCCTGCTCGCCCTCCAGATGCTCGTGGTTATGCTCCATCTTGGCGGCGCTGTCGGTGAGCTCGGTGTTGGGCAGCGGCTCGGATGCCATGACGGCATCGGCGCAGGCCTGATCGATAGCGACCGGGTCGAAGCTCGCGAACATGCCGATGTCGTTGACGATAGGCGTATCGTTTTCGGGATGGCAATCGCAGTTGGGGCTGATATCCATGGCAAGCGAGATATGGAAGCTCGGGCGGCCGTCGACGACGGCCTTGGTGTACTCGGCAATCTTGCAGTTGAGCACGTCGGCCGCGGCCTCATAGCCGGGCTTGATGGCGTCCTGGTTGCACACGCCGATGCAGCGGCCGCAGCCCACGCAGCGATCGTGGTCGATGGTGGCCACGTGCACCGTGCGAGTAGCGCCGCTGGCAAGCTCGCGCTCGCGGGTGTCGTTGAACGAGACGGCGTCGTGCGCGCAGATCTTTTCGCAGGCACGGCAGCCAACGCAGTGCTCGGTCGCGACGTTCGGCTTACCGGCGGCATGCTGTTCCATCTTGCCGGCACGGCTGCCGCCTCCCATACCCAGGTTCTTCATGGCGCCGCCAAAGCCGGCCTGCTCATGGCCCTTAAAGTGGGTGAGGCTAATCACGATATCGGCATCCATGAGCGCCTGACCGATCTTAGCCTCGTGCACGTACTCTCCGCCCTCGACCGGGACGAGCGCCTCGTCGGTGCCCTTGAGGCCGTCGGCGATGATGATCTGGCAACCCGTGGCATACGGGGTAAAGCCGTTCTGGTAGGCGGTATCGATGTGCTCGAGCGCGTTTTTGCGGCTACCGACATAGAGCGTGTTGCAGTCGGTGAGAAAGGGCTTGCCACCCAATTCCTTCACGACGTCCGCGACGGCGCGGGCGTAGTTGGGGCGCAAAAAGCTCAGGTTGCCCAACTCGCCAAAGTGAATCTTGATGGCGACGAACTTGTTCTCAAAGTCGATCTGCTCAATACCGGCGTGACGGATGAGGCGCTTGAGCTTGTCGAGCTGGCTCTCGCGAGCATGCGTGCGCAAGTTGGTGAAGTACACCTTAGCGGGTGCTGCGGGTGTAGTTGCGGTCATAGATATATCCCCTCGGTCTATATGGCGTTACAGACATAAGAGGATGGTACCAGTTAAAGCAGAGTTAAAGTCAAGTGCGGCACCCAGTCATTGGGGACAGACTTAAATGACTGAAACCACTCATTGGGGACGGACTTAAAACCACTCATTGGGGACGGACTTAAATGAGTGCCTCGCCACCTGGCAGCTAGGGGCGCGCCGTCACGTTTGTGGCGGCGCGCCTTGGTTTGGCGGCGCGTTCTAGCGTGGCCACAATCTGGTTTGATGGCGTGCCCTGGTGTGGCGGCGTTGACGGCGTGCCCTGGCGTGACGGAGCGTCCTGGCGCGGACCGCTAGCCCTTTCGCGCGACCAGATGCGCGCGGAATCCCTTCTGTGCCTCGAGCTTGAGCGGGGTGAGCCCGAATTCCTCGACGAGCGCGCGTAGCTCGGACAGCTTGAGGATGCGCACGTCGCCATGGCCCAAGAGGCGTGCCAGCGGTAGCTCGATGTTGTTCATGAGCCAGACCGCGACATCGTTCGAGGTGTAGTCGCGAAGGACCAGTCGCCCGCCGGGCCGAAGGACGCGTGCCACCTCGGCGAAAAACCTCTCCGGATGCGGGTAGTGGTGGAAGCTGTTGGAGCAGAGCACGGCGTCGAAGCTCCGGGGCTCGAAGGGCAGTGCCTCCGCGTCTCCGACGACAAAGCTGACGTTATCGAGCTGCTTTGCCCGAGCGACGTCGATCATCCCGGGTGTGAGGTCGAGTCCAGTCAAGTGCTTGCTGGGGTACCGGGCGTGGAGCAGTTCTAGGACGGCTCCGGTTCCACAGCCCACGTCGAGCGCGTCCTCGAACGGTTCGAGCTCAAGCTCCTCGAGCATTTGCGGATAGTCGTCCTTGCACATCTCGTAAATGCCGGCATGGCCGGATTCGTAGACCTTTGCCACCTCGGTGAACTCCTTGATGGAGAGCTGCTTGAGCTCCTCTGCCGATCTTGCCATGGGTCTCCTTCTGTTCGGGGAAGTCTGACGTTGCGCGCGTTTGCCCACGTCGGGCCTGGCGGGCAAATAACGCGGGGGCACCCTTCCTTCGGTTCGTGCCCCCGCGTGCGGGCGGTTCTCTATTCCTGGACCTTCAGCGCCTCGGAGAGGCTCACGCGCTTGATGGAGCGCGTGTGTAGCAGCGCCACGACCAGGTAGGTCGCAAAGC
>CAUBTS010000053.1 GCA_958438955.1 uncultured Collinsella sp.
TTTTTGGGTTTGTTGACGATGATGATGCCGGCGCAGACCAACAGTAGGGCAACGATGACGGTAACGGGGCTCGTGCCAGCGCCCTCGCCGAGCAGCAGCGCGCTCAGCACCACACCAAAGACGGGGTTCATAAACCCAAAGACCGAGACGCGGCTGACGGGGTTGACGGCAAGCAGGCGCGACCACAGCGAGTACGCGACTGCGGAGATGAGTGCCATATAGATGATGAGTGCGATGGCGGGGGCAATCGCCGTGGGGGAGAGCGCACCGCCCATCAAAAAGCCGATGGCGGTAAGGACCAAGCCACCGACTAAAAACTGCCAGCCGGCGAGCAAGACGCCGTCGTGCTCGCGCGAGAAGATGCCAATGAGGCAGGTCGAAAGGGCACCCGCGACGGTGGAGGCTAGGATAAAGCCCTCGCCGTCGAGCGTAAAGCCAAAGGTGCCGTCTGCGCCCGAAAGGTTGACGAGCGCGACGCCGGCAAAGCCCAGCATACAGCCAAGCACCTTGGCCGTATCGAGCTCCTCGGTGCGAAACGCCAGGGCGGCAAAGAGGATTGCGAGGAAGTTGGCGCTGGCTTCGATGATGGAACTCGACATGGCGCTTGCACGGGAGAGTCCCAGGTAGAAAAAGAAGTACTGCCCGATAGTCTGGAAGAGCGACAAGATGCAGATGGGTTTGATATCGCGCGCTTGCGGAACGAGTGGACGGCGCTGAGCCGCGCTCATCCCGACGATAACCAGGGCGCCGGCAAGCGTAAAGCGCAAACCTGCGAAGAGCAGCTGCGAGGCGCCGTCGTGCGAGGGAATGCCAAAGAGGCCGTAGCCGATCTTGATGCAGGGGAAAGCCGATCCCCAGAGCGCGCAGCAGACGAGGCAGCCCAGGACGAGTCCGGGCAGGGTGGCGAGATACGGCTTGCGGCTTTCCATGATGTCCTTCCTGTATGCGTGAAGCAAAAAAGAACCCGCCACCGGGTGTGCCGGTGGCGGGTGTTGTTACCCGAGGGGATTGTACCCGATGGGACGCATTAAGCGAAGTAGGCCACGCCGCTCTCAAAGATCGGCATGAACTTATCGCCAGGGACATGCTCGGGCACGTTGCGGTACAGGTTGTCGCCGCGACGCTCGGCATGGCCCATCTTGCCCAGAACGCGGCCGTCGGGGCTCGTGATGCCCTCGATGGCGAGTGCGGAGCCGTTGGGGTTGACGGAAAGATCCATGCTGGGCTTGCCGTTCTCGCCCACGTACTGCGTGGCGACCTGGCCGTTGGCGATGAGCTGGGCGAGCACCTCGTCGTTGGCGACAAAGCGACCCTCGCCGTGGCTGATGGCGACGGTGTAGGGGTCGTCCAGGCTGCACTGCGACAGCCACGGGGACAGGTTGGACGAGATACGGGTGCGCACCAGACGGCTCTGATGGCGACCGATGGTGTTGAACGTCAGCGTGGGCGCATCGGGCGTGGCGTCGACGATGTCGCCGTAGGGCACCAGACCGAGCTTGATCAGGGCCTGGAAGCCGTTGCAGATGCCCAGCATCAGGCCGTCGCGGGCCTTGAGCAGGTCGCGGACTGCCTCGGTGACCTCGGGAGCGCGGAAGAACGCCGTGATGAACTTGGCGGAGCCGTCGGGCTCGTCACCGCCCGAGAAGCCGCCGGGGATCATGACGATCTGGCTTGCACGGATGCGGCGGGCAAGCTCGTGGGTGCTCTCGGCGACGGCCTCGGGCGTGAGGTTGTTGATCACGAAGGTATCGGCCTCGGCACCGGCGGCGCGGAAAGCGCGGGCACTATCGTACTCGCAGTTGTTGCCGGGGAACACGGGGATAATCACGCGCGGACGGGCGATCTTGGCGCCGCCGTACACGTGGATGTCCTTGGCGCGGAAGTCGATGGCCTCGACCTCGGGGGTCTCGCCGGCGCTGCGGTAGGCGAAGACGCCCTCGATGCCGCTCTCCCAGGCCTCCTGGAGCTCGGCGAGCTCGATGACCTCGGAGCCGGTGTCGATGACATAGCCCTCGACGGTGGTGCCCAGGGGCTCGACGACAACGCCGTCGGCGACCTCGGGCAGCTCGGCATCCTCGGCGAGCTCGACGATAAAGCTGCCGTAGAGCGGGGTGAAGAGACTCTCCACGTCTACATCCTCGGCAAGCTCGATACCGATCTGGTTACCGACGCACATCTTAAAGAGGCTCTCGGCGCCGCAGCCGTAGCCGGGCGTGGAGATGGCCAGGGCGTTGCCGGTAGCAGTGAGCGCCTCGACGGCGTCAAACGCGGCGAGCAGCTGCTGAGCATCGGGGCGGTAGTCCTCGCCATAGGTGGCGGGGGCGATGCGGACGACGCGGTGCGTGAGGCCCTTGAACTCGGGCGAGACGGCGCGGGCGGCCTTGCCCACGGCAACGGCGAAGCTGATCAGGGTCGGCGGAACGTTGAGCTCGCCGGCCTCGTCCTCAAACGAGCCGCTCATGGAGTCTTTACCGCCGATGGCGCCGGCACCCAGGTCGACCTGGGCCATAAGGGCGCCCAGGACGGCAGCCATGGGCTTTCCCCAGCGCTCTGCCTCGGTGCGCAGACGCTCAAAGTATTCCTGGAAGGAGAGGTAGGCGCGCTTGTGCTCAAAGCCGGCGGCAACGAGCTTGGCGATGGACTCGACCACGGACAGGTAGGCGCCCGCAAACTGGTCGGCTTCCATCAGGTAGGGGTTGAAGCCCCATGCCATGGCACTTGCCGTGGTGGTCTCGCCGTCCACGGGGAACTTGGCGACCATGGCAGAGCTGGGGGTGAGTTGCGTCTTGCCGCCAAAGGGCATGAGCACGGTCGCGGCGCCGATGGTGGAGTCGAAGCGCTCGGAAAGGCCCTTGTTGGAGGCGACGTTAAGATCGGTGACGAGCGAGGTCATGCGCTCGGCAAGCGTGGTACCGGCCCAGCTGGGCTGCCACACGCTGCGGGCGCAGACGTGGGCGACCTGGTGTTTGGGCGCACCGTTGGAGTTGAGGAACTCGCGGGACAGATCGACGATGGCAACGCCGTTCCAGGCCATGCGCATGCGCGGCTCGGCGGTAACCTCGGCGATGACGGTTGCCTCCAGGTTCTCCTCGGCGGCGTAGCCCATGAACTCCTCGACGTCACCGTCGGCGACGGCGCAAGCCATGCGCTCCTGGGACTCGGAAATGGCGAGCTCGGTGCCATCCAGGCCGTCGTACTTCTTGGTCACGGTGTCAAGGTCGACATACAGGCCGTCGGCAAGCTCACCCACGGCGACCGAGACGCCGCCGGCGCCAAAGTCGTTGCAGCGCTTGATCAGACGGCAGGCGTCGCCGCGGCGGAACAGACGCTGCAGCTTGCGCTCGACCGGGGCGTTGCCCTTCTGGACCTCGGCACCCGAGGTCTCGATGGACTCGGTGTTCTGGGTCTTGGAGGAGCCGGTGGCGCCGCCGATGCCGTCACGGCCGGTGCGGCCGCCCAGCAGGATGATCTTGTCGGTGGGGGCGGGGCACTCGCGACGAACGTGGTTTGCCGGGGTAGCGCCCACGACGGCGCCGACCTCCATGCGCTTGGCCACGTAGCCGGGGTGATAGAGCTCGTTGACCTGGCCGGTGGCAAGGCCGATCTGGTTGCCGTAGCTGGAGTAGCCGGCGGCGGCAGTGGTCACGAGCTTGCGCTGCGGCAGCTTGCCCTCGAGCGTCTCGGAAACCGGGACGGTGGGGTCGCCGGCGCCGGTGACGCGCATGGCCTGGTACACATAGCTGCGGCCCGAGAGCGGGTCGCGGATGGCGCCGCCCACGCAGGTGGCGGCACCGCCGAAGGGCTCGATCTCGGTCGGGTGGTTGTGAGTCTCGTTCTTAAAGAGGAACAGCCAGTCCTGGTCCTCGCCATCGACATCGACCTTTACCTTGACGGTGCAGGCGTTGATCTCCTCGGACTCGTCGACATCGGTCATGACGCCGGTCTTTTTGAGGTACTTGGCGCCGATGGTGCCCATGTCCATGAGGCAGACGGGCTTGGCGTCGCGACCGAGCTCGTGGCGCATCTCCATGTAGCGGTCGAAGGCCTGCTGCACCACGGCGTCATCGATCGTCACGTCATCCAGGACGGTGCCGAAGGTGGTGTGGCGGCAGTGGTCGGACCAGTAGGTGTCGATCACGCGGATCTCGGTGATGGTGGGGTCGCGGTCCTCATCGCGGAAGTACTGCTGACAGAAGGCGATGTCCGCCTCGTCCATGGCAAGGCCGCGCTCGGCGATAAAGGCGGCAAGGCCGGCCTCGTCGAGCTCGCGGAAACCGTCGAGCACCTCGACGGGCTGGGGCTCGGGGGTCTCCATGTACAGCGTTTCGGGCAGGTCGAGCGAGGCGATGCGCGCTTCGACGGGGTTCACCACGTAGTGCTTGATGGCCTCGATGGCGGCTTCGTCCGGAGTGCCCGAGATCATATAGACCTTGGCGGAGCGCACGGCGGGGCGCTCGCCCTGGCTGATGAGCTGCACGCACTCGCTGGCGGAGTCGGCGCGCTGGTCAAACTGGCCAGGCAGGAATTCGACGGCAAAGACGGCGCCATCGCTTGCGGGGAGCTCGTCGTAGGTCACATCGACCTGGGGCTCGCTAAAGACGGTCGGCACGCAGGAGCGGAAAAGCTCCTCGTCGATGCCCTCGACGTCGTAGCGGTTGATGATCCTCAGGGCCTCGATGCCCTTGATGCCGAGAATCTCGGTCAGCTCGCCCTTGAGCTGCTGAGCCTCGACGTCGAACCCGGGTTTCTTCTCCACGTAGATACGAGAGACCATTGGTTCCTGCCTTCCTGATCGGTTGGGCGTACGGTACGGTATGCGGCAGCGGTCGGTTTGCGGGGTCTGCCCTGCGGTCGCCTTGAGCCACATGTTTGTAAACCTCACTATGATACGACAGCTCGCGGCGCGTTGAGGACGGCGAGGGTGCTACAGTGATGCGCAAACAAGAGAAAGGCATCACATGGCATTCGTTTCACTCGCCATCATCGCGCTCGTGGCCTTTGCAAGCCCCTTCATCGCCTCGGCGATTCCCGGAAAGCCCGTTCCCGAGACGGTCTTTTTGCTCGTGTTCGGTGCGGTACTGGGACCCCATATGCTCGGCGTCATCCATGTAGATGCCGAGGTCTCGCTCGTGTCCGAGCTGGGTCTGGCCTTTTTGTTCCTGCTCGCCGGCTTTGAGATCGACCCCAAGAGCATCACGGGCGTCGAGGGGCGCTACGGCTTGGCGACGTGGGTCGTCACGTTTGGTATCGCCTGGCTTGCCGTGCGCTTTACCCCGTGGTTCTCGGTCAGTCATTTCGACGGTATCGCCGTGACGCTTGCCCTCACTTCGACGGCGCTCGGTACGCTCGTGCCCATCATGCGTGAGCGCTCGCTCACCGGCACGCGCGTGGGCGACTCGATTCTCGCGTATGGCACCTGGGGTGAGCTCGGCCCTGTGCTTGCCATGTCGGTGCTGCTGTCTGCCCGCACCGGCATCCAAACGCTTGTAATCCTTGGCTTGTTTGCGGTGGTCTGCGTGTTGCTGGCCGTGGTCCCGAGCCGCTCCAAGCGCGTCGGCAGCCGCTTCTTTGCGTTTGTCGAGGAACGCGCCGATACCACGTCGCAGACCTTCGTGCGCCTGACGGTGCTCATCCTGGTCACGCTCGTGGCGTTCTCGGCTGTCTTTGATCTCGACATCGTGTTGGGTTCTTTTGCCGCCGGCTTTGTCTTGCGCTACATCATCCCCGAGGGCAACCATACGCTCGAGACCAAGCTCGACGGCCTGGCCTACGGCTTTTTGATTCCGGTGTTCTTTACTGTATCGGGTGCAAAGATCGACCTGACGGCCGTGGCGTCGCGCCCCGGGCTGCTCGCAGGCTTTATCGTGGCGTTGCTGATCATTCGCGCCGTGCCCATTCTCATCTCTATGGGCATTTGTCCCGCGACGCGCGATGTGTCGGCGTATGGCCGCATTACCGTGGCCCTGTACTGCACTACGGCCCTGCCAATCATCGTTGCCGTGACAAGCGTTGCCGTCAACGCGGGCGCGCTGTCGCAAGATATTGCGTCGGTCATGGTTGCCGCTGGTGCCATCACGGTGTTCTTGATGCCATTGCTCGCGCAGCTCTTCTACCGTGTGGTCGACGCCGCGCCGGTTGCCGCCGTGGCAGAAGTTGCCGAGCATCCATCCGATGCACTCGACATCCTGCGCGCTCATCACGATTTGGCAAGCTTGCTCGCACGCGAGCACGAGCTGCTGACATCGCATGGCCATGGTCGCGTATTCGAGGGCCTGCCTACGCTCGATACGATTGCCGAGCGTCTTTCCGCCGAGGCAGCGAGCGGCCACATCGATGCCCGTATTGTGGACGCGGCGCATCTTCTTGCCGATAAGACCTATGGTGATGAGGTTGACCCGTCCGAGCTGACTCCGCGCGAGCGTCGCCGCCTGGAGCGCGCCAAGCTCGCCGTGCGCGAATACCGCCGCCGCATGCTGGAGCTCTATGCGCGCGATGACGCCCCGGACGACGCCGGCCGGTAGCACGGACGGGCGGGATACGGGTTCCGCCCAAAAAATCCACGGGGGGCGGCCTGCGGTTGATGCAGGCAGCGCGCCTTTTGCGTTGGGCCTCGTTGAGGTTCGAAGTAGTGGACTAGTTGGCCATGACGCCTTCGGTCCAAGCCTCAACGTCCTCGATGCGCAGGACGTTGGCGACCTCGGCCACGCAGTCGACGCTGGCAAGCTCGGCGGCGGCAGCCTGGACGTCCTTCTCGAGCGCGCGGTGCGTCAGGAAGATGACCGAGCAGGCATCGCTGACGCCCGACTTGCCGTCCTCGACCTGGTTGATGAGCGAGATCGAGATGTTGTGCTTGGCAAAGATGTCGACCGTCTCGGACAGGGCGCCCACGCGGTCGGCGACCTTCAAGCGCACATAGTACTTGGTCTGGAGCTCGTCCATAGGCTTAAAGGCGAGGTTGTGACCATAGGGCTCAATCTCGGGCAGCGGAGCCACGCCGCGGCTGATCTGCTCGGAGAGCGACAGGATGTCGCCCACGACGGCGCTCGCGGTGGGGAAGGAGCCTGCGCCGGCACCGTAGAACATGGTCTCGCCCACGGCGTCGCCTACCACGTAGACAGCGTTCATGGCGCCGTTGACCTTGGCGAGCATGTGGTCGGCGGGGATCAGCGTGGGATGCACGCGGACGTCGACGCCGGCGTCGGTGTTGCGGGCGATGCCGAGCAGCTTAATGGTGTAGCCGAGCTCGCGGGCCTGGGCGATGTCCTCGGCGCCGATGGTGCGAATACCCTGCTGGTACACATCATCGGTGGTCACGCGGGTGCCAAAGCCGATGGAAGCGAGGATCGCCGTCTTGCTGGCGGCGTCGAAGCCGTCGACGTCGGCGGACGGGTCGGCCTCGGCGTAGCCCTTGGCCTGGGCGTCGGCGAGCACGTCGGCGTAATCGGCGCCCTCGGCGTCCATGCGCGACAGGATGTAGTTGGTGGTGCCGTTGAGAATGCCTGCGATGGTCAGGACCTTGTTGCCCACCAAGTCGTGCTCGAGCGTGCTCACGATGGGGATGCCGCCGCCGCAGCTGGCCTCGCACTTAATCTGCACGCCGCATGCGCGCGCCTTCTCGGCGAGCGTCTCGACATGACGGCCCAGCAGGGCCTTGTTGGCAGAGACGACGTGCTTGCCGTTCTCGAAGGCGGTGGTAAAGATCTCGGTTGCGGGATGCTCGCCGCCGATCAGCTCGACGACGATGTCGACGGCGGGGTCGGTGACGACATCGTGCCAGTCGCTCGTAAAGGCCTCACGCTCAATACCGGCTGCCTCGGCCTGCTCCCAAGCAAGCGCGCAGGCGCGGGTCAGCTTAAGGTCGATGCCGTAGGCTGCCAGGTACTCATCGTGGTGGCTCTTGATCAGACGGGCCACGCCGCCGCCGACGGTTCCCAGACCGATCAGACCGACGTTCACGGTGCGCAGGGGTTCGCTCATAGATAGCTCCTTCGTGCATCTTATGGATGGATTAACCGCTTAAAGGTTGAGTGCATTCTAGCGTGAACCGAGAGCGCGTGCTCGCCAGGCGACAGGAGTCGCACAAAACGGCACCCCCGAAACGCTGCGGAAACATTGGAAACATGCTCGCTACAAACGAACTTCCGTAACAAACTGTCAACGTTTGAACCATAAGGTTTGCCCTGTACCGCAAGACGGCCGCACCGCGGCCAGCGAAAAGGGGGACACCATGTTCAACATCAACAGTACGCTCAGCCGTAGGAACTTCCTCGCCGGCGCCGCAGCGCTCGGTAGCACCGTCGCGCTTGCCGGCTGCTCCTCGGGTGGCTCGGATGGCGGCTCCGCCGATGACGGCAAGTCTTTCAAGATCGGTGTCATCGGCCCTCTGACCGGTGCCGCGGCAACCTATGGCGTCTCGGCCGAGAAGGGCGCCAAGCTCGCTGCCAAGGATTTCTCGACCAAGGACCTCAAGCTCTCGCTTAAGTCCGAGGACGACGTCGCCGACGGCGAGAAGGCCATCAACGCCTTCAATACCCTGTGCGACTGGGGCATGCAGGCACTCGTCGGCCCCGTCACCACCGGTGCCGCCGTCGCCGTCTCGGGCGAGATTGCCGACGACATGCTCATGGTCACGCCTTCTGCCTCGTCGCTCGACGTCACCAAGGACAAGACCACGGTCTTCCAGGTCTGCTTCACCGATCCCACCATGGGCACGAGCGCCGCGAAGTTCTTGGCCGAGAAGTACGCGGACGCCAAGATCGCCCTGTTCTACAACTCCGGCGATACGTACAGCTCGGGCGTCGCCGATGCCTTTGCCGAGCAGGCCAAGGAGTCCAAGCTCGATATCGTCGATACCGAGACCTTTAAGGACGATTCTTCCACGAGCTTTACCAACCAGCTGACCAAGGCCAAGGAGGCCGGCGCCACGCTCATCTTTGCGCCGATTTACTATACGCCGGCGTCCGTCCTGCTCAAGAACGCAAAGGACATGGGCTATGACATGACGCTCATGGGTACCGACGGCATGGACGGTCTGCTCTCTGTGGAGGGCTTCGACACCTCGCTTGCCGAGGGCGTGCTGCTCATGACGCCGTTCTCCGCTGACGACGAGAAGAACGCCGACTTCGTCAAGGCATACAAGGAGGAGTACGACGAGACCCCCAACCAGTTTGCCGCCGACGCCTACGACTGTGTCCACGCGATCGCCGAGGCTATCGACAAGGCTGGCATCGACACGACGGCCGACGGTGCCGACATTGCCACCGACCTTGCCAAGGCCATGCGCAAGATCAAGATCGATGGCCTGACCGGCGAGCTCACCTGGAACGACGAGGGCCAGGTCGAGAAGCCCGCTACGGCCTATGTGATTCAGGACGGCAAGTACATCGCCGCCTAAGAGCGTATAAAACGCAACCGGTGAGGCTCTTTTATTCAGGGCGAGGACGCTTGTAACAGAATGGAAACATTACTTTTACATAATAAAGTGGCAGACCTGCATAAAGCGGTAAAAATACGCAGAAATATGGATAAAATTCCGAGGTCAAAGAAAAGTTGAAATAATCGCCACTTTTCTCAACTAAAGCGTCTACTATTTTGCGAACGCCGAGCACGGCGAAGGATGGCCTGTCGGGTAACCGAAACCCGACGAGATTTGAGAGGAGAGCCGCATGTCGAGCCTCACCGGTAAGTCATTGAACCCTGTTATGAATCGCAGGAGCGTTATCGCGAGCGCAGCAGGTCTGGGGGCGATGTCCATTCTAGCTGGCTGCTCCTCCAACGGCGGCGACAGCGGTTCCGCTTCGGGCGACGCTTCGTTTAAGATCGGCACCATCGGCCCGCTGACCGGCGCCAACGCGTCCTACGGCAAGTCCGTTACCCAGGGTGTCGAGCTTGGCTGTAAGGATTTCTCCACCAAGGAGCTGCCGCTTGCCAGCAAGGCCGAGGATGACCAGGCCGACGGCGAGAAGGCCGTCAACGCCTTCAACACCCTGCTCGACTGGGGCATGCAGGCCCTCGTCGGCCCGACCACCACGGGTGCGTCGGTTGCCGTTGCCGCCGAGTGCGGTAACGACCCCAAGACGTTCATGATCACCCCGTCCGCGTCCTCCGAGGACGTCACCGACGGCAAGGATTGCGTCTTCCAGGTTTGCTTCACCGACCCCAACCAGGGTGTCAACGCTGCCAAGTTCCTGGCCCAGAAGTATCCGGACGAGAAGTTCGTGCTGTTCTATAACTCCGGCGACGCCTATTCTTCGGGCATCGCAGATTCCTTTAAGGCCCAGGCCGCTGAGTCCAAGCTCGAGATTGTTGACGAGGAGACCTTTAAGGACGACTCCGCCACGAGCTTTACCAACCAGCTGACCAAGGCCAAGCAGGCCGGTGCTACCATGATCTTTGCGCCGATCTACTACACGCCGGCGTCCGTCCTGCTCAAGAACGCCAAGGACATGGGCTACGACGTCAAGATGATGGGCTGCGACGGCATGGACGGCATCCTGGGCGTTGAGGGCTTCGATACCTCTCTTGCCGAGGGTCTGCTGCTCATGACCCCGTTCTCCGCCGACGACGAGAAGAACGCCGACTTCGTCAACGCTTACAAGGATAAGTACGGCGATACCCCCGACCAGTTTGCCGCCGACGCCTACGACGGCGTGCACGCGGTGGCCGAGGCCCTCAAGGAAGCCGGTCTTGGTGTCGACGCCGACCCGACCGAGGCCGCCGAGAAGCTGTCCAAGGCTATGCTCAAGATTACCGTTGACGGTCTGACCGGCAAGCTCACCTGGAACGATAAGGGCCAGGTCCAGAAGGAGCCCACGGCGTACGTCATCACTGACGGCAAGTACGTACAGGCCTAATTGGCCGCCTTACATAGAGCGGTTTTGATCCCAAGCAGGGGAGGTTTTGGCCTTCCCTGCTTGCTTGGTATCTAGGGACGATGTAACGTCCCTGTTTCATACATCAACTGGAAACCTATTCGAAAGGGGGATGTGGAACATGACGGTCTTTATCCAATACCTGGTCAACGGCCTGTCCATGGGCAGCGTCTACGCCATCATCGCGTTGGGCTACACCATGGTCTACGGTATCGCCAAGATGCTGAACTTCGCTCACGGCGACGTCATCATGGTCGGTGCCTATGTCTCGTTCTGTGCCACGTCGTATCTCGGCCTCCCGGGCTGGGCATCTGTAATTCTCTCTTGTGTGGTCTGCACGGTTCTCGGCGTTCTCATCGAGGGTCTGGCCTATAAGCCGCTGCGCCAAGCAGGCCCGCTGGCCGTTCTGATCACGGCTATCGGCGTGTCTTACTTCCTGCAGAACGCCGCGCAGCTTCTGTGGGGCGCCACGCCCAAGAACTTCACTTCGCTCGTCACCTTCCAGGTGCCGGAGTTCTTGGCCAAGTTCAACGTAAGCGCCGTCTCGCTCGTCACCATCGTCGCCTGCCTGGTTATCATGGCCGGCCTGATGTTCTTTACAGGTAAGACCAAGATGGGTAAGGCCATGCGCGCCGTGTCCGAGGACAAGGCCGCCGCTCAGCTCATGGGCATCAACGTCAACCGCACCATCTCGATGACGTTTGCCATCGGCTCGGCGCTTGCCGCCATCGCCGGTGTGCTCCTGTGCTCCTACTCGCCGGTGCTGCAGCCTACGACGGGCGCCATGCCTGGCATCAAGGCCTTCGACGCCGCCGTCTTCGGCGGCATCGGCTCCATCCCCGGCGCCTTTGTCGGCGGCATTCTCATCGGCATCATCGAGGCGATGGCGCAGGCTTACATTTCCACGAGCCTTGCCAACTCCATCGTCTTTGGTGTTTTGATCATCGTCCTGCTCGTCAAGCCTGCCGGCCTCTTGGGCAAGTACGTCCCCGAGAAGGTGTAGGTGAGCGTTATGAAGTTTCTTAAAGACAAGCAGACGCGTCACGACTTTGTTACGTACGCCATGTGCCTTGTGGCGTTCGCCATCGTGTTCTTTATGCAGTCTAACCACATGATTCCGCGCATGATCGCCGGTCAGCTGGTTCCCATTACGGCCTACATCGTCATGGCTATCTCCCTTAACCTCGTCGTCGGCATCGCGGGCGACTTGTCGCTGGGCCATGCGGGCTTTATGAGTGTCGGTGCCTACACGGGCATCGTCACCGCCGTCGCGCTGGAGAGCGCCGTTCCCTCCGATCCGGTGCGCCTTATCATCAGTATCGTGGTCGGCGCCATCGCTGCCGCTATCCTGGGCTTCTTGATCGGCATCCCGGTCCTTCGCCTGAGCGGCGATTACCTGGCTATCGTGACGCTGGCCTTTGGCGAGATTATCAAGGAGATCGTCACTTGCCTTATCGTGGGTGTCGACTCGCGCGGCCTGCACGTGATCTTTAACATCACGGGCAACTCTACGATCGACGACCTGCACCTGCTCGAGGACGGCACCGCCATCATCAAGGGCGCCCAGGGCGCTTCGGGCGTGTCGACGTACTCGACCTTCCTCGCCGGTGCCATCCTGGTCATGGTCGCACTCGTGATCGTGCTCAACCTGGTTCGCAGCCGTACCGGCCGTGCCATTATGGCCGTGCGCGACAACAAGATTGCAGCCGAGTCCGTGGGCATCTCCGTCACCCAGTACCGCATGATCGCGTTCGTGGTTTCCGCTGCCCTCGCCGGTGCTGCCGGAGCCCTCTTCGGCGGTAACTTCTCGCAGCTCTCCGCCACCAAGTTTGACTTCAACACGTCCATCCTTATCCTGGTGTTCGTGGTCCTGGGCGGCCTGGGCAATATGCGCGGCTCCGTTATCGCGGCGGCGCTGCTCACGGTACTTCCCGAGCTGCTCCGTCAGTTCTCGGACTACCGCATGCTCATCTACGCTATCGTGCTGATCCTGGTCATGATCTTTACCAACAACCCGCAGCTCAAGGCGTTCTTCGGTCGCGTCAAGGACCGCTTTGCTCCCAAGAAGGAGGTGGCAGCCGATGCCCAGTAAATTTGAGTTCAACAAGGGCAAGATGGTCCCGTATCCTTCTGGCGCCATCGTTCCCGACCGCGACCTGGGCCAGCGCCCGGCACTCGAGTGCATCCACCTGGGCATTGAGTTCGGTGGCCTTAAGGCGGTCGACGACTTTAGCCTGACTATCGGCAAGACCGAGATTGCCGGTCTGATCGGTCCCAACGGCGCCGGTAAGACCACGGTTTTCAACCTGCTCACCAAGGTGTATCAGCCCACACACGGCACCATCCTGCTCGATGGCGAGGACACCTCGGGCAAGTCGGTCTATCAGGTCAACCGCATGGGTATTGCCCGTACATTCCAGAACATTCGCCTGTTCAACACCATGACGGTGGAGGATAACGTTAAGGTCGGCCTGCACAACCAGGAGCGTTATTCCGGCTTTGAGGGCGTGCTGCGCCTGCCGACGTATTGGAAGCACGAGAAGGCCGCGCACGAGCGCGCCATGGAGCTGCTGTCCATCTTTGATATGGAGCATCTGGCAAACGAGCAGGCCGGATCGCTGCCTTACGGCGCTCAGCGTCGTCTGGAGATCGTCCGCGCGCTTGCCACCAACCCCAAGCTACTGCTGCTCGACGAGCCTGCCGCCGGCATGAACCCGTCCGAGACCGCAGAGCTCATGGAGAACATCGTCAAGATTCGCGACACCTTTGGCATCGCCATCATGCTTATCGAGCATGATATGTCGCTCGTTATGAACATCTGCGAGGGCATCTGCGTGCTCAACTTTGGTAAGGTCATCGCCAAGGGCACGGCCGAGGAAATCCAGAACAACGACGCCGTTATCGAGGCATATCTGGGCAAGCAGGATAAGGGGGAGAACTAAATGGCAGAGCCGATGCTTTCCGTCTACAACATCAACGTCTGGTACGGCGC
>CAUBTS010000054.1 GCA_958438955.1 uncultured Collinsella sp.
TTGGGGCCAGGCCCGATTTTGCCTCTTGACAATGTCCTGCTCATATTAAAAGGAAGGAACCTTTGTTGTCGAGGGACATTTGAAGAGCTATCCCTCTATGCTCGCACAGTGCACGGTCGCAGTCCGCTCTGTTAAGAGCGTCCAGACCGAGTTGACGTGTACGACCCTAACTGGTGAGGTCCCGTCTCTGCCGTATTCTGCTTCGGTTGTCTTTGATAGCGGGGCCACCGAGCAGATCCCGGTGTCTTGGGATTCTTTCGACGCGTCGCTTTACTCTAAGGTGGGCTCGTTTACGGTTAAAGGTAAACTAAACGGTTTTGATTACCGTGAGGTTACCTGCACCGTTACCGTCAAAGATCCTAAGGACGTACTCGATCTTAATTCTCTGAGGTTCGAGCGCGTGGTCGGCGACATTTCTCCTCTTAGCACGTATGTCTATTTTCCGTTTACGCAGTCAAATAACACTACATACACCCAAGGTTATCAGGTTAACTGGGACAACGCCGACGTGTCTCAATTCCAAAAGGCAGGCACCTATACGGTCACGGGCACGCTTGTGACATATAACGAATCTTCAGCCGCTAATGGCCTAAAGGTAACTGCTCAGGTCGAGGTCAAAGAAGTTGCCTCTATCGACGCTCTTGCTCCCGTTAACACGCCCGTCGGCGTACGTCCTACAACGGGCGGCGGTCTTCCCTACAGCGTTGAGGTTGCATTCACCGACGGTACAAAGAAGCAGTGCAACATTGCGTGGGACCCTATTTTGGACACGCAGGTGGCAAGCGAGGGGTCGTTTAAGCTTTCCGGTTCGCTGTCGTATTGGACCAATACCTCATCTTCATCGTCTACTCAGGTGGAGCTGGGTGACAGCAACCGAGTCACGGCGACCATCTCCGTCCGCGCCCTGCAGATGCCTTCCTCGACATCGACAAGCACGCTTATCGGTTGCCAGCCCAATATGCCGGGTTCAATCGAGGCCACGATGTGGAATGGCTCGCGAGGCAATTTCCCCGTTCAGTGGTCGACGATTAGTCAGGAAGCCCTAAAGAACCTTGGCCAGATTACGGTTAGCGGATACTTTACCGGCTCTAACATTCCGGCTACGGCGACGGTCAACGTCTGCGATCTCGAGGACAGCAACATCGGCAAGATTGCTTATGTTCCCGGCGCCGGACTTCTGGCTCCGCGCTACACATCCACGCTGTATTTGTCGGATGGCAGCTCGTTCTATCCCCAGTATTCGTCGGGGCAGCCTTATAGCTGGGATGAGTTTCCTCAAGAACTGCTGGACGGCAAGCCTGGCGAGTACGAAATTACCGGTACTATCACTGGCTCGTTGGCAAAGATCCATGCGACAGCGGCGTGCGGCGAGGTCAAGGGCGTTAACAACTATAGCGATAACGGTGTGACGCTTGGACAGTCGTACGAGGACTGGCGCGTTATCTATCCCGGCGAGGAAGTCAATCTGGACTACTTCTACGTGTCCGGCGTATTGCAGGATGGAACGACTTTTGACAGTCTTGGCGTCAACTGGGATACCTACGATAGGTGCCCCCAGAAGGACTGCACGATTACCGGAACGGTCGTCGGAACGAATATCCCCGTGAAAGTGCACGTCATCGTAACTAAAAACTGGGAGGCTCAGCCACAAACCATTACAGTGCTCAAGGGCAGCGACGGTACCGCTATGCTTCCCAGCTATGTCGATCTTGTCAGTTCTGATGCGGCAGAACATCCGGACTATTCGCATAAATACGCCGAGGTCAAGTGGAACACGAAAGGTTTTGATTGGACTCAGGGTGGCGTTGTTCGCGGCACTGCAACAATTAGCTTTAATGCAGGGTACGGCATGCAGGCGGTTGACGTTCCGATTACTGCCACCGTTAAGATCGCGAGTAAGGCAACCTCGGTTCAGGGCGGAACCATATGGACCGTCCCCGGCACCAAGCCGATGCTGCCGGAATACCTTGAGGTTCGATACGACAACGATGTGTCTTCTGAGCCCCAGCGCGAAAAGGTCACATGGGACCGTATCGCCGAAGACGCGTATGCCAAGGACGGTTCGTTTAAGGTGAAGGGCAAGCTCCAAGGTGGTGCCGAGGCGACAATCACTGTTGACGTCTGTTCCGTCACCTCCGTTAGCGTTCCTGAGCGCATTAATACGGCCAGCGGTGTTTTCCCCGAGCTGCCGTGGAATGTCTCGGTTGCCACGAGTGACGGCAAAACTCATAATGCCCAGGTTCAATGGGATTACGTTCGTCCCTCGGTTTATACCGGAGAGTCGGGTCAGGTCACGACAGTGTCTGGCACGCTGTTTGCAAGCGGCCTCGACGGATACGGTGACGGCACTAACACCGGTCTCACTGTTCAGACCAAGATCGTTATCCAAGGTGTTGAGAAGGCAATCGATAACGGCGAGACCGCAGTGACCACCAAGGCGGGCACTGCGCCTGCCATGCCTTCCAAGATGGCGGTCGAGATGAGCGACGGCTCTGTTTCGACGGCGGCAATTGATTGGGATCCGATCGCGCCCGAGAAGTACGAGCGGCCCGGCACGTTCTATGCGACGGGCCATGTGGTCGGCTTTGATGCCGCTGCTGTTATGGCGCTTTTGGACGATGAGGGCCAGAAGGTCGGCGTGGATGAGAACGGTAACGTGACCGCCAAGGTGACGGTTGCCGATAAGAAGGCAAAGAAGGTTGCACTGCAGCCCGAGGCGGTCGTGGTCAACACCACGGTCGGATCGATGCTGGAGCTGCCAGATGCCGTGTCCGTATATTTCTCGGATGGCTCAGCGCGGGATACTCGGGGCAGTTTAGGCGGCATCGAGATCGAAAAGTGGACCGACACCGACGGCATCGACCTCTCCAAGCCGCTCGCCAAGAAGGGCACATACAAACTCGTTGGTAAGCTCAAGGATGTCGACAACGTCAACGCTATCGTGTACGTCAACGTCTCCGAGGCGCCGCGAACCATTACCAAGCTCGAGGCCAAGTCGTTTAGTGTTGCCAAGGGCACGTCCAAGCAGGATCTGTACGCCCAGATGCCCAAGCAAGTTGTGGCGACTTACTCCGACGGCTCGACCGATTTGCTCGACATTGACGTTTGGGATCTTTCTAACGTCACGGACAAGCTGCTCAACGGAACCGGCACCGTGGCGATCACGGGCACGGTTAAGCTCAACGGTGCCAAGGTGACCTGCAATGTGACCGTGGTGGATCAGGATGCCAAGACGCCCGACCACGTTGAGCCGATCGATGTTATTGAGATTGCGGACAATGCCAAGGTCAGCGACCTTATGGATAAACTGCCGTCCAAGGTGACGGTTGTCATGAAGGACGACAAGACCAAGAAAGAGACGCCCGTTAAGTGGTCTCAGGTCGACAGCCTGGGCCGCGCCGGCAACGAGTTTGAGGTCACGGGCCTAACGGACAACGGCATGACCGTTAAGGTGAAGGTCAAGGTGACGGCGCATATTGTCGACATCGATGTCGCTGAAGACATTGTGGTCGTGCGCGGCACCAAGGCGGACGACGTTTTGGCCAAGCTGCCCGCCACGGTCACGGCGTTCTACTCTGACGATACCGATTCCGAAGCCAAGGTAGCGTGGGATACCAAGGGTCTCTCCGACAAGGACTTTGCCAAGGAAGGTGAAGTTACGGTTAAGGGCACGGTTGCCGGCACGGATCAGAAGGCGGAGTGCACCATCAAGGTCGTCAAACCGCTTCGTGAGATTCCTGATCACCTGGCTGGTACGGTTGACGCTGTGACGCTCGACGACGGGGCGAAGCCCGAGGCTGTTGTGGCCGCCCTGCCCAAGACCGTGAAGGTCGCCATGAAAGACGGATCCGAGGTCGATTCGAAGATCGACTGGACTGCTCCCAAGGACGCCGTCACCATTAAGAATGACGGTACAAGCTTTGTCGTTACGGGCAAAACCTCAGTTGGCGGCTTTGAGGTAAAGGCTACGGTCAACCTGGTGCCGGTCGTTGAGAGCGTCGCTGACATCAAGCTTTCGGTTGCTCGCAACACTGCCGCCGACGACATTGCCCTGCCCACCCAGGTGACGCTTAACATGTCTGATGGCTCGACGAAGGCCGCTGCCGTCACGTGGGATAAGACCCCGCTCACGGCAGATGCCTTGGGCAAGCTGGGTGACATCGCACTTGAAGGCGCGGTCGAGGGCTCTTCGGTCAAGGCCAAGTGCACGGTGATGGTTGTTAAGAGCGATGCCGAGATTCCGGCGTCCGTTGAGCCTGTCGAGGGCGTTAGCGTTCCCGAGGGCGCATCGGCCGATGCCGTGCGAGATGCGCTCAAGGGCGTGAAGGCGACCGTTCGCATGAAGGACGGCAAGACGACGGCGGAGTCCGAGATCACTTGGACTGAGGTTCCTGCCGCGGCCGACACGTACGGCAACAGCGTCGTCGCCAAGGGCGTGACGGTGAACGGCAACCTGTCTGTCGAAGTTGTCGTTACCTCCACGACGACGATCAATAAGGTAGCCGAGGTACCGCAGATTACGGTCGAGCGCGATGCCAAGGCCGACACCGTGACGGGGCAGCTGCCCAAGAAGGTTGCCGTGACGTACTCCGATGGCCACACGGATGAGGCGGCGGTCACATGGAATACGGATGGCCTGGACAAGCAGCTTGCCGCTGTCGGCGAACACACGATCGAGGGGTCAGTTGAGGGCACGACGCTCAAGGCGGCCTGTAAGCTGGTCGTCGAGACGCCGGCAAGCGAGATTCCCGTGAGGCCTGCGACGTTCGCTCCCGTTGAGGTGTTTGAGGCAAGCTCTGCCGACGATGTGCTCAAGGCGCTGCCCAAGAAGGTCTCCGTGATGATGAAGGACGGCAGCCAGGAGGACTACGACGTCGATTGGGAGAATGTTCCCGCACTGGATTGGGGTGCCGATGATGTGACCGTGGGCGGTAAGGTTCGCGGTACGGAGCTTACGGTCAGCTGTATGGTACGCGTTAAGCCGCGCCCGGCAGCCAGCGGGCTTGTTATCGTTGACCAAAACGGCAAGGCTACGACTGCCGAGACCATGCTCAAGGTAGAGCGCGGCAAGGAGATTGACCTTGCTGCCGCGGCGCGCAATGCTGCCGATGGCGCGCTGCTGCGTGGAACCGTGACGTGGACCTCGTCCGACCCGACGATCGCTACGGTCGAGAACGGTAAGGTCAAGGCCCTCAAGAACGGAACCGTCGTCATTACCGCGACGATGCCCGTTGACGGCGATGCCGCGGCGATTGCGACGCTTGCCGAGGATGGCGCTACGGAGACGCCAGCGCCTCAACAGCTCACCGCTTCGGTTACCGTCGAGGTTGTTGAGCCTGCTGTCGTGCAGAAGCCGACGGGCGGCAAGGATAACGGTGCCAAGCCCGATGCTAAGGATCCTTCGGGCAAGAAGAATGGCAAGAAGGCCGCTAAGGGAAGCCTGGCCGAGACGGGCGACAACACTGCCGTGACCGTCGCGGCGCTTGGCGGAACCGGTCTGCTGGCGCTGATTGCCGCAGCGATTGAAAAGCTGCACCATCGCACGGAGTAAAGCAACGTGCTTAGAGCGTTAGGGCTCTAGGACATAGGAAGGCCTCCCGGTACTCGCGAACCACGAGAGCCGGGAGGCCTTTCTTTTGCTGCTCTGGTCCCCTTGGCAGTTGCGGTGAAATAGGGACTGTTTTATGGGCTAGAAGCCTTAAACAGTCCGTATCTCACCGCAACTTAGTTTGGGGGCTTGGGGACGAGGCTAGTCTAGGCGGAGCGGATCGTGGGGGTAGGCGTTGAGAATCTCGACGCCGTTCTCGTTCACCAGGGCTAGGTCCTCGATGCGGACGCCGGTGTGGCCGGGGAGGTAGATGCCCGGTTCGATGGAGAAGGTCATGCCTGGCTCTACGACCTGCTCGTTGACGAGCGAGACATCCCCCGGCTCGTGGTCTTGCAGGCCGATCGAGTGCCCCAGGCGGTGCGTAAAGTACTGCCCATAGCCTGCATCCTCAATCACGTTGCGCGCGGCACGGTCCAGGTCGCACATGCGCACGCCCGGGGCGATGAGTGCTTCGGCGGCCTCGTTGGCGCGGCGCACGATGTCGTAGATGCGCGCGGTCTCCTCGTCCGGCTCGCCCCAAAAGAACGTGCGTGTCATGTCCGAGCAGTAGTTGCGATGGCGCCCGCCAATGTCGAACAGCACCACGTCGCCGCGCTTGAGTACCGTATCGTCGGGCTCGTGGTGCGGGTCGCCGGCGTTTGCGCCAAAGCTTACGATGGGCGGAAAGCTAAATCCCTCGCAGTCATGCTTGCGATACAGGCCGAGCATCTGGTCGGCAATCTCGCGCTCCGTCACGCCTTCGTGGACGAGCTTGATGGCGTCGGCCATCACGGCGTCGTTAGCGGCCGAGGACGCGCGCATGAGCTCCTGCTCGGCGGCATCCTTGTGGGTGCGCGCGGCGGTGACGGCAAAATCGCCTAGGAAAAACTCGCTGGCGGCATGACGTTCCATGAGCGGCATCAAAAAGCCTGAGCGCATGACGGTGTCGATGCCGAGCGGCTTGGTCGGATCGACCTCGCGAGCGATGGCGTCGGCCACGATATCGGTATCGGTGTGGTAGGCAACGCGGGCATTGTCGTACTCGGGCAGCTGATGCAGCGCGTTAACCAAGATCACCGGCTCGGCACCACGCGCGAGCAACACGCCGCAAAAACGCTCGAACATATCGGCATAAAAGCCGGTCAGGTAGTAGATCGACCACGGGTCGTTTACGAGCAGCTGTGCGCCGGGGTGCTGAGCCTCGAGCGCATCGAGCACGCGCGCCACACGCTTGTCATCGACATGTGCCATGAAACATCCTTTCGCTAGGGTGCCACCATGGTATCCCCAATGCCAGGGTAGTCAATTTGCGACGGGGCTATTTTAGCTGTGTCCAACATGCAGAATGATCGGGCAAAAGTAGTCATAAGAGGGCCGTTCCAAATGGGCTGCTTTCAAAAGTATGGCGGATTACGGGGCTGGACCTGTATTACTTGACCATGGGAAAAAATCGCGAAATTAAAACCGCAGGTAGAAGGCTTATCAAAACTTGAAAATGGCCGGTATGGATGGAGGTCTCCGAGCCAGCCCCGTAATCCGGCATAGTTTTGAAATGGCACTAAAGTAGGCACAAGCTAAATAACGATTCCAAAAAAAGTTGCGGTGGAATAGTTCCTGGATACCGGGGTTTTGGCGGAAATCAGGAACTATTTCACCGCAACTGAGGAGGGCAGGGTGGATGGCGGGGTAGCTAAAAGAGCCCCGTCCCTAATTAGCTACTTAGACTCGGTCGATGTCCATGCTGGCGATGAGGTCGATGTTGGTGTCTAGGAGGTTCTCTAGCACGACGTCGCCCATGCGGATGGGGGCGTTGACGACTAGGCCTCGGATGAGGTTTATGGCCTGGGCGTGGAGTGCCAGCGGGATGGCTTCGGCCGTGCGCACGGGCAGCAGCGCCTCGTCGCCGCCGGATACGGCCACAGTTGTGGTGAGCACGCGCATGGGGCAGGTGAGTTCCTGGTGTGCGAACTTATCACCGCGCGGGCAGCTGTTGCCGGTCACGGAGCGGACCTCTACCACGGAGCCATTGGCATCACGCTTGACCTCCACGGTTAGGAGGCACTCGGATGGGCAGGTGGTGCAGTTGAACTGCAGCGTATCGATTGCGTTATTGCTCATGAGCTATGCCTCCTCGATGGGATCGACGGACAGGACAATCTCGCTGGCACCCAGGTCGAGTGCGCGTTGAATCACCTTTGCCGTCAGCGGGAAGCTTTCCATTACGCTCGGTTTAAACGGCCGGACCTTGCCGGCGAACAGTTCCTCGCCGTCGGCCAAGATCCTCACGCGGGCGGCGTCGACGGGTCGGCGCACGCGGAAGTTGAGTTTGGTGAGTGCCGCAGCCGTAATGCGTCCCGGCAGCGCGTAGCCCGCGATGCCGGCAGGGGAGACCGTGAGCTCCCAGCCCGTGTCTGCAGCGTACGCCTCGGCGCCGCCCAACGCCCACGCCGCCGCAGCCGCACCGGCACGCTCGGACTCGGTCGTCACGTTGTCGGCCAGGTCGTGTACGTGCAGCACATTGCCGCAGGCAAAGATGCCCGGCACGCCCGTTTGCAGGCTCTGGTCCACCACGGCGCCGCGCGTGCGCGGGTCAAGCTCCACGCCTGCGGCAACCGAAAGCTCGTTCTCGGGAATCAACCCCACCGATAGCAGCAGCGTGTCGCACGGAACGATGCGCTCCGTCCCGGCAATGGGCGCTAAGTGCTCGTCGACCTGGCTCACCTCGACGGCTTCCACGCGGTCGTGCCCGATCACGCGCGTGACTGTGGTAGACAGATGCAGCGGAATGCCAAAGTCGTCCAGGCAGTTCTTGACGTTGCGGCGCAGACCGTTGGCGTACGGCATGAGCTCGTACACGCCCTCAACGGAAATCCCCTCGAGCGTGCAGCGGCGCGCCATGATCAGCCCGATATCGCCCGAACCCAAAATGACGGCGCGCGAGCCGGGTTTGAGGTTTTCGATATTGATGTATCGCTGTGCCAGGCCGGCCGTAAACACGCCGGCGGGACGACTGCCGGGGATCTTGATCTCGCTGCGGGTGCGTTCGCGGCACCCCATAGCAAGGACAACCGCGCGTCCGGTGAGCTGCAGCATACCGGTACGGCTCATGATCGTGACGGTATGGACCGCGGTGTTTTCCGTAGGCTCGCCCGAATCAATCCCAAGCACCATGCTGTTCAGGAACAGCGCAATGTCGGTTGCGTGCACCTGGTCGATAAAGCGCTGCGCGTACTCGGGACCGGTGAGTTCCTGTTTAAAGTGCGAAAGGCCAAAACCGGGATGGATGCAC
Source organism: uncultured Collinsella sp. (assembly GCA_958438955.1). Classification (GTDB taxonomy): domain Bacteria; phylum Actinomycetota; class Coriobacteriia; order Coriobacteriales; family Coriobacteriaceae; genus Collinsella. The sequence goes on from CAUBTS010000054.1 coordinate 8,877, forward strand.
TGGCGGAGGATGCCGCCCAAGTGCTGCTCGCGCTCCACGATGGCCACGCGTGCGCCTGCCTTATGCGCGGCAAGCGCGGCCGCCATACCGGCGGGGCCGCCTCCGATAACGACCACGTCGAAGGCCTGCGTTGCCACGGCCTCAACGGTGCCGCTATCAATCGCACTCGATCCGAATTCCGCCATCCTAACGCACCCCCTTCAGCGGCCCCTCGACCAGCCAAGAACCGGCATCCTCCAACAACACCTCGCTGGGGTCGCAGTCCAGCTCTCGGGCAAGAATCGCCACCACACGGCTCTGGCAAAAGTCGCTTTGGCACCGACCCATGCCGGCGCGGCAGCGGCGCTTGACGCCCTCGACCGAGACCGCGCCCGGCTGGCGTCGGATCGCGGCCACGATCTCGGCCTCGGGCACCGTTTCGCAGCGGCAGACAATCTGTCCCCACGCGGAATCGGACTCGATTAGCTCCTCCTTGCGCGCCAACGGTGCGCGGTCAAAGTCGTCCGGCGCGCGGCGAACGGGATCCCAATCGGTCCGCTCGCGCAAAGCAACGCCCGCCTCGCGCATCACGTGCTCCATGCGCTCGGCAATGGCCGGTGCGCTCGCCACACCCGGCGACTGAATGCCCGCCGCCTGGAAAAGCCCCGGCACCACGGCCGACTGTCCAATAAAGAAGTCGTTTGTTCCCTGAATGACCGGACGCCCGCCGGCAAATGCGCGCACCACGCGGCGCGTATCCAGATCGGGCACCAGCTTGCGCGCACCGGTCAGCAGCGCGTTCACATCGCTTGCATAGGTCTGCGTGTCGCCCGGCTCGCGCACGGCGACGGTCGCGGTGATCACGGTGTTGCCGTGGACCGTGCCCGTGACGATAACGCCCTTCGATATCGGCGTCGGCACCGGGTAGAGCGGCATGAGCGCGCTCGGCTCCTTGTCCAGCACCACGATGTTGCCCTGGCGCCAGACCATCTGAAACTCTTCGGCCCCCGCCATATGCGAGATTTCGGCGGCGCCGTTACCCGCGGCGTTGATCAAGTAGCGGCAGCGCACGTTGCCAGCGGGGGTTGCCAGCGTAAAGCGCGCGTCGTCGCCCGAGTCCGCGACTTCAATCGCCTCCACTGACGCGGACCGCATAAACGTCACCCCGTTGGCCACGGCGTTCTCCAGCGCGGCGATGGCAACTTCAAATGGGTCGACAAACCCGGTCGAGGGGCACCACAACGCGCACGTTGCATCGGCACTGGCGCGCGGCTCTAATTCGTGGATGCGGTCGGGCCCGACGATCGACAGCTCGGGCACACCGTTGACATTGCCGTTGCGCCGCAGCTGCTCCAGATGCGCGCGGTCCTCGTCGTTGAAGCCCAGCACCATCGACCCGGTGCGGCAGAACAGAAAGCCCAGCTCCTTCGCCCACGTACTGTACAACTCGCAGCCACGGGCGTTCACCTGCGCCTTTACCGTGCCCGGCGCAGGATCGTAGCCGGCGTGCACCAGGCCGCCGTTGGCCTTCGACGCGCCTAGCGCAATATCGTTAGCCGCCTCGACCACGCAAATGGAAAGGTCAAACCTCGCGAGCTGCCGCGCGATGGCGCACCCGGTGATGCCCGCGCCGACAATCGCGATATCAAACGTTTCTGTCACAGTGCCTCCCAGACGAGTTGACAGGCCGTCAATAAGATATCCTACGGTCCGCACACCCCCCAGTGCGGCGGCAATGCGGCGAACAGCCCCGCAACACCCGCCAACGGCAGGCGAGGGGAGACCCGGCAACGTCTACAACCTCGTCTGCCGACAACTACGGCAACCGTTCGTCTCGATCTGTAACAGTTAGACGAGGATTTGGGTTCCAGATGTTACAGATTGAGACATTTGCCATGCGGGTCCTCCGTTTGTCTTGATCTGTAACATCTAGACCCGAATTCCGCTCCCGCCTGTTACAGATTGAGATGTTTGTGTCCGCGACAGCCCCGTATCCAGCCGTAGTCCCATATAAACAAACCCCGTGGTAAACTTGACCGGACTGTTAATATTCCGAAAGGTACCCCTAATGTCCAAGTACATCTCCGAGCTCATGTCGCCGCAGCTTATGGGCGTCGTCTATGCCTTCGTTGGCTTTATCATCGCCCTGTATGTGCTGTCGGTCGTCTATGTGTTCATCGACGCTCGCCGCCGCGGCGCCAGCGCCTACGTGGCATGGGGCATCATCGCCCTCATCCCGTTTGTGGGCCTCATCGCCTATCTGGTTCTGCGTCCGCACTCCTACGCGGCCGACCGCGAGGAGCAGGAGCTGGACATGGCCCTGCGCGAGCGCCAGCTTGCCCAGTACGGCACCTGCCCGCAGTGCGGCGCCCCCATCGAGAAGGACTTTGTGGTCTGCCCGGTGTGCGATACCCAGGTTCGCAACGTGTGCCCCAGCTGCCATCGCCCGCTCGATGCGCACTGGAAGGTCTGCCCCTACTGCCGAACTCGCATCCAGTAACGCATCCATCGCCGGGCCGGCCGCAAGCCCCGGGCACACCGCAAGCCACGCGCGCCCCACACCTCGCGCCCACACGATGAAGCATGCGTAGAAAATCGCCCGCCGTGCCATTAAGGTGCGGCGGGCGCTTGTATACCAAGGCAACCTGCCTATAATGATGCAAGTCAAAAACGCCGAGCGCATCGCACGCACTTGCATCAGGCATCCGAGAGGAGAAAACATACCCATGAAGGCACTCTACAATGACGGTTCGGTGGCCGAGCTCCCGCAGGACGAGGTCGCGCACGTCATCCGCCACTCCGCCGCGCACATCATGGCGCAGGCCATCAAGCGCCTGTACCCCGAGGCCGACTTTGCCTACGGCCCCGCGACCGACAACGGCTTCTATTACGACGTCGACCTGCCCGAGGGCGTCAAGATCAGCGAGGACGACTTCCCCGCGATTGAGGCCGAGATGAAAAAGATCGTCAAGGAGAACCTCAAGTTCACCGTGTACGAGAAGCCCCGCGCCGAGGCCATCGCACTTATGGAGGAGCGCGGCGAGAAGTACAAGGTCGAGCACATCGGCGACCTGGACGACGACGCCCGCATCACCTTCTATCAGCAGGGCGACTACATCGACATGTGCGTCGGCCCCCACATCTGCTACACCAAGGCCCTCAAGGCCTTTAAGCTCACCGGCGTCTCGGGCGCTTACTGGAAGGGCGACAAGGACAACAAGATGCTCACCCGCATCAACGGCGTCGCCTTTGCCACCAAGGAAGAGCTCGACGAGCACATGCACATGCTCGAGGAGGCCAAGAAGCGCGACCACCGCAAGATCGGCCGCGAGATGGACCTCTTTATGATGCGCGACGAGGCCCCCGGCTTCCCGTTCTTCCTGCCCAACGGCATGATCCTTAAGAACACGCTGCTGGACTACTGGCGCGAGATCCACCACAAGGCCGGCTACGTGGAGATCTCCACGCCGCTCATCATGAACAAACAGCTGTGGAAGACCTCGGGCCACTGGGACCACTACAAGGACAACATGTACTCTACCGTCATCGACGACGAAGAGTACTGCATTAAGCCCATGAACTGCCCGGGCGGCGTGCTGGTGTACGCTTCCAAGCCGCACTCTTACCGCGAGCTGCCCATTCGCGCCGGCGAGATTGGCCTGGTGCACCGCCACGAGCTGCGCGGCGCCTTGCACGGCCTGTTCCGCGTGCGCTGCTTTAACCAGGACGACGCCCACCTGTTTGTTCGTCCCGACCAGCTGACCGACGAGATCGTGGGCGTGGTCAACCTCATCGACTCCGTGTACCAGAAGTTTGGCTTTAAATACCACGTTGAGCTTTCCACCCGCCCCGAGGACTCCATGGGTTCGGACGAGGACTGGGCTCGCGCCGAAGAGGGCCTTCGCACCGCTCTGGAGAAGCTGGGTATGGACTACGAGGTCAACGAGGGCGACGGCGCCTTCTACGGCCCCAAGATCGATTTCCACCTGGAGGATTCGCTCGGCCGTACCTGGCAGTGTGGCACCGTCCAGCTCGACTTCCAGATGCCGCTCAACTTTGATCTGGAGTACGTGGACGCCGACGGCACCAAGAAGCGCCCCATCATGCTGCATCGCGTGTGCTTTGGCTCCATCGAGCGCTTCATCGGTATTCTGATTGAGCACTTTGCGGGCAAGTTCCCCACCTGGCTGGCTCCCGTGCAGGTCAAGGCGCTTCCCGTCTCTGAGAAGAGCCGTGACTACGCCCACGAGGTGTGCGCCAAGCTGGAGGAGGCCGGCATTCGCGTGGTCTGCGACGACCGCGACGAGAAGATCGGCTACAAGATCCGCGAGGCCCGCAGCATCGACCGCGTGCCCTACATGCTCATCCTGGGCGAGAAGGAGGTCGAGGCCGGCAACATCTCCGTCCGCGATCGCTCCAACGAGACCGTTCAGATGAGCGTTGACGAGTTTGTGGCCAAGGTAACCGAGGAGATCAAGACTCGCGCCTAAGGCAAACTTCACAACAATTAATAAAGGCGACCGTCCACAAAGGGCGGTCGCCTTTTTCATGCCGAAATAAGAAAAGCCGCTGGTTGAGCGGCTTTTTTTGTTGCACAAAAAGGTACAGGTTGATCGCGTCGAAAATGTTGGTGTAAGGGCGGCGCCCTAGCGCCCGTTTAACGA
>CAUBTS010000055.1 GCA_958438955.1 uncultured Collinsella sp.
TGGCGCTGGTATTTGACGTTCAGCAGGCGAACGGTAAGCCCGACGACAACCGTCGTCCCGGCACCGCGTGCCCCTTTTGCGATACAGAAGGGCTCACCGACATCATTCGCCGTGATGGCGATTGCATTTGGCTCGAGAATAAGTTCAAGACCCTGCGCGCCACCCGTCAAACCGTGCTGATCGAGTCGGCCGATCACGATGCCGACCTGGTGACCTATGAGCCGGATGAACTCCACCATGTGATGCGGTTTGCCCTGGGTTGCTGGCAGCAGATGATCGATTCACAGCAGTATCGAAGCGTGCTCATGTACAAGAACAAGGGTCCGCTCTCGGGCGGTAGTCTCGTTCATCCGCACATGCAGATTGTGGGTTTGGAGCAGGAAGACGGCTACACTTCGCTGACTTCTGCCAATTTCGAAGGCATCAATGTCTGGCAACAGGGGAGGATCTCGGTCAACATCTCAACCGAACCCATCATGGGGTTCTTTGAGGTCAACGTTTCAGCCCCGCAGGGAATCGCTGCCAGCGATGACACGAGAGACCAAGCCGAGGCGGATCTCTTCGCCGATGCGATCCAGGTAGCTCTGCGCTATATCCTGAACGAGCACCACGGTGGTCGCGCAGAGTCGTACAACTTGTTCTTCTATCACCTGGGCGGTCGGACCATTGCCAAGGCGCTGCCGCGTTGGGTGGTTTCGCCCTACTTTGTCGGCTATCGTTTGGCCCAGGTCAATGCTGAGACCACGCTCGATGTCGATGCTGAGCACCTGTGTGCGCATCTGGAAACGCTCGTATAGTAAGACTAACACCCGCGTAATGCGGACAGTCTAGCGCCCCATGGCGTCGCGGCCGGCCTCGACCCGCTTGCGCTGGGCGGCGCGCTCCTCGCCGGTCAGACGCTCAAAGAGATGCCCGATAAGCGAGGCGAGCACCTGCTGAAACAACGTTCCACACATGACGGGAAACACAACTTCGCCCGGAAAGTATTGCGTGGCGATGACGGCGCCCGAAGAGATGTTACGCATGCCGCAGGTAAAGCACATGGTAGTCGTCTCGCTATATGGCAGATGCAGCGCACGGGCGACCAGAAAACCGATGACAAAGCCGCTGATGGCGAAGGTCAAAATAAAGAGGGCGACTTCCAGGCGCACCGCGTTCATGTGCAGCACGTACTCGCTCATGGCGGTGGAGTTGGAGGCGATAACGCCCATCATCATGAATTTGCAGGCGGGCGAGAGCGCGGGGGAGAGCCTCTCGTGTCCCCATCCACGCGTGAGCTCGTTGATCACGATGCCGAGCACGGCGGGGATGGCGATCATAAAGGCCATGTCTTGCATCATGCTCGGCACATCGATCGAGACGGTGGCACCCAGCAAGAGCTTAAGCGTGAGCGGAATCGTCACAGGGGAGATAACCGAGGACGTCAGGATGATGGTGAGCGCGAGCGGGCCGTTGCCGCCGAACATACTGATCCACATAAAAGCGGTGACGGCCACGGGCACGCTGTACTCGAGCACGATGCCACAGACAAGGTTGGGGTTGGAGCCAAAGAAGAGTGACCCCATGGCATACGCCGCGATGGGAATAAGCACTGCCGAGACCAGCAACGCCAGAATCAGGTGCAGCGGACGGTGGAACACCTCGGCTACCTGGTGAAAGGTGTTGCTGAGCGCACCCTGAAACGTCATAAAGGCGAAGAGGGCGGGAACAATGGGCTTGAGCACGCCGATCTGCTGGGGAAAGAGCACGCCGAGCGCCACGCAAATCGGAACGATGATCTGCATATGCCCCGCGAGGAACTTTCCCAGTCCAGCCCATTGCTTCATATGCCCCGTGACTCCCTTTATCCGCGAACTTGTTTGTATGGATATGCTAGACGCTCGTATGTGTCCGTGCGGCTGAAACGCTCGATTATTTCGAGGCCATTACCGCCATCGTTTGCCGAAACCGCGGCGCACCGCGGCGTTTTGCGTCCGCGCTGCACGGTATAATAAATCCGTTCAACAGATCTGCCTGCCGAAGCGGGCATACACAGAGGACTCATCGCTATGAACCGTGAGAGGTATCGCGGCGACCTGCCCCTATCAGGGGTGGGTGCCTATGTCATCGCTTAAGACGACGCATCGCTGGGCGGTCGCTCAGCAAAACCCCGAGCTCGAAAAGGAGCTTTCGTCTGGTCTGGGCATTCCCGGGCTGGTGGCGCGCATTATGGTCGCGCACGGCATTGGCTCCATCAAAGAGGGCCAATTGTTTTTGACGCCTTCGCTCGATCGCGACTGGGCCGACCCACTCATTATTCCGGGCATGTCGGTCGTTGCCGACCGCGTCGAGCGTGCTATTCGCAACCACGAGCACATTGCAGTCTTTGGCGATTTTGACGTTGACGGTATTACGTCGACCTGCCTGTTGACCGAGGCGCTGCGCACGTTTGGCGCCGATGTCACGCCGTTTATTCCGCATCGCTTTGATGAGGGCTACGGTCTTTCGCGCGCGGCGCTCGACCGCGTTAACGAGCTCGCTCGCCCCCAGCTGATCGTGACCGTCGATAACGGCATTGCCGCCAAGGAAGAGGTTTCCTATCTGGAGAGCCTGGGGATCGATTTGGTGGTCACGGACCATCACGAGCCCTCCGACCAGGTGCCGCAGGGTGTGCCCCTGACCGACCCCAAGCTCGAGGACGAGGGCCCCTCGCGTGAGCTTGCCGGTGCTGGTGTGGCGCTCAAGCTGGTGCAAGTCCTGGGTGAGCGCCTGGGCAAGCCGTCGTATTGGCGTTCGCTAATCGAGGTCGCGGCGCTGGGCACCGTGTCCGACATGATGCCGCTCACGCCCGAGAACCGCGCGCTGGTTGCCGAGGGCATCCAGCAGATGCGCGTGACGGCCCGTCCCGGCTACATCGCACTTGCCGCGCTCGCCAAAGCGGACCTTTCGAGCATTACGGCGGATGGCCTGTCATTCTCGCTCATTCCCCGCTTAAACGCTGCCGGTCGCATGGCCGATCCAAAGCTGGCGCTCGACCTGCTGCTTGCCCGCAATCCCATCGAAGCAAGCGCGCTGGCGGCTGAGCTCGAGGAAATCAACCGCCAGCGCCGTGAGATCGAGGCGGAGCTCACGCGCGATGCCATGGCAAAGGTCGAGGAGACCTATGACGGCGGACGCGCGATCGTCGTGGGCGGCGAAGGCTGGCACGAGGGTGTCAAGGGCATCGTGGCAAGCCGTCTGACCAACCGCTATCACGTGCCGGCGCTGCTGTTCTCGATCGAGGACGGTATCGCGCGTGGCTCTGGTCGCTCGGTGGGCAAAGTTAACCTGTTTGACGCCGTCGAGCGCTGTTCCGACCTGCTGATTCGTCGCGGCGGACATGCCGGTGCGGTGGGTGTGACCATCGAGGCATCCAAGCTCGATGAATTCCGTCGTCGCCTTTCCGCTGTGCTATCGGAGATTCCCGCCGAGGACTTTGAAGACATCGACGAGGTTGCCGCCACGGTCGACCTTTCCGAATTGAATATCGAGACCATCGAGCAGATTTCCCGCCTTGAGCCGTTTGGCCAGGGTAATAAGGTGCCGCTGCTGGCTGCCGAGGGCGTGACGATGTGTGATCGCGCCGTGGTGGGTAAAACCGGCGAGCATATGCGCTTCGTGGCGACGGATGGCGCCGCGAGTGTGCCGGCCATCATGTTTCGTGTACCGCAAATCGATAAGCTCATCAACTGCGATAGCGCTGTCGACTTGGTGTTCGAGGCCGTTGCCGAGCATTGGCAGGGTCGTGTGAAGCCCAAGCTCATGGTCAAGGATGTTCTGGTCCGCGATACCACGCTGCCCAGCGTCGACGATCCGGCATGCGAGCTTCGTCGTGGCGTGCAGCCGGCGGATTCCGGCCTGCGCCTGGAGTCGCGCAAGCGCGAGACGCTCGCCCAGCTTTCCTATACCGAGCTCACGCGCTCGCTTATCCATAGCTTTATCGGATCGAACCAGCCGCACCGCGCGCAGGTTGAGGCGCTCGACGCCTTGGCCGATCACCAGAGTGTCTTGGCGGTTATGGGAACGGGCCGCGGCAAGTCGCTCATCTTCCATGTGCATGCCGCGCGTGAGGCGGTGCTTCGCGGACGTGCGAGCATCTTTGTCTATCCGCTGCGTGCGCTTGTTGCCGACCAGGCCTATCACCTCTCGTCGACGATGGCATCGCTTGGCATTGGCGTTGGCGTGCTGACCGGCGAGACCGTGGAGGCCGCACGCGATGACGTGTTCGCCGGCCTAGCTTCGGGCCGCACCGGTATCGTGCTCACGACGCCCGAGTTCCTGTCTATCCACCGTGACCGCTTCGCGCGTTCGGGCCGCATCGGCTTTGTCGTTATCGATGAGGCGCATCATGCCGGTCTTGCCAAGGGCGGCGACCGCAGCGCCTATCTCGACATGCCCGATATCCTCAAAGCCCTGGGCGACCCGGTCGTTATGGCTGCGACGGCCACCGCGACGGCTCCGGTCGTGGCCGAGCTTGCCCGCATGCTGCCGATCACTCGCACGGTGGTCGACGAGACGGTGCGCGAGAACCTGCAGCTCGAGGACGACCGTGATCTTGCAAGTCGCGAGAACCGTTTGGTGTCGATTGTGGCGACGGGGGAAAAGACCGTCATCTACGTCAATTCGCGCGACCAGTCCGTGGCGCTCGCCAAGACGTTGCGCAAGCGTGTGCCCGATTGCGCAACCCATATCGCGTTCTATAACGCGGGGCTTGCGCGCTCCGATCGCCGCCGCGTGGAGGAAGCATTCCGAGACGGAAGCCTCAGCTGCATTGTTTCGACCTCTGCCTTTGGCGAGGGCGTCAACCTGCCCGATATCCGCCATGTTGTGCTCTACCACATGCCGTTTGGCGCCATCGAGTTCAACCAGATGAGCGGACGTGCCGGCCGCGATGGCCAGCCCGCCGTGATCCATCTGCTCTATTCGTCGCGCGACGCCCGCATTAACGAGCGCCTGCTCGACTGCTATGCGCCCGAGCGCGACGAGCTCGTCACGCTCTATCGCGCGCTGCAGACCATGTGGCGCTCCAACCGCGGCAAGACCGGGGACGATTCCTTTAGCGCGAGCGATATCGACATCGCGCAGATGTGCCTTGCCATCGATGCTCGCACGCCGGTCGACGAGCGTTCGGTGGAAAGCGGCCTGGGAATCTTCGAAGAGCTTGGTTTCTGTCGAGTTTCGGGGTTTGACGACACCCGTCGCATCGCGATGGCCGAAAACCCCGGCCGCGTGCAATTGAGCAGGTCAATTCGCTATTTGGAGGGCTTGCGCTCGCGCATGGAGTTCTCGGCTTTCCGGAGCTGGGCGCTCGATTCGTGCGCTTCTGATATGCTAGCCAAAGTTAACCGCCCGATCGTACCGCGGGCCTAGGGGAAGGGGACCTCGATGGATGCCGCAGCCCGTACCGCCCATGATTCCACCCTCCAGCCGTTTTCGGAGATGGAGCACTATAAGCATGCCGATGAGCTGCCGCCCGAGATTATGGCGGACAGCTACGACAAGCTGGAGCGTCTGTGTCTCAAATATATGAATGAGGATGACTTCTCCAAGGTGGAGCAGGCCTACTGCTTTGCTGCCGAGAAGCATTGCAACCAAAAGCGGCGCTCGGGTGAGATGTACATTAACCATCCTGTCGAGGTGGCTATCATTCTGGCAGACCTCAAGATGGACTGCGACGTGGTGTGTGCCGCGCTGCTGCACGATACCGTCGAGGACACCGAGACCTCGCTCGCCGATGTTTCCGGCCTGTTTGGCGAAACCGTTGCTGAGCTCGTCGATGGCGTGACCAAGCTCACCAACATCGAAGTCGACAGCATGGACGAGAAACAGGCCCTCACGCTGCGCAAGATGTTCCTCGCCATGTCCAAGGACATTCGTGTCATCATCGTTAAACTTGCCGACCGTCTGCACAACATGCGTACGCTGGCGGCCCTGCGCGAGGATCGTCGCCTGTTTAAGGCTCGCGAGACCATGGACGTGTACGCGCCCTTGGCCGACCGGCTGGGCATGAGCTCTATTAAGTGGGAGCTCGAGGACCTGTCCTTCTTCTACCTGGAGCCCGATGCCTACCAGCGCATCGCGCGCATGGTGGCTGAGTCGCGCGAGGTCCGCGAGCGCTACCTTGCCGAGACCATCAAGACGCTCACTGACGAACTCAACCGCATTGGTCTGGAGGACTTCCAGATCAACGGCCGTTCCAAGCACTATTGGTCCATCTACCAAAAGATGAAGCGCAAGGGCAAGGAGTTCTCCGAGATCTACGACCTGGTGGCGCTGCGTGTTATTACCCATTCGGTGCGCGATTGCTACTCCACGCTCGGTGCGGTGCATACGCTGTGGCATCCCATGCCTGGTCGCTTTAAAGACTATATCGCCATGCCCAAGGTCAATAACTACCAGTCGCTCCACACGACGGTCATCGGCCCCACGGCTCGTCCGCTCGAGATTCAGATTCGAACCTATGAGATGCATGAGCAGGCCGAGTACGGTATTGCCGCCCACTGGCTCTATAAGAAGTCGGGCGGATCGTCTGCGTCTAAGACCAATGATGCCCAGCGTCTGGACGACCAGATTAACTGGCTCAAACATTCGCTCGATTGGGCTGCGTCTGATGAGATCACCGACGCCAAGGAATACCTGCATTCGCTGAAGGTCGACCTCTTCGATCAGGAGATCTTTGTCTTCACGCCCAAAGGCGAGGTCATGGCTCTTCGTGCCGGTTCCACGCCGCTCGACTTTGCCTATGCCGTTCACACCGAGGTGGGAAACCATTGCGTCGGCGCCAAAATCAACGGTGCGGTGGCTCCGCTCACGCACGAGATTAAGACGGGTGACCGTGTCGAGATCCTGACTAACAAGAGTTCCAAGCCGTCGCGTGATTGGCTCAAGATCGTTAAGACACCTTCCGCCAAGTCAAAGATCCGCCGCTATTTTGCCGCTGCGACCAAGGACGACGACGCTGCCGCCGGCCGCGATATCCTGGCCAAGGACCTGCGTAAGCGTGGCTATGGCATTTCTACGCCGCGCTCCACGCGTGCGCTCAACGCCGTGGCGGAGCAGTTTAACTTCAAGCAGCTCGAGGACCTGTTTGCCGCCGTCGGCGCCGGCAAGGTTGCCCCGCGCGCTGTGGGTAATAAGGTCGAGCAAATCTTGGACCCCAAGCCCGAGGAACAGCTCACCAAGGCCGAGGCTATCGCCGAGGTCGTGAAACAGCCGGCCCGCGGCTCCAACCGCAAGCCGCAAAAGCGTGGCAAGAGCGCAAGTAACGGCATTATCGTCAAGGGCGAGAGCAACAGCGGCCTGCTAGTTCGTCTAGCGCATTGCTGCAATCCGGTGACGGGCGACGATATCGTCGGCTTCATCACGCGTGGCCGAGGTGTCTCAGTGCATCGCGCCAACTGCCCCAACGTCAAGGGCCTCATGGAGCACCCCGAGCGCATGATTGACGTGGAGTGGGACGGCGCTGCCGACACCCTCTTCCAGGTCGAGATCGTGGTCGAGTGCCTGGACCGCATGGGCCTGCTCAAGGATGTCACCATTGCCATTGGCGATGCAGGCGGCAATATCCTTTCCGCCGCCACCTCGACCAACCGCGAGGGTATTGCAACCCTGCGCTTTATGGTCGAGATCTCGGACGCGAGCGGTCTGGATCCGCTGCTGGCTTCCATCAGCAGTGTCGATTCGGTCTACGACGCTCGCCGTCTTATGCCCGGCGAAGGCGGAGCTCAGCTCAAGCGCCGTGTGTAGGTGCGAGAGCCTCTCAGCATCATAGATATTGGTTACGTTCGAGGCATCGTTTGGTGCCTCGAACGTATTTTAGAAGAAGGGTATGCGCATGGGCGATATGACTTTGGACCTGACACTCCGAGGTGCAGCTTCGATTGAGGCACTCGTCAACGGCCCGATTCAGACCAACAGTTACGCCGTGATTTCGAATGACGAGTGCTTAATCGTCGATCCGGCGTGGGAGGGCGAGCGTCTTGTGGAGCATATCCGCACCGCGCATCCCGAAGTTCGCGTACTCGGCTCTGTCTGCACGCACGGTCATGCCGACCATGTTGGCGGGGTCGCCGGGGTTCGAGCTGTCGTTGGCGACAGCGCACTATATGAGTTGTGCGCTAAGGACGTGACGGTGCCTCGCGCAAATATCGAGGAGCAGCGCGCCATGTGGGGTATTGAGACGCCCGATCCGGGCGAGCCGACGCGGCTGCTTGCCGAGGGCGATACGATTGAATTGGGCGATATCTGCCTGCAGGTGATCGAGACGCCGGGGCATACGCCGGGCGGCATCGTCCTGTTCGCCGCGACCGAGCAGGGGAACATCGCCTTTGTGGGCGACACGCTTTTCCCGGGCAGCCACGGTCGTACCGATCTTTCCGGCGGTGACGAGGCGGCGATTATGCGCTCGCTCTCCAAACTTGCCAAGACGCTTCCGCCCGATACCGTTTGCTTGACGGGCCATGGCGATTCGACCACGATGGCGCGCGAACTTATGCAGAATCCGTTTATGCAGATGTAGGCTCGAAGCCGTCTTTCGAATCACGAAGACCGCTCAATCGTCAAGCTATTTTCCCCAGTGGGTCGATTCTGTGGGGCAAACGGTCAAAATTTGTCCAATCGGATGGTATTCGTGAACAAACGAACGTTTATGCTCGGGTATGTCGTGGTAAAATCTCAGGCGTTATCGGAGCAACCTTACAGGAGGTTTCTTTTATGCTCGTCAACGCAGCAGACATGCTCAAGAAGGCCGAGGCCGGCAAGTACGCTCTCGGTGCCTTCAACACCAACAACCTCGAGTGGACCCTGGCTATTCTCCAGGCCGCCGAGGAGGCCAAGTCTCCGCTGATCCTTCAGTGCACCGCTGGTGCCGCTAAGTGGATGGGCGGTTTCAAGGTCTGCGCCGACATGGTCAAGGCTGCCGTCGAGGCCACGGGCGTTACCGTCCCCGTCGCCCTTCACCTCGATCACGGTTCTTACGAGGACTGCTTCAAGTGCATCGAGGCCGGCTTCACGTCCATCATGTATGACGGCTCTCACGAGGAGACCTTCCAGCTTAACCTCGACCGCACCAAGGAACTCGTTGAGCTTGCCCACTCCAAGGGCATGTCCATCGAGGCCGAGGTCGGCGGCATCGGCGGCACCGAGGACGGCGTGACCTCCAACGGCGAGCTCGCTGACCCCGCTGAGTGCAAGCAGATTGCTGACCTGGGCGTCGACTTCCTCGCCTGCGGTATCGGCAACATCCACGGCGTGTATCCCGCCGACTGGGCTGGCCTTTCCTTCGAGCGTCTGGGCGAGATCAAGGCTCAGACCGGCGACCTGCCCCTCGTTCTGCACGGTGGCACCGGCATCCCCGAGGATCAGATCAAGAAGGCCATCTCCCTGGGTATCTCCAAGATCAACGTTAACACCGATCTGCAGCTCGTCTTCGCCAAGGGCGTTCGCGAGTATATCGAGGCTGGCAAGGATCAGCAGGGCAAGGGCTTTGACCCCCGCAAGCTCCTCAAGCCTGGTCGCGACAACATCGTTGCCCGCACCAAGGAGCTCATGGAGGAGTTTGGCTCCGTCAACAAGGCGTAAGCGTCGCTAAACTTCTCACCGGAAGCCCCGTCTCCCTACACTGTTTCCTTTGCGCTCACCTGGCTTCGCCAGAAGTCGCGCCAAGGAAACAGTTCCGGGAGACGGGGCTTCCTTCGTTTAACGCCGCAGGGTTACTGGGCTGAATTCATTTTTTTGACTACCGTTCGGCGGTGTTGATGGCTCCCTTGTTGGGGCTTTCTTTTTTATCTCGCTACAATGGACTTCAAGCGTTCTAGTGACTTGGAGTTTTAGTATGGCTGTTGTTAAGGTGCTGCCTTCGGATGGGAAGGTTATTGACGAGGGTCCTGTTGGTTGCTCTGTTGATGTTTGCAATGATGACTTCCGTTTTCTAGATGTTGGCTTGCCACCCGAGATTCTGCGTTTAAAGGACGCGGGGTATCTTTCGCAGGCTATTGAGGCTTGCGACCGCCTACTTGCCCAAGATCCCGATCCCTCGCTTGCTGCCTGCGTTCGTGCCGAGCGGTATCGCATGCTTGAGACGCCGCTTCATTTTTCGGTGTCGCGCGATCGAGCTATTGCGATGATTCGCGAGGAGTGGCCTGAGTTTACCGAGGAGCAGTTTGACGATCTGATTGACCGTAAGCGTATTGACTGGCGCTTTATCGATGGCGAGCTGTTCGTTCTCGACAACTTCCTCGATTCGCTTCGCGTATATCCCAAAGAGGTCCCCGGCATGCGTCCCGATTCTACGGACGGAATAGCACTGCGCGACGAGATGCTCAAGGAGATGGAGTCACAAAACGGATTGGCTCGCGTCATTACGCTTAAAGCGTCCGTGTCTGTCCCCGGCGCTCTGGAGGGGGAGACCGTTTGCGCTTGGCTTCCCGTCGCGGCTGCCTGCCGTCAGCAGTCTCGGGTCGAGATTCTCGACATGACGCCGGAGGGTGCTGTTGCTCCCGCGAACGCTTCGGCGCGTACCGCCTCGTGGTCTTCTTCGAGTGAGCGCTCATTCTCGGTGACTTATCGTTATCACATCGATGCTGCTTATTGTGATGTCTACGGTGGCACATTTCCGGTTCATCCGCGTATGGACGCGCCTCTGCCCGAGGATATTTCCGAGGACCGTCCGCACATTGCATTCACGCCGTATCTGCAGCAGCTGACGGCCGGTGTTGTTGACGGACTCGAGGATCCGCTCGATCGCGCTCGTGCTATCTATGATTATCTGACGCAGCATATCGACTATCGCTATCAGCCGCCGTACTTGCTTTTGGGATCTATTGCCGATGACTGCGCGCATTCGCTCCGCGGCGATTGCGGCGTTATGGCGCTCACGTTTATCACCATGTGCCGTATCGCGGGCGTGCCTGCCCGTTGGCAGAGCGGCCTGTACGTTGCGCCCGATTCGGTGGGGTCGCACGACTGGGCAGAGTTCTATACGCCGCAGACCGGTTGGCTCAACGCCGACGTGTCATTTGGATCTTCTGCTCACAGGATGGGGGAGGAGTGGCGCCGCCGTCACTACTTTGGCAATCTCGACCCATGGCGTATGGTGGCCAACAATCGATTCCAGGCAGAGTTTGAGCCCTCTTTCGACGGCATGCGCGAGGACCCTTACGATAACCAGATGGGTGAGGCTTCGGTCGACGGTCGCGGATGCCGTCAGCGCGAGATGCTCCGTACGGTCGAACTCATGGAAATGCTCGAAGTTCCATTTTCGGACTAATCGGTAGAAAGCTGTGATAAACTAACTCACGCATTACGTGCCCGAGTGGCGGAATTGGCAGACGCAGTGGACTCAAAATCCACCGTTGGCAACAACGTGCGAGTTCGAGTCTCGCCTCGGGCACCATACATGCAAGTGAGCGTTCAAGGGGGTTGCGGCCCCCTTTTTCGTGCCGAACTCGCGTGAGCGCGCGAAGCGTTAAGCAAACAGGCCTGTGGCCTGTTTGAAGCGGAGCGCGGCGAGGGCGCCACGCGCCCGAAGCCCGGGGCTTCGCGAAGCGAAGGCCCTTCGAGTCTCGCCTCGGGCACCATACATGCAAGTGAGCGTTCAAGGGGGCTGCGGCCCCCTTTTTCGTGTACGTAATGTGATAACGCGCTGTACGTGTTATTATTCGCAAGGCGTTGTTCCCGCAATGCCCTAAAGAGGAACCCGAGGGTTCCCACCTTTTGGCGCCAATGAGCAGCTGACTGGTCATACAACTTAGATTCTCTTCCTCAAATCGAGGAAGTCTATGTGTACGACCTGGTTGCTGAGAAGCGCCGGGTTATTTTTTTATGAATGGAGGTAGGGAAAATAGCTAAGTCTGATGACACCCGCATCAACGACGAGATCACTGCATCTTCGTGCCGTTTGATTGGCGTCGATGGCTCTCAGCTCGGCCTGTTCGCCATCCGCGATGCCCAGCGCGTCGCCGACGATCAGGGTCTCGACCTGGTCGAGATCGCTCCCAACGCGGAGCCGCCGGTCTGCAAGGTCATGGACTACGGTAAGTTCAAGTACCAGCAGGCCATGAAGGCCAAGGCCGCTCGTAAGAACCAGTCCAAGGTCGAGGTCAAGGAAATGAAGTTCCGACCCAAGATTGACGTTGGCGATTACGAGACCAAGAAGGGCCACGTTCTGCGTTTCCTCAAGAAGGGCGCACGCGTTAAGATCACCATCATGTTCCGCGGCCGTGAGATGGCTCACCCGGAGCAGGGTCTTAACGTTCTCGAGCGTCTCGCCGAGGATCTCAAGCCTTACGCTACGGTCGAGTCCAAGCCTAAGATGGAAGGCCGTAACATGCTTATGCTGCTCGCCCCGATTAAGGGCGCCTTCGATGAGAATAAAGCGGCAAGCGATACCAAGTAACTAGTGTTCTGTAACCGATTAAGGAGTATTTCATGCCTAAGATGAAGTCCCACAGCGGCACCAAGAAGCGTTTCCGCAAGACTGGTACCGGCAAGCTTATGCGCGCCAAGGCTTTCAAGAGCCACATCCTGAGCAAGAAGTCCACCAAGCGTAAGCGTGGCTTCCGTCAGGAGACCGAGATCGCCGCTGCCGACCGCAAGGTCATCAAGTCGCGTCTCGCCTAAGCTCGCGTTCCCGTTTTTCGTTTTACCGTCTAGGAGTTGATAGAACATGGCACGTATTAAGCGCGCTGTTGCCGCCAAGAAGAAGCGCCGTACCGTTATGCACCGTGCGAAGGGTTACTACGGTGCCGCTTCGCGTACTTACAAGCATGCTAAAGAGCAGGTCCAGCACTCCCTGCAGTATCAGTATCGTGATCGCCGCAACAAGAAGCGCGAGATCCGTTCTCTCTGGATCACTCGTATCAACGCTGCTGCTCGCCTGAACGACATCTCTTACTCTCAGTTCATGCACGGCCTGAAGGTTGCCGGCATCGAGCTCGACCGCAAGGTCTTGGCTCAGATGGCTTACGAGGACATCGAGTCCTTCAACGAGCTGGCTACCATCGCCAAGAAGGCTCTCGAGGCCTAATAGATTCTCTTGAATCGCTAGGGGAGTGTCGCGTTGTGCGCGGCGCTCCCTCTTTTTATCTGAAGCGCTGGTTTATATAGCAAAAGCGCGGGTAGATAGACACTTACAGGTGACCGATCTTTATATATCTCTTAACCGAAGGGTCATCATCTGATACGTGCAGTATTTCTGCACCAGCCTTTCTATTACCTATATAGGAAGCGATATATTGTGTAGGACTTGTGAAGAGTGGAATTGACGTTCCACATCGCTTCGCGGTCTGGCAATATATCTCCTTGCCGCGCGGCCCGGTCGAACCGGATGGACCGCA
>CAUBTS010000056.1 GCA_958438955.1 uncultured Collinsella sp.
GGGACAGATCGAGCATTTCGTCCATGCACTGATAGAGAACGACGAAAACGCCGCGCCGATGTATGAGTACACCTACATCGGTCAGGCAACGAACACCGTTGCCGACCCGAACGCCGATTCTGCCGGCGTGTCGGAGGACGAGCGCGGCGGCATCAAGCCCTCGAGCGACAACGTGCTGTTTGCTGGCGTGCTCAGCGAAGCCCACATGAAGCTGGCAATGATTGCCGGCGTAGAATGCCTGTTCCGTATCGCCTCGGTGCGCTACGGCGACAATGGTCGCTCGCGCCTGGTGGTACACACAAAGGCAAACGGAACGTGGTCCGCTCCCACGCCTGTGGACTTTCCCCTTGGGTTTGGCGAGGGCGACGTGGAGCGCGACAGCATATACGATTACGACTTCGACGTAGTGGAATATACGGACGGAAGAGGAAACCAGGACGCCTACGTGCTGCTGGTCTCGGGCGAGCGCCCCGCCGGCGACGACACCCTTTTCGATATGGCAAGCACAGCCGGCATACTGTCCGTTGTGCGCCTGCGCATAAGCAGCGACGGAGTTCGCGTGGTATCGCACACGTCGTGGCGCAGCATCTCGCGCGGCCGCCTTCAGGAGGATGGCTACCATTGCCTGCAGTGCCCACGCATCACGGTGGGCAAGACACTTGTCAACGGGCGCCTGTCGGGCGCCTACCTCCACCGCCGCGGAACTACCGCAGAAAAGGCGCTCGGCAGCGAGGCCGAGGTTGCGCTGGAGTGCTTTACCCTGTGGTCGGACGTTTCGGGCGACAGCCTGACGTTCCGCCAAGTTCTCCGCTTTCCGCAGGCACCGTCGAGCATCGAGCTCGGCGCGCCCGAGAATATCAACGGCAAAATGGTGGTGCCCGTTGCATACGAGACCGCAGGCGGTTGTGGCTGTGCATCGTACGCCGTGATCGGCCAGTCCATTGCGGGCTGGGGCGTTATGTCGCCAGATGCCACAGTACCCCACGCGGTGCCGTGGCCGCAGCACACGGGCTTTTTGGCTACCGTCAACGAGCAACTGCAGCATATTACTTGGACGCGAGGCGCATCGGTATTTGCAACGCAGCCCGTGGGTGCCGCAGGCTGCGGCCCGGCATCGTTTAGCGTAAGCAACAACGGCAGGTGCGTGCTCTATGTAGAGAACACCGATGGCAAGGTGGGACAAACCTACGACGAAGAAGGCAACCCGGTAGCAGTGATGGGCAAGCACTTCCGCATCTTCGCCAGCACCTTGGCAGGCGATCTGTTCACGGAGCCGTTCGTGATGTGCGAGCTGGACCATCCCGTCGATCAGATAACGACATTTTTGACGTCGGGGGACATGCTCTCCGCGCTCGCCACGCACATTGTGAGCGCGGAGAAGAGCGAGGCAGAACTACACGGCATCGAAGTGCCCTTGGTGGCGTGTGCCACTCCGACGGGTGCAGTCGCTACCTCGGGCGCGGTGGTGCCCGGAGCAGCAGGCGAATCCTTCATGGTCACGGTGCGAAACGACGGCAACACCTTGCTGACCGCCGGCACGATCGATCTGTACCGAGAGGGCTCCAGCCAGCCGTTCTCCAGCGCATCCATCGAGTTCGGAGTGAACGCACGCATGGCATCGATCTACGATCCAGAGCTTGCCGAGGACGCTTCGGCCAACGACATGACACACGTGAAGTACACGCTCGAGACGCTGGGCGCACATTTTGCAACGCACCCGCTGGTAGCCGACAGTGGCAACGCCGTGCTGGCACCGGGTTGCACGGCACAGTTCCGCATGAGCTTCGCCATCCCCGAGAGTTGGAGCGACGAGGTGGGCAAACGCGTAACGCTATATGCGAAGGCGCGTAAGCTGGTGGCGCTCGATCCCGTAACGCTCGAGGAAATTCGACCGGGCGCAAACTCGGCGCTGGGTGCCGTACTGCACGAGCTTCATGTGCCCGACGCGGCATGCGAACGCTCAGAAGTTCAGGTCGGCGTATGCGACAGCGCGGATACGACAGAACTTCACGACGCCCCGATGACAGCAGACGACGATGGCGGCTCGAGTGGCGGCGGTACCGACGAGGGCGGCGGCTCCGGCGGAAGCAGCTCCGGCAGTGGCAAGGACCACAGCAATAACAAACGCTCCGGAAAAGCGGGCGCGCTCGCTGACACGGGCGATGTCAACGCTCCCCTTACGGCAGCCGCTGCAGCACTCGCCGCGGCAGGCGCCGGCCTCATCGCCTACAGCGCCCGCCGCACGGCGCTCGAAAAAGACACCGCCAAGGAGGTGAATTCGGATAGGTCTCGCTAGCTCCTAGTTACTTTTGTGAGAGACGCCGACTCGGCTCATCGAACACCAAAAGGGGCTGGCCCCGATAACTCGGAGCCAGCCCTGAGTCGCCTGACATGGGAATCGCAACCCGCTACTTGAGCTTCAATGCCTCCATCATGGGCGCGGCGGCGTCCCAATCGATCTTCCAGCCAATCGACACGCGGACGGTCTCGCCCGTCGCGGGAGCCGTCGCAAACAGCGTATGGCCGTTGTCGGGACCGGTAAAGCGCAGCCACGTTATGCCGTTGTACTCGACCTGGTCGGTTGTTGTCTCCTTGCCTTCGTAGACCTGCTCTAGGCTTGCAACCTCTTCCTCCGGCGAGCGCGGGAAGATGCTGATGTTCAGGCGTCCTCCAGTCTCGTCGTGGAAGAAGTTTGCCTTTTCGCGCTCTTCGTCGGACGAATCCAGCGTGTACCCATCGGCGGCCTCGAT
The DNA here is from genome assembly GCA_958438955.1 of uncultured Collinsella sp. GTDB lineage: Bacteria > Actinomycetota > Coriobacteriia > Coriobacteriales > Coriobacteriaceae > Collinsella. Next base: position 2,751 of record CAUBTS010000056.1, read on the forward strand.
GCTGTACGATGCGCAGTCGATGCCCGTTAAATCTGCCTTCTCGCCAGAATCGGCCACGCCGCCGGCCGCCTTGAACTCCTTGGTCTCGCATCCCGTGGTGTCAAAGTGCATGGCCTCATGATTCTTGGCGGGGGCATAAGCGTCTACGAACTCGACAGTGATGGGCCCGTAGTACGCCGTCTTGGGCGCCCAGAAATACACGTACTCAACGGTCTCGCCCGGGCCGATATCTGGCCTCTCGGAAAGGTCGATGCCCTCGTGCAGCTCATCGGGAGCCTCGCTTGCAACGTAGTCGAGCACGGCCGCCTTGCCGGAAGTAAACAACGGGTCGCCTGCCTCAAGATCGCCCTGGGCAGCATGCACGTTAAAGGAACTGAACGTCCTGTTCTTTGTGTTGTTGTTGGTGATCTTGATGTGCAGGTAAAAGCCGTCCTGCAGCTTGGCATCGCCGCGATAGAACGTACCGTGAGCCACCGACTCATAGGTAATGCCTGCCACCTCGACCGTCTGCGAATCATAGGCCCTGGGCTTTTCCTGCACAGGCGCGCTGCCGCCCGAACCGCCAGGCGAGCCGCTCGGAGCACTACCGCCACAGCCGGCCACTGTACACGCCAGCACGGCCGAAAGCGTCACGGTGGGAATTCCTAACAGCAGTTTCTTCGTCATGGGCCTCATCATTCTCACCGCTCCTTTCGGCTTGCAGCTCATCCATTGCCCGAGTCCCAAGTCGACCCCGTGGCATCGGCTTCCACTATGAGCGTATGACGAAACACGGCGCCGGCGAAGTGACCCGTGGCCCAAATAACGACCCACCAGCGTTCCTTATGGGCCAAAAGAACTCGCACATGCACGCCCCCGGCCCATAAAACGAGACGTCTGTCCCAATGTTCGATTCGATCCAACAATCCGCACGACACGTTTTCGACAACGTATCCAACCGCAAACGCAGCAAGACGCATTCGGCCGCCTTCAAATTTACTCGGGCAGAACCGACTCGGTTTTGTCCGAGTAAACTCGAGCATAAACTGATCCATGCGATACAATTAACTCGGACAAAACCGAGTCGGAAGGAACCGAGTAAGTGGAATTTATTGGCAGGGAGCGTGAGCTCGCCCGTATTAAGAAAACGCTCAAAGCACCCGAGCAGCGCAATGTTCTCATTTACGGCAGGCGTCGCGTCGGAAAAAGTGAGCTCATCAAGCAGGCGCTAACCGATTTGTCGGACGTCGCAACGGTCTATTACGAGTGCCGCCAAACCTCCGAGGCAGACAACCACGAGAGTCTGTCCGTCCTTGTTGCTGAAGCGCTGAGCTTTCCTCCGCTCGCCTTCACAGGCATCCGCGAGCTCATCGAATTTCTGTTTGCCCAAGCTAAAGACAAGAACATTACCCTCGTTCTCGACGAATACCCCTACTTGAGAGATGCGGTTAAAGGCTTAGACAGCATTCTTCAGACCTCAATCGACGCCCACAGGGAAGACTCACGTTTAAACATTGTCCTGTGCGGCTCCTACGTTGAGATTATGAAATCCCTCATCGAGCATGAAAGCCCCCTCTACGGGCGAATTGATCTCGCGCTTGAGCTTAAGCCCATGGATTACTTTGACGCTGCGAAGTTCTATCCCGCGTTCTCGCCCGAGGACAAGGTGCGGCTCTATAGCGTTTTTGGCGGTATCCCCTTTTACAATCGCCTCATCGATCAATCCCAAAGCGTACGCGACAACATCATCGAGCTCGTCACGGAACCTGGCGCCCGCTTAGAAAGCGAGGTGCCGTCCTATCTCAACGCCGAGATCTCGAAGATGACCAACGCCAACGAAGTTTTCGGGGCTCTCGCACAAGGCTACTCCCGTTGGGGGGACGTGCTGGCACAGTCGCACGTCTCGAGCGGTCCGGCCATGGCAGACGTGCTCGACAAGCTCATGTCACTCGAAATCGTCCAAAAGCGTGCACCCATCAACGACCCTACGAACAAGCGCAAGTCTGGCTACTTTGTAGTGGATCCGCTTTCGCTCTTTTACTATCGCTATGTTTTCCGCAATGCCTCAGCGCGTCAGCTGCTCGACCCGGAAGTCTTCTATGATCGTCACGTCTTCCAAGACTTCGAGGAAAACTACGTTCCTCATATGTTCGAGGAGATCTGCCGTCAATACCTCGTGCGGCAGAACAGGACCGGCAAGATCGAACCGGCTTTCGACGCCATAGGCAAGTACTGGTACGACGACCCCGCAAACAAAACGAGCGGCGAATTCGATGTGGTAACGCAAGACCCCGAGGGCTACGCATTCTACGAAGCAAAGTTCCGCAAATCCCCCATCACGCAAAAAATGGTCGACGAGGAAATCGCCCAAGTCGAGGCAACGGGACTCAAGTGCCATCGCTATGGATTCTTCTCCCGTTCGGGCTTCGAAGCTGGCGAAAGCGATCGAACCGTCTTCATCGACCTGCCGCAGATGTTTGGATAGGACAGGACAGGTCCCTCCCGCATTCCAAGCATTCATTATCTAATCGAACGGTTGTTCGATGGATTTCGTGTTGGTTGGAATCGTCTGTGGGCTGGGCTATGCTACCTTGACTATCTATATGACTTAAACGCAGCAAAGGAGCACCGAGAGAGCGAGTATGGCAAAAAACACCGCAAATTATGGTAACGACAGTATCCGCCAGCTCAAGGACGAGGAGCGCGTACGCCTGCGCCCCGCCGTCATCTTTGGCTCGGACGGGCTCGACGGCTGCGCGCATGCCGCCTTCGAGATCCTGTCCAACGCCGTTGACGAGGCGCGCCAGGGCTACGGCAAGCTCATCACCCTTACCGCCTTTCGCGATGGCTCTATCCAGGTAGAGGACAATGGCCGTGGCTGCCCGCTCGACTGGAACCCCTCCGAGAAGCGCTTTAACTGGGAGCTCGTCTTTTGCGAGCTCTACGCCGGCGGCAAATACAATAACAACCAGGGCGGCGACTACGACTTCTCGCTCGGTACCAACGGCCTGGGCTCGTGCGCGACCCAGTACGCCTCCGAGTACATGGACGTCACGGTTTGGCGCGATGGCAACAAGTACTCCCTGCACTTTAAGAAGGGCAAGGTTGTCGGCGCCAAGAAGAAGGCACTCGAGATTGAGCCCAGCGACGAGAACCGCACCGGCACCACCATCAAGTGGCGCCCCGATCTTGAGGTCTTTACCTCGATCAGCATTCCCCACGACTGGTATCGCGAGACCATGCGCCGCCAGGCCGTGGTCAACGCCAACGTGACCTTCCGCCTGCGCATCGAGGGCGACGATGGCGAGTTTTCCGAAGAGGATTTTTGCTATCCCAAGGGCATCGAAGACTACGTGCTCGAGAAGGTCGGTACCGACTACCTCACCGAGCCCTTCTTTATCGAGGCCGACCGTCGAGGTCGCGACCGCGAGGACCTGCCCGACTACAACGTGAAGATTACCGCGTGCATGTGCTTCTCGCGCACCTTCATGATGCAGGAGTACTACCACAACTCATCGTGGCTCGAGAATGGCGGCTCGCCCGAGAAGGCTGCCCGTAGCGCTCTGACCAGCGCCATCGATGCCTACATTAAGCAACAGGGCAAGTACAACAAAAACGAGAGCGGCATCAAATGGCAGGACGTCCAGGACTGCCTGGTGCTGGTGACCAACTGCTTCTCCACCCAGACGTCCTACGAAAACCAGACTAAGAAGGCCATCAACAACCGCTTTATCCAGCAGGCTATGACGGCCTTCTTTAAGGAGCGCCTCTCGACTTACTTGATCGAGAACAAAGACGCCGCCAACAAGATCATGGAGCAGGTGCTCATCAACAAGCGTTCGCGCGAGAACGCCGAGAAAACGCGCCAGAGTATCAAAACCAACCTGCAGCAGAAGACCGACATGGCCAACCGCGTGCAGAAGTTCATCGACTGCCGCTCCAAGGACAAGAGCCGCCGCGAGATCTACATCGTAGAGGGTGACTCGGCAGCAGGTGCCATTCGCACCTCGCGCGATGCCGAGTTCCAGGGCGTCATGCCCGTCCGCGGCAAGATCCTCAACTGCCTGAAGGAGGATTATCCGCGCATCTTTAAGTCCGACATCATCATGGACCTCATGCGCGTGCTGGGCTGCGGCGTGGAGATCAAAGACAAGCGCATCAAGAACCTTGGTGCCTTTGACCTGGACAACCTCAACTGGAACAAGGTCATCATCTGTACGGACGCCGACGTCGACGGTTACCACATCCGCACGCTCGTGCTCACCATGCTTTACCGCCTGGTGCCCACACTTATCGACGAGGGTTACGTGTATATCGCCGAGTCGCCGCTCTACGAGATCAACTGCAAAGAGAAGACCTACTTTGCCTACACCGAGCTCGAGAAGAACGGCATCCTCAAGGAGATTGGCGACCAAAAGTGCTCCATCAACCGCTCCAAGGGTCTTGGCGAGAACGACCCGGACATGATGTGGCTCACCACCATGAACCCCGAGACGCGTCGCCTGATCAAGGTGGAGCCCGAGGACGTCACCAAGATGGAGACCATGTTCAACCTGTTGCTGGGCAACGACGAGGCAGGCCGCAAGCGCCATATCTCCGAGCACGGCAAGGAATACCTGGACCAGCTGGACCTGCAATAGCAGCAAATCGATAACGACGGCCCTTAAGAAGTTCAAGAGGATATCGTGGCAAAGAAGAAGACGAAGAACCAGCCAAAGAAAAAGCAGGTCAACGCCGAGAACGTCATCGGCCTGCACTCTGAGGTCACCGATCAGCCGATCACGCAGACGCTCGAGGTCAACTACATGCCCTACGCTATGAGCGTCAACGTCTCGCGTGCGTTCCCCGAGATCGACGGCTTTAAGCCCTCGCACCGCAAGCTGCTCTACACCATGTACAAGATGGGTCTGCTCAAGGGCGAGCGCCAGAAGAGCGCCAACATCGTGGGCCAGACCATGAAGCTCAACCCGCACGGCGACGCCGCGATCTACGAGACGATGGTGCGCCTAGCCACCGGCAACGAGGCACTGCTCGCCCCCTTTGTGGAGTCGAAGGGCAACTTTGGCAAGTACTATTCGGGCGACCTGAGCTACGCCGCCTCGCGTTATACCGAGGCCAAGCTCTCCCCCATCAGCGCCGAGATCTTCAAGGACATCGACAAGGACCCGGTCGACTTCGTCGACAGCTACGACGGCGCCATGAAGGAGCCGCGCCTGCTGCCCACCACGTTCCCCAACATCCTTGTCTCGGCCAACAAGGGCATCGGCGTCGCCATGGCGTCCGACATCTGCGGTTTCAACCTCAACGAGGTCTGCACCGCCACGATGCACTACCTGCAGGATCCCGACTGCGACCTGCTCGAGTACATGCCCATGCCCGACTTCTCGACCGGCGGCGAGATTATCTACCGCCGCGAGGAGATGGAGAAGATCGTCGAAACCGGCCTTGGTAGTTTCCAGATTCGCTCCCGCTGGCGTTGGATCCCCGAAGAGCGCATCATCGAGGTCTATGAGATCCCCTACACCACCAAAACCGATGTCATCATCGAGCGCATCGTCAAGCTCTCCAAGGAGGGCAAGGTCAAAGAGATCGCCGACATCCGCGACGAGACCGACCTCTCGGGCTTGCGCATCGCCATCGACCTTAAGCGCGGCGTCGACCCCGACAAGCTCATGGCCAAGCTCTATCGCTCGACCACGCTGCAGGATTCGTTCTCGTGCAACTTTAACGTGCTCGTCGACGGCTATCCCCGTGTTATGGGCGTGCGCCAGATCTTGCACGAGTGGGTCAAATGGCGTATTGAGTCCACGCGTCGCCGCATTAACTTTGACCTGGGCAAAAAGTCCGAGCGCCTGCACCTGCTGCACGGCCTCGAAGCGATTCTGCTCGACATCGACAAGGCGATCGCCATCATCCGTGGCACCAAGCTCGATGTCGAAGTCGTGCCCAACCTTATGCGCGGCTTCGACATCGACGAGACCCAGGCCGAGTTTGTTGCCGAGCTCAAGCTCCGCAACATCAACGAGGAGTACATCCTCAACCGCACCAAGGACATCGCTAAGCTCGAGGGTGAGATTGCCGAGCTTGAGGAAATCCTCTCGAGCGAAGACAACATCAAGAAGGTCATCAGCGACGAGCTGGCCGCGGTCAACAAGAAGTATGTGATGCCGCGCCGCACGGGCAGGATCGAGCCCCATGAGGTCATCGAGGTGAGCTTGGAGCCCGAGGTCGAGGAGTACCCGGTTACGATCATGCTCTCGCACGATGGCTACCTTAAGAAGATGACGGACCGCGTGCTCAAAAAGGCCGCCACACTCAGGTACAAGGACGGCGACAAACCCTTTATCGAGTTCCCATCCTCCAACACCCACGAGCTGCTCGTGTTTACTAACAAGAGTCAGGTGTACAAGTGCAAGGTTGCGGCGTTTGAGGACACCAAGTCGGCCCAGCTGGGTTCGTACCTGCCGACCGATCTTGAGATGGAACCCGACGAGAGTGTCATCTGGGTCATCGACCCCGAGGACTACAAGGCCGACGTGCTGTTCGTCTTTGAGAACGGCCGCGTAGTGCGCGTCGCGCTTTCTGGATACGTCACCAAGACCAACCGCAAGCGCCTCAAGAACGCCATCTACGGCGGCAGCAAGCTGCTGTATGCCCAAGTGCTCAAGGAAGATCGCGACATCGCGCTGGTCTCGAGCGACTATCGTTTGATGAACTTCAACACGTCGTTGCTCAAGACCAAGACGACTACCAACACGCAGGGCGTCCAGGCCTTTACGGCCAAGAAGGGCCGCTCGGTCACCACCGTCGGCACGACCGAGGAGATTCTTGGCGCCGGCGTCTCGGCCGAGAAGTTCACCGCGCAGAGCCTCCCCTCAGCCGGTGCCCTCATGAAGGAAAACGACATGCCGAGCCTGTTTGACTAGGTACCACGGCAACGAGACCGTTAGATACTTCGCAAAGCGACGAGGCCCGGAGCGCAACGGCATTGCGCCCGGGACTCGTCGTTTTTCTTCTCAACTATTTCTTAACGCAGATTAATTGATTTCTGCTTATTTTTCTGCGTTAAAAAATGTCAGCGTCACTGCTTCGATGCCCTTTGGTCGGTCGTTAGCAAAACTTGCAAAAATTAGCAAAACTTGCAAAGGAGACACCATGGAGTACAGCAAATGGCTCCGCCATGCCAGGCATGCTCGAAGATATTATCGAGCGAACCAAAGAAGCGGCAGATAGCTACCTTTCACAGTCTCACGCGCGCATAAACGGTGTTCAAATTGGCCCAGTGGGCTTCTTGGACATATGTTCAAGAAGCCCAGGGCAACTGGTGCACGTGCATGAATGGCATCTTCAGGCAACTCGAGAAGCATGGCATCGGGCTTCTCTCGAAACGACCTATCGAGAGCTTTCCGATAAAGACATTGAGTTTTTGCTCGCGATGCTGCCCGATTCTGGCCCCAGCAGGGTCTCGGAGATAGCCAAGCGCATGGGCGTCGCCAGCAACTACGCGAGCCAGTACAAACGCCGCCTGCTCGAGGACGGCGTCATCGGGGAACGCGGACGTGGCCTCGTCGGATTCGACATCCCCGCATTCAAGGAGTTCCTGAGCGAGAAGGTCTCCTAGCACGCGGAGATCGTCCACAAGGACATCAACGCATGGCAATCAGTAATCCTCTTGGTAAGAGAAGTAGGCTTTCCGCCAACGCTGATTGCCATGCGTTCTTCTTGTCCTTAGGCGAGCTTGCGAGCGAGCTCTCGCACCTCTTTCAACTTGGGCGACGATACCATGCTGTCGCGCTCGGTCATACCGCTGATGGTGACAATGCCCTGGTCCTCCCACTTGCAGTACGCGCAGGTTGACTTGTACATAGCGATCGCCGCATCATAGACGCCCTCGCTGTGGCTATCGAGCAAAAGGGCCGTCTTGGTGAACGGGAAGCCCGTGGCACCGAAGGCGTACAGGCGGTCAATAGCGGCTTTCTCCTGCGCAGTAATATCAAACCAGTAGATAGGCGAAGCGAAGACAGCCATATCGGCGTCTTTCAGCGACTCGATCACATCGGCCATGTCATCCTTCTGCACACAGGTGCCCTCATGGGTAAAGCAGTACTGGCATCCCAGGCAACCAGCGATCTTTTTGCCGGCAACACGGATGACCTCGACCGTATGGCCGCCCTCGCGCGCGGTCTCGGCAAACACCTCGACCATGGTGTCGGTATTGGCGCCCTTGCGCGGGCTGCCACTCAACACAACGATATTCATAGGATTCCCTCTCCTTCATGCCGCAGGCGCGCGGCATGTTTTCTTGTAGCCAAAACAGATGGAGCTATGCAGTCGTCCGCAGACGACATCTCTCGTTCGTGTTCTCTAGACAAGGCGCAAACGGTGCTGCACCCCCTGTCGCGCTATATCCCTACGCAGTGTTCAGAACCCCTGCTCACCGAGCAGCACCGCGCGAGGTCCAGCACGAGTACGCCTTCCCGGGTACAGGTCTCATGCCCTATGCGGGAGATGAGGACCTTCGGGAACACGTCCCCGATGGGCAGAAGCGACGCGAGCTCCCCCCTCAAGCATCAAGTTGATGCTCATATCGCCTCTCACATACGCTCTCCTTCCCGGTTTCGAAACTCGAATTGATTTAAAGTTTCGAAACCGGGAAGGCAATATACAAAAGGATGTGTCGAGGAACGAATCCCAGCCACGTCATGTCGGCAGCGATGAAGGGCGCATCCGCGCGTGCTACAATGCGGGCATCAGAGATGAAAACACAGTCCCCGTCGGGTAGTCGTGGGCGTGCGGGAGTCCGCATCAGTAACCTGCCTCCTTGGTTGTCCCTTCTCTGCATGGTCATCTACATAAAGGAGGAACCAACCATGCAGATCAGCGTGTCGTCCACCCTGACCGTATATCACGACGGTCAATTCTGGGTCGGGCTGGCGGAGCACGTCGAGGGCGGAAAGTACGGCGTCGCCCGCATCGTCTTCGGCGCGGAGCCGTCCGATGAGGAGATCCTGCGATTCGTTACAAGCGAATGGGAGAAGCTCTCGTTCTTCGGCGACAAGGCCACTGAAACAAACAAGCCCGCGAAGAACCCCAAGCGGCGCGCCCGTGAGGCGGCGAAAGCCCTTAAGCGGCCCGCGATGAGCACCAAGGCGCAGCAGGCGCTCGCGGCACAGCGGGAAGCGATGAAGCGGGAGTCGGCCCAAGCAAGAAGCCAGCGTCGCGCGGATGAGGCGGAGGCGCGCTTCGAGCAGCGAGAGCTGAAGCGCAAACAGAAGCATCGCGGGCATTGATCGCCATTTGCAGCAAGGCAAACCATATACAGCAGCGGCGCCAGTTCCACTTGAAGCCGACGCCGCGTAGACGCCGATGGTGACGGCTATGCACGGGCACGGGCGCGCCACTGCACTTCGCAGTTTGCTTCTCAAGTATTTGGGACGCACACGCGGCGTTCAAAAATGCGGAGCGACTCCGCATGGCTCGAGACTGAGCCGAGGTGCCCTACTTCTCGCCCTCCAGCAGCCCCACGATGCGGTCGATGCCGACGGCAAAGCGAGGCCTTCCCTCGCGCTCGTAGCGGTCGAGGTACGCCTGGCATTCGGAGACAATGCGCTTGGTGTTGCCGTCGATGATGCGCTGGAGTGTCTCGTAGTAAGCCGAGCCCTCGGTCCTGAAGCGGCGCTGGTAGGCCTTGGTTATGGGGAACATCTTGATGTGGTGGATGCCGTGGCGGCAGCCGGGGCGCGTCGCGGGGCGGGGCGGCAGCGCGAAGTACTGGTCTTTGAGCACATTGGGGCGATGTTGGAGCGCAGCGGCACGGCGAAGTCCCTGCGCTTCCCGCGGAAACGCAGCCTCGCCACCGCGATGCAGGGGCGGTCGCGCTTAAGCATGAGCTCGCGGTCGCCATCGACGAGGTCGAAGAAGTCCTGGGAGATGGATACGATCTTCATCGGTTCGCCCCCCTTCATACGAAACGGGGCCCGCATCGCTGCAGGCCCCTACAGGTGGGCGATATTCTACGCCTTGCGGCACCCCGTCACCCACGGAGGTTAAACGTACACGTAAGCCGTACTCTGAAAGCCGCGGCTTCCGGCAAGTAGTTTATACCACGAAAGGTCGCTTTCAATGCGCCTAGCTCGCAAAATAACACTCGCTGGGCCGTCACCCCTGGCCGTTACCCTCCAATCTTCATTGGAGTCAGCAGGTCAATTCATATAGTTATGGGGGTTTATCCTAAAGGAAATCAAATTTATACCCCCATAACTAAAGAATTTCCTATTCCCACTCGATGGTCGCGGGCGGCTTGGACGTGATGTCGTAGCACACGCGG
>CAUBTS010000057.1 GCA_958438955.1 uncultured Collinsella sp.
TTCCCTCCAGAGAGAATTCGCTGACTTCGCCACTTCGATCGACAAATCGAAATTTAAGTTAGGTACCTGCGGTGGGATGCTTTGACATTGCGCTGGTCGACCATTGCGTACCTTAATGTGGTGTCTATTTTTTTATGGCCAAGGAGCACCTGGACTTGTTCGATGGGCATTCCTTTGTCGATTGCCTTTGTGGCAAGCGTTCTTCTGAACTTATGAGGGTGGACCCTTCCTAAATCAAGCTCGCGCCCCAGTTTTCTAAGCAGCGCCTCGACGCCGCCAATTTGTAGCCTCTCGTGTGGCGCCTTGCTCGACACGAAGAGTGCTTCCGAGCTGTCCATTCGGGTTGACAGGTAATTCTCGATATGGACTTTAGTCTTTGCGTCAAAATAGACGATGCGGTCCTTATTTCCCTTGCCGTGTACGATGCACTCACGATTGATGGTGTCGACAGAGCTCCTGTCCAACGAGACAAGTTCGCCCACACGCATGCCCGTGGAGCGCAACAGGTCGATCAGGGCAAGGTTTCGGGGCGACCCGCAGTTATCACAAAGAATCTCAACGACTTCATCGCTATACGTTTCCTTAATGGGTTGTGGGGCCTTGACCCTTTTAATGCGTCTAACCGGACTCTTGATGATATGGTCTTCATCTTCGAGCCATGAGTAGAAGCTTGAGATGATTCTTCGGACATTGTCGACGGTGACGCGACTGACGCCGGCTTTTTGCTGATAGTCGGAAAGATAGGACCTAATCTCTTCGGTTCCCAGGTCGCAGGCTGGCGTGTCGAACGATTCAAGCAGTTTATTAATGGTTGCTTCGTAGTAGGCGACAGTCCTATCCGAGCAACCTTCGAGGCGTTTCGCGGACAGAAAAAGATCGAGGAATGATTTGTTGTCACTGTCGCCGCTGTTCTCAGCTAACTGGTTTTCATCGAAAAGGCAGTGCGATAAAACCTTTTTGAGCTGGCGGTTCTGCTGCGTGGTCAGGTAGGGGAGCATGAGGCGGGTAATTTCTCTAGCCGTTTTCGTGAGATCCATGGTGGCGTCCTTCCTTGCGCGGTGGGTGGCGCTATTTCCCTTTGTTTACCCGTGCGTTATGGAAGGGATGCCGGGTGGCACTTCCGCTAGGCAGCGTCAAGGGGACCCGTGAAACCCTGCGCAGGCCTCTGCATCACTCCGGTGCGGCTTTGCCTGCAAAGCGAGATGTTCAGAAGCGTTTTCTTAGCGGGGGATGTCTTTCGGATTCTTTTGATGGGGATGTGGAAACACTGATGAAGTTTACGAATAGCGAGGTTGAGGGGTTCGCCTGTGCCCATCGCCTCTCGTGTGCGGATGGATGGTGCCGGTGGTTGTTTGAGACTGCAGTCGCGCCGACGGGATTGGTTGGGGTCGGTACAAGGCGAGCACGCCCCATGCCGTTATGGTAGATGCATCTTTGTCGATAGAGCGCTCGATTAATCTACGCGGGAGCGCTGAGAAGATCTTCCAGCATCGGGTCTACCCCGGCGGCGACCATGCCCTCGATCAGGTGCTGGGCGTGGAACCGACCAACTGTCCATGCGATTTATGAAAGCGTCTGACAAGCGCGCTCCTTGATATCAAATGCAGCTTTGCTTAGAACGATTGCCCCTGCGATGTCGGCAAATACGTCGTGATCTCCCCATGTCTTACAGGCTTGTATCATGCCCTGGTCGATAGCATCCATAACAAAGGTGCCGGATCCGTCCGCAACGCACACGCCGTCGGCGAAGAGTTTCCAGCTGGACGGCTCACGCGAGTCGTTTCTGGGCAGCTTAATCTGTAGTACGTGCGGGTCGCCAGCAGCACAGAGCTCTTCCTCGAGCACCTGCACCGTAAAGCGCATCTGGTGGGAGAGGCTGCTCTTGACCATGGCCGAGGCATAGCCGCTCGGCTCGTCCAGAAGATGCATTCGTTTTGGCTTGGTTGCCAGGTTGTGGAAGTTGCGCTCACTGCGCACGGAGAAATTGTCCATACGGACTCCTTTCATCGATGTTGGCAGGGCCACCGTGCCTCTTGGCCGGTTGGCGTCGGGATCGTGGAGCCAACTCTCTACCCCGACTCTGGATAAAACGCGCCCGCTCCTTGCGGGCAAGAGAAAGTCTATCAACGTGTACGGACAGAAATCAAGCGCCGCCTGCGAAATGACGTGCAAGCGGCGCTTGATTTCGCCGGCTGCTGTTAGGCTTAAATTCGAAAAAGTGTCGAAATATCCCGTGTAAAAGTACGGAAAAGTGTCGTAATGCACACTTTAGAACTTCGAAAAAGTGTCGAAATGAGCACCTAACAACCGCGGAAAAGTGTATCCTAGTGCTAAAACAGCACGTAATTAAGGGATGCACTTATGCTGCAGAGAAAAGCGAAAGCACAGTTTGAATCTTGGCTTGCCTCGTCGCCTAACAAGGCTCTTTTGGTCAAGGGCGCCCGACAGGTAGGAAAGTCATATCTGGTCAACGTCTTTGCAAACGAATCGTTCGAAAATGTCGTGACGTTCGACCTTATCGCCGACGCGTCCGTGCGTGATTCGTTTTTGGCGGCGAAAAGTGCGGATGACCTGCTTATGCGCATGTCTATCGCTGCGACGCAGCCGATGGTTGCGAACAAGACCGTCGTGGTTATCGACGAGGTGCAGCGATGCCCCAACGTGGTGACGTTTATCAAATACCTGGTCCAGCGCGGCGACTTTCGATACATCCTTACCGGATCGCTCCTTGGCGTTGAGCTCGAGGGCATCGATTCCCTGCCGGTGGGGTATGTCGAGCAGGTCCAGATGTACCCGCTCGACTTTGAAGAGTTTTGCTGGGCAAATGGCGTTGGTGCCAGCGTGTTTGACATGCTCAGGGGCTGTCTAAAGGATGAGGAGGAGCTCCCCGGCTACCTGTATGACCGCTTGCTCGATCTGTTCCATCAGTATGTGGTGGTGGGAGGCATGCCCGACGCGGTCAATTCCTTCTTGGCGACGCGCAATGTCGACGAGGTTCGAAACATCCACCGCGATCTTCACGCCCTGTATCGCGATGACATCGCAAAGTACGCTCCGCCCGAGCTACGCTTGGTTATTCGCGATATCTATGATTTGATTCCCAGCGAGGCCGGTTCAAAAAACAAGCGATTCAAGCTGTCGTCGATTAGCGGTGTTAAGCGTTTTTCGCAGGTGACAGACCATTTTCTTTGGCTTTCGGAGGCGGGTGTTGCGCTTCCCGTGTATAACGTGACAGCTCCGGTAGCGCCTCTTTTAATGGGGGAGCAGCGAAATCTGTTTAAGCTGTTTTACTTGGACACCGGAATGCTCATGTCCTCATATTCCAAGAAGGTTGCCCAAGGAGCTTTTGATGGAGAGGCAGAAGGCCCCTTTGGCATGAATATGGGGGCGGCATTCGAGGGCTTTGTCGCGCAAGAGCTCAAGGCCCACGGATTCAGATTGCGCTACTTTACGTCTAAAAAGGTCGGCGAGCTCGATTTTGTTGAGGAGACGCTCGATGGGGAAGTGCTTGCTATCGAGGTCAAATCGGGCAAGAGCTTTAAGTCCCACGCGGCGCTCGATAACGCACTGGCAACGAAGGGCTACGGAATCGATCGCGCCCTGGTACTTGCGGAATGTAATCTTCACCGCGATGGTGACGTGCTGTATCTACCCATCTTTATGACAGGGCTTTTGGAGCCGTAATGTGCCGCCGGCTCTTCCGGCCCTCCCTTAACCCTCGCTACTCGTCGTCCTCGTCGTTGGGGTCGCCCTTGAGGGTGTTGATGTCCAGGTACTGGTTATCGTCCTCTTTTTGCTGGGTCTCCGACTCCGCTTGGGTGGGGCCGCGGAACAGCTGGAATCCCTCAAACGCAATGACGCCGAGCAGGGCAATGACAATGGCGATAAAGGCAACCTTGACTGCCTGCGGAAATTCCGAGAAACGCAGCGCCTTTTCCTTGGCGTAATAATCGGCGAAGCGCTCTTCGCCCGTGCTTTTGGTATACGCCGGTGCGGACGCGGCCTCCGGGTCATATTCCGGTGCAGGCGTGGCAGCGTACGGATCGTTGAGATAATCGCTCGATGCGGTGCCATAATCCTCTGTCTCGATGCGACCGTTGCCAGCATAGTCATCGGAATAATCGGAATATGCCGCACCGCCCTCATAGTCCGCGGCGCCCGTGTTGGCGGCAAAAAGCGGGTTAACTGGAACATCGAGCGCCGGCATGCCGGTAGAGGTCTCATCCAGATCGGTTGCAGCCCAGGAATCGTAGGCAACCTGATGGGCAACGGGCTCATCGAGCCTTGCGACCGGAGGCTTGCGTGCCGCAGGAACAGGCAACTGCTGGGCGCTGTACATAACAGTGCTGTCGGCCGATTTGCCCTGCGTCGCTGCAGCGAGAAATGCCGCCGTCTCGGACGGGTCGCTTGCGGGGCGGGGAGCGGGCGTGGGCGCCGAAGAAGGTGCGGGCGTAGGCGCGGGCGTCGAAACAGGCGACTGCGCAGGAGTCGGCGCAGATGCGGGCTTAGGCGCAAGTGCGGGATTGGGGTTTGACAGGCGAGCCCCGCCGCCCATGAGTTCGTCGGCGGTCCACGGGCGATCATCCATCACGTCGTCAAGGCTCAGCGAAAACAGGTCGTCTTCACCCTCATCGAACATGCGGTGCACATGTCCACCAATTGCCGGAATCAATCCGCGACCGGTGCATGATGCCTTGCTCAACGCCATTCTGTTCCATCCTTTCGAAATACTAATGACATCGATTATATGGAACTTCCCAAGCGGCTCGGTCTTGGATTCGTGCTTTCCAGAACTCGCGCCCAAAGGGGGGCAATCCAGGCGAGTGCCTACTTGTCGCCGGCCGCCGCCTTGGCCTCATTGAGGTAGCTATAGAAGCTGTACTTTGAGATGCCAAAGAACTCGCAGGCGCGCTCGCTCGACTTGGAAATGAGGAAGGCACCGCGACGGTCGAGGTAGCCAATGGCACGAATGCGCTCGTCTTTGGTCATGAGTGCCGCGGGCTTGCCCACAAACTGCTCGCACTCGTGCAGCAGGTCCTCGAGCAGGTCGCCGATGTTCTTGGTAATAGGCTCGGGCTCGGTATAGCCCGTGCCGCCGGTGCCGGTAAAGGCGTCGAGCGAACGCTCAAAAGCCTTCATAAGCGTAATGTCAAAGTTGATGCCCAGAATGCCGACGGGTTTGCCCTCATCGTTGCGGATAAAGATCGTCGAGGACTTGAGCAGCTTGCCATCGGTGGTTTTGGTGAGGTATGGCTCGCGGTCGTGTACGTCGGTGGCGCCCTCGTGCATGGACTCAAACACGATATGGCTGGGGCCGTCACCCAGTTTGCGCCCGCTGACGTGGCCGTTTTCGATCACTACGATGGAGTGGTCCACGTCCTTGGTCTCCAGATCGTGGACGACGACTTCGCAGTTGGGGCCAAATTGGAGCGCCAGACCGTGTGCGAGGCGCTTGTAAAACTCAATCTGTGCGGGGGTCATGGGTACCTTCCTAAAAATTAGTTTGGGCTCACTGTGCCATAAACCACACCTGTTCGCAAATAACGAAAGCGTCGCTGCGTTGTGTGACCGTTCGGCGGCGAAAAAGTACCGATTACGGCAACAAACAATTCGTTAGATATACCAATCAAAAAGTGTGATAGAACATTACTAACAAACTTTTTGTTTGGCATCCACATAAAAGTTCAGTCGTGTGAATGGGATCGGGCTGAAACGCGTATGCGGGGGCCGGCAAGAGAGGACTTAAGGAGTTCACCGTATGGCCGATAAGATCCAGTGGGCGAGCAACACGATGCCCAAGAGCGATGACAAGCACTTGGAAATCATGAGTCTCGACCACGTGAAGAAGGCCCGTGCCTTCCACCAGTCGTTCCCCCAGTACACCGTCACTCCGCTTGCCCGCCTGGACGGCCAGGCCGCGCGCCTGGGCCTGTCCAACCTGTGCGTTAAGGACGAGAGCTATCGCTTTGGCCTCAACGCCTTTAAGGTCCTGGGCGGCTCGTTTGCCATGGCCAACTACATTGCCGACGAGACCGGCAAGGACGTTGCCGAGTGCACCTTCGATTACCTGACTTCCGATCAGCTGGCCAAGGACTTTGGCCAGGCTACCTTCTTTACCGCCACCGACGGCAACCATGGCCGCGGCGTGGCATGGGCTGCCAACAAGCTGGGCCAGAAGGCCGTCGTGCACATGCCCAAGGGTTCCACCAAGCCCCGCTTCGATAACATCGCCGCCGAGGGCGCCACGGTGACCATCGAAGAGGTCAACTACGACGAGTGCGTGCGCATGGCCGCCGCCGAGGCCGACGCCTGCGAGCGCGGTGTCATCGTTCAGGACACCGCCTGGGAGGGCTACGAGAAGATCCCGTCCTGGATCATGGAGGGCTACGGCACCATGGCTTCCGAGGCTGCCGAGCAGCTGCGCGAGATGGCCATCAACCGCCCGACGCACGTGTTTGTCCAGGCTGGCGTGGGCTCGCTCGCCGGCGCCGTGGTGGGCTACTTCACCAACCTGTATCCCGATAACCCGCCCACCTTCGTCGTGGCTGAGTGCGCGCCTGCCGCCTGTCTGTACAAGGGCGCTGCCGCCGGCGACGGCGATCCGCGCATCGTGGACGGCGACATGCCCTCCATCATGGCCGGTCTGTGCTGCGGCGAGCCCAACATTCTGGGCTGGGATATCCTGCGCAACCACGTCACCGCCTTCGTGTCCTGCCCCGACTGGGTCACCGCTCGCGGCATGCGCACCCTGGGCGCTCCCGAGAAGGGCGACCCGCGCGTCATCTCCGGCGAATCCGGCGCGGTGACCACCGGCCTGGTCGAGACTCTCATGCTCGATCCCGAGTACGCCGAGCTCAAGGAGCTCATCGGCCTGGACAAGACGAGCTCTGTGCTCTGCTTCTCCACCGAGGGCGACACGGATCCGGATCAGTACCGTCGCATCGTCTGGGAGGGCGAGTACCCCACCTGCTAGCAGGCCTGACCTGTCCGGGTGGCGGAGCATATGTTTGCTCCCTGCTCGGACAGTCCTGCTCGCACGGAGAGCACATTAAGTGCTCTCCGGCTCGTGCGGAACTCGCGACGGAGCAAACGTATGCTCCGCCACCCTACGTTTACTTGCTTGCCGGGTGCTCGACCTCACGCTGCTTGGCAAAGTGATCTATCTGAAATATCTACCTGTAGGTAAACCCTTGTAGAAAGGTTGACTGTTATGACTAAGGAACTCGATTTCGAGGCAATTAAAAACGCTGCTGAGTCCCACCGTGCTGATATGACGCGTTTTCTTCGCGCAATGATTAGCCATCCCTCTGAGTCTTGCGAGGAGGGTGAGGTTGTTGCCTGCATCAAGGCCGAGATGGAGAGCCTTGGCTATGACGAGGTCAAGGTCGACGGTCTGGGCAACGTCATGGGCTTTATGGGCGAGGGCGACAAGATCATCGCCATCGACTCCCACATCGACACCGTCGGTATCGGCAACATCGAGAATTGGGACGCCGATCCCTATGAGGGCTACGAGACCGACGAGATCATCTACGGCCGCGGCGGCTCCGACCAGGAGGGCGGCATGGCTTCCGCTACCTACGCTGCCAAGATGATGAAGGACATGGGCCTCATCCCCGAGGGCTACAAGATCATGGTCGTCGGCACCGTCCAGGAAGAGGACTGCGACGGCATGTGCTGGCAGTACATCTACAACAAGGACGGCATTAAGCCCGAGTTCGTCATTTCCACCGAGCCCACCGACGGCGGCATCTATCGCGGTCACCGCGGCCGTATGGAGATCCGCGTCGACGTTCACGGTACCTCCTGCCACGGCTCCGCTCCCGACCGCGGCGACAACGCCATCTACAAGATGGCCGACATCATCGCCGACGTCCGCGCCCTCAACAACAACGGCTGCGACGAGTCGACCGACATCAAGGGTCTCGTTAAGATGCTCGACCCCAAGTACAACCCCGAGCACTTCGAGGACGCCCGCTTCCTGGGCCGCGGCACCTGCACCGTCAGCCAGATCTTCTACACCAGCCCCAGCCGTTGCGCCGTGGCCGATTCCTGCGCCATCTCCATCGACCGTCGCATGACCGCCGGTGAGACCTGGGAGTCCTGCCTGGACGAGATCCGCAACCTGCCGGCCGCCAAGAAGTACGGCGACGACGTGAAGGTCTCCATGTACATGTACGACCGTCCGTCCTGGACCGGCGAGGTCTACGAGACCGAGGCTTACTTCCCCACGTGGATCAACAAGGAGACCGCTCCGCACGTCAAGGCCCTCGTCGACGCCCACAAGGCCATGTTTGGTGACGAGCGCATCGGCTGCGAGCCCAGCATGGACAAGCGCACCGGTCGCCCGCTGTGCGACAAGTGGACCTTCTCCACGAACTGCGTCTCCATCCAGGGCCGCTACGGCATCCCCTGCGTGGGCTTTGGCCCGGGTGCCGAGTCTCAGGCTCACGCTCCCAACGAGGTCACCTACAAGGACGACCTGGTCACCGCTGCCGCCATGTATGTGGCTGCCCTGAACCTCTACGATCCGAGCCAGGCCGATGGCGACGCCACCGTGTTCCGCGCCGGTCTGACCAACAACAAGATCGACTAGTCCCATTCCTCGATTTTGTTGAGCCGGGGACAGTTTATGCCCCCGGCGCCTCCTGTTGACTTGGGGCCCGCGGTCGTTATCTCCCATGCTTCCTCAACGGTAGCGGGTCCTCGTCATAGCGCTCTGCATGTTCTAGCCACACGCGCATGCCGGAGCACATCTACTCATTGCGATCGTTTCACCTTTAGAAAGGACATTTACATGGACGCCAAGTTTACCGAGCTCGTCGAGCAGCTGAACGGCCTCGATTTTAAGGGTATGTACGGCAGCGACTTCCTGCACACCTGGGATAAGACCACCGATGAGCTCAAGGCTCTCTACATCGTCGCCGACGCCCTGCGCGAGCTGCGCGAGAACAACGTCTCGTCCAAGATCTTCGACTCGGGCCTGGCCGTCTCCCTGTTCCGCGATAACTCCACCCGTACGCGCTTCTCCTTCTCTAAGGCCGCCAACCTGCTCGGCCTTGAGCTGCAGGACCTGGACGAGAAGAAGTCCCAGATCGCTCACGGCGAGACCGTCCGCGAGACCGCTACCATGATCTCCTTCATGGCCGACGTCATCGGCATCCGCGACGACATGTACATCGGCAAGGGCGACGCCTACATGGCCGAGGTCTCCGAGTCTGTCCAGCAGGCTTACGAGGACGGCGTTCTGGATCACCGTCCCACGCTCATCTCCCTGCAGTCCGATTCCGACCACCCCACGCAGTCCTCTGCCGACATGCTCTACCTCATCAACGAGTTTGGCGGTCTTGAGAACCTCAAGGGCAAGAAGGTTGCCGTCACCTGGGCCTACTCGCCCTCTTACGGCAAGCCGCTGTCCTGCCCGCAGTCGCTGATCAGCCTGCTGCCCCGCTTTGGCATGGACGTCACCCTGGCTCACCCCGAGGGCTACGACCTCATGCCCGAGGTCGTCGAGCGCGCCAAGGGCTACGCCGCCGAGTCCGGCACCACCTTTAAGCAGGTCAACACCATGGCCGAGGCCTTCGAGGGCGCCGACATCGTGATCCCCAAGAGCTGGGCTCCGTTTGCCGCCATGGAGAAGCGTACCAACCTGTACGCCGAGGGCGACGACGCCGGCATCGCTGCGCTCGAGAAGGAGCTGCTCGCCCAGAACGCCACCCATCAGGACTGGTGCTCCACGACCGAGCTCATGGAGAAGACTGCCAACGGCCAAGACACCATCTTTATGCACCCGCTGCCCGCCGACATCTCCGGTGTTTCCTGTGAGCACGGCGAGGTTAACGCCGACGTCTTCGACATGCACCGCGTGGGCATGTACAAGGAGGCCAGCTACAAGCCGTACGCCATCGCTGCCATGATGTTCCTGCAGAAGGTTGCCGATCCCGCCGCTACCCTCAAGGCCCTCGACGAGCGCAACACCGCCCGTTGGCTCCAGGCCTAAAGCCGGGTTGAGGTAAGCCATGTAAAGGGGGCGCTCTGCCAACCGGCGGGGTGCCCTTTTTTGCATCGCGGGCGTGCGGGATAAGCGCTTTCGATGTGGATGCCCGCGGCGCGAGTTATGGGTACGATGGTTTCGGGGGAGGTATCACCATGAGACTTGGATGCGTCATTATGGCTTCGGGCGAGGGCAAGCGGTTTGGCTCTAACAAGATGCTTGCCGATATCTATGACGAGCCGCTGATTGCCCGGGCCATCGATTCGGTTCCCCGGGGCTTTGACGTCGTGGTTTCGACGCGTTGGCCCGAGGTCGCTCAGATTTGCGAGGACAAGCATTGCCCGTGCGTTCTGCACGATGGCGAGCTGCGCAGCGAAAGCGTCCGTGCGGGCCTTTCGTGGGGAGTCGAACGCAACTGGAAAGGTTGCCTCTTTTTGCCGGGCGACCAGCCGCTTGTGAGCACGGACTCTTTTGAGGCCATGGTTCGCGCGTTTGACGAGCGTGGCCGCAAACATCCGGTGCGCTTGGCGTGCAACGGTGAGCCTTCGAGCCCGGTGCTCTTTCCGGCGGAACTATTCGATGCACTCATGCGTCTTGAGGGCAAGGACGGCGGGGGCTCGATTCTCAAGGACCGTACCGACGTGGTGCTGGTCGAGGCGCGTGCCTACGAGCTGTGGGATGTCGATACCGCAGAGGGACAGCGACGCATAACGGAGCATATCGCGGCCTGCTCGTATTTTGATCGCGTGGCCAACTGTATTAATCAATAAGGAGCAACATGATCATCATCAAAAACGGCGCGCTCGTGACGCCCCAGGGGCTTCGCCGCGCCGATCTTGCCATGGAGGGCGACAAGATTGTGCGGATTGCCGCGGCGATTGAGCCGGCCGAGGGCGATACCGTCGAGGATGCCGCGGGCTGCTGGGTGTTTCCCGGCTTTATCGACGGCCACACGCACATGCAGTGCTGGACTGGCATGGATTGGACAGCCGATAGCTTTGAGACCGGCACGCGCGCGGCTGCCTGCGGCGGCACGACGACCATCGTGGACTACGCGACGGCCGATCGCGGCGTGACCATGCCCGATGCCTTGGCCGAGTGGCATCGCCGTGCCGACGGAACCTGCACGGCCAACTACGCCTTTCATATGGCACTCGCCGAGTGGAATGAACGCAACCGCGCCGATCTTTCGGCTATGCGCGAGGCGGGCGTATCGTCGTTTAAGACCTACTTTGCCTACGATCATTTGCGCCTGGACGATGCCGAGACGCTCGAGGTGCTCGAGGAGCTCAAGCGTATTGGCGGCATACTGTGCGTGCATTGCGAGAACGGTACGCTGGTGAATGAGCTGCAGAAGCGCGTGTGCGAGCAGGGGATTCATGGGCCCGAGGGGCATGCGCTCAGCCGCCCGGACGTGTGTGAGGCCGAAGCCGTGAGCCGCCTGCTGTATCTGGCGCACCTGGCCGGCGACGCCCCAGTCAACGTGGTGCACCTTTCGACCAAGTTGGGGCTCGGGGCCATTCGTGCTGCCAAAGCGCGCGGGCAGAAGAATATCTATGTCGAGACCTGCCCCCAATATCTGATGCTTGACGACACCTGCTATCTGGAGCAGGGCGAGGACGGCTTTGCGGGCGCCAAGTACGTGATGAGCCCGCCGCTGCGCCATGCCGGTGACCGTGCGGCACTGCGCGAGGCGCTTGTGGCCGGCGAGATCGATACGATTGCGACCGATCATTGCAGCTTTAACCTGCACGGGCAAAAGGACCGCGGGCGCGACGATTTCCGCGCGATTCCCAACGGAGGGCCCGGCGTGGAGCATCGTCCCGTCGCGATTGCCACGAGCTTTGAGGGACAGCTGGGACCCGAGGACCTCTGCCGCTTGATGAGCGAGAACCCGGCGCGCGTGTTTGGCATGTACCCGCGCAAGGGCTGTCTTGCCGAGGGTGCCGATGCCGACGTGTGCGTGTGGGATCCTTGCGCGCGTTGGACGATCAGCGCCGCGACACAGCATCAGGCCGTGGACTACACGCCGCTCGAGGGCTTTGAGGCACATGGCCGCGCCAAGGCCGTGTTTGTGAACGGCGTGCTGGCGGCACGCGACGGCGAGCCCACCGGAGCCCAGCCCGGCCGCTACGTCCCCCGCTAGCAGGAAGATCACCGGATTCCCCTCCGCAGTTGCGGTGGAATAGTTCCTGTTTAGCTGCCAAATAGGCCGTTTTAGGAACTATTTCACCGCAACTTATAGGTCTGCTGGGGCGGCGCCGGCTATTTGAGGCTGGTGGCGACGACGGAGCGGCCGAGGGCTGCCTCGAAGCGATCTGCCATCGTTGGGTCGGCAAGCGTGTCG
>CAUBTS010000058.1 GCA_958438955.1 uncultured Collinsella sp.
GCAACGCTATGAAGGTCTTTCTGGTTCCCAATTACTACAAGCAAGAGGCGGTCGAGAGCGGCCTGATGCTCGAGCTTTGGCTGACGCGCCAGGGCTATGAGGTCGCATGGGCTGCCGACCAGCGATCGAAGATTCAAAGCACGCCTGATATTGACGGCTCCGATCTGGTCATTACGCTCGGCGGCGACGGCACGTTGCTGCGCGCTGCCCGCATCCTCAACCATCGTGAGATTCCTATCCTCGGTCTTTCCTATGGTCACCTGGGTTTTTTAACTGCTGCGAGTCCCGAGGAGCGCGACATTCTGCAGGTCGTGAGCGACGCCCTGTCCGGCGAGCTGCATGTGAGCCGTCGCGCTACCATCGCCGCGGATATCGTGTCCGTGCGCGAAGATGGTACGAAGGATGTTGTGCGCACCTTCGCCCTCAACGACATGGCGCTTACGCGCGGCCCCCTGTCCGATATGGTCGAGTTTGACATCACGGTGTCCGGTCACCATATCGACCGCCTACGCGGTGACGGTGTCGTCGTTTCGACGGCGACTGGTTCTACGGGTTACGCGCTCAGCGCCGGTGGCCCCATCGTGAGCCCTGACTATACGGGCATGGTCTGCGTACCCATTGCGCCGCACACCATTCAAGCTCGCGCTTTCTTGACTTCGCCGAGCGATGTCGTCGAAATCTTTATGTCTGATGACCGTCCGAGCGTTCCGGCGATCGCTATCGATGGACAGTTTATTACCTGCGACGGCACGGTCGAGAGCGTGGCCGTGCGCCGAGGCCCCGGCGATGTGCTGCTGCTCGACTACGGCCCCGAGAGTTTTTACAACTCGGTGAGCCGCGTATTCTACGGAGTCCGCCATGATCGATGAGATGCAGGTTTCTAACATTGCACTCATTCGCGAGGCGACGCTGGTGCCGAGTGCCGGCCTGACTGTCCTGACCGGCGAGACCGGCGCCGGCAAGACCGCGCTGCTCTCGGCCCTCAAGCTTATTTTGGGTGAGCGCGCGGATTCGTCGACGGTGCGCGAGGGCGAGGCGCTGGCGAGCGTCGAGGCGCGCCTGTTTGACGGGCCGCACGACACGGAGGGGTTCACCGTACAGCGCAGCCTTTCCGCCGAGGGCCGCAGCCGCGTCAAGATTGACGGCCGCATCGCCAGCGTGCGCGAGCTTTCGGAGCGCGTCGGCGCGATGATGGATCTGTGCGGCCAGCACGAGCACCAGCGCTTACTCGATCCGGCGCATCACGTTGCGATGGTTGATGCGTGGGCGGGACGCTCTGCGCTCGAGGCGCTGGATGCGTACCGCGCCTGCTTTAAGGCATCGCGTGCTGCCGCCAAGGAGGTTCGACGTGTTGAAGAGGCCTCGCGTGCGCAGGGGAGCCGCGTCGAGGAGGCGCGCTTTGCGCTCGAGCGCATCGGCGAGGTCGACCCCAAACCGGGCGAGTATGAGGAACTCGAGGAACTGCTGCCGCGCTCCGAACATGCCGAGGTACTGGTTGCCACGGCCAATGATGCCCATGCATCGCTTGCTGCCGAAGGGGGAGCGCTCGATGCCGTGAACAGTGCCGTGGCAGAGCTTTCCCGTATGGCTGCCGTCGATCGCAAGCTGGGCGACATTGCCGATGCGCTTTCGGATGCCTGTATCTCCCTTGAGGATTGCGCGAACGAGCTTCGTTCATATCGCGATGGCGTCGCCTTCGACCCGCGCGAGCTCGCTCGCATGCGTGAGCGGTATTCCGACCTCAAGGGTCTATTGCGTCAGTGGGGTCCCACTATGGACGATGTTTTTGCCATGCGCGATCGCTCGCAAGAACTGCTGTCCCTGGTCGATGATGGCGATGAGCAGATCAAAATGGCGCGTGAGGCACTCGGGAGCGCCGAGCGCGAGTTGTTTGCCGCTGCCAAGGCACTTAAGCGCGCTCGCAATACGGCGGCCCCGCGCTTCTGCCACGAGGTTGGCCGCCAGATGGCGCGCTTGGAGATGGGTAGTGCCGAGCTCGTCTGGGAGTCGCGCGATCTTCCCCGTGCTGAGTGGACGCCCGTTGGTCCTTCGAGCTACGAGCTGCTATACCGCAGCGGTGCCGGCTTGACGCCACGTCCCCTGCGCCGCATTGCGTCGGGCGGCGAGCTCAGCCGCGTCATGCTGGCAAGTAAGGTTGTCCTCGGTAACGCGGACGGTGTCGATACGCTGGTGTTTGACGAGGTCGATGCTGGTGTCGGTGGCTCCACGGCGCGTGCACTCGCGGGCGTGCTGGTAGATCTCGCCGCTACGCATCAGGTGATTGTCGTAACCCACTTGGCGCAGGTCGCCGTCATGGCGGACAAGCATTATGTTGTTAGCAAGGAACCGGGCGATGTTCCCCAGACGCATTTGGACGAGGTAACCGGCGAAGCGCGTACCGCCGAGATCGCCCGCATGCTGAGCGGCGATCAGTCCGAGGCAAGCTTGGCCCACGCGAAGCAGATGCTCGAAGAAGCTCGAGGTTAGGTCGTATCAGCGGTGTTGGTGGGACAAAATAGACTGAAATTTTTGTCCCACTACGCGTTTTACTCAACGACCTTATCCGGCTGGATGAGCTCCTCGTAGTAGCTGATATGCTCGCGAGCGTCTTCAATCTCGGGCAGCAGGAAGTTGTAGATGACTTCGATGATCATCGTGGCGCTGATCTTAGAGAACGCAAAGTCGCCCGTTGTCAGCAGCGCTTCGTGGTTGACGGTGTTAAAAGTGTAGTCTGCCAGGCGCGCGAGCGGGGATTTACTGTCGCTGCTGATGACGACTACGGTTGCGCCGCAGTTGCGAGCCGCTTTTGCCATGCGATTCAGTCGGCGCGATTTGCCAGAGTTTGAGATTAGCACGATAACGTCACCCGGGCGCAACGTGAGCGCAAAGCCGATTGATGTTTCGCTAATGGTGCTCGCCATGCAGCGCAGGCCCAGCTGCGAAAACTTAAATGTCGCGTCGAGCGCGACCGCGTTTGTATTGCCCACGGCGGCGAACTCAATAACGCCGGCATTCTTAAGCGCGTGTACAACTGCGGCCAACGTGTCGTGATCAATGCCGTCGATGGTCGCATTAAGCTCGCTCACCTTGGCAGCCAGGATGTTCTTGAGGCTCTGCTCCATATTGTCGAGCGAGACCTCGTCAGTCAGGCCCTCGTTACGCTGGCTTTCCAAATCCCTCGCCAACGAAAACTGAAAGCTGCGGAAGCTACCAAAGCCCAGCTTGCGGCAGAAACGCGAAACGGTCGCCTCGGACGTGGCGGCAGCGCGCGAGAGCTGAGCGGCCGTGAGGCGTGGCGCTTCGGACTGGTGCTCCAATATATAGTCGACAATGCGCTGCTCGGACTCGCTGTATCCCTGATGGGTACTAATGAGGGAAAGTGCGCTCTTGCTACTATCGGTCATGGATGGCTCCTGGTTGGCATGAAAATCTAACTTGATTTGCAACGCCATAGTATACGGGCATTTTCAATTACAAGATACACCTTGCCGTTTCAGGTGTTGATGGTAAACTTTCACCTACCGTTTACGGTTATGAAAGAACCTTTCACCGGAGAATTGCACCTTGTCTCTTCTCACGCGGACGGTAGGTTGGTATCTTTCAGTTGTGGAAAAACGCGCATCGAAGCGCGTGTAGGGGAGCGCCCGCGGGCGCTGTACTCAAGAAGGAGGGACACATGGCTAAGTTTGACATCATCGCCGCGACCGGTTGCCCGACCGGCATTGCGCACACCTTCATGGCGAAGGAGGCGCTGGAGAAGGCAGCTGCCGAGCGCGGTCTGACCATTAAGGTCGAGACTCATGGCCAGGTCGGTGTCGAGAACGAGCTCACCAAGAGTGAGATCGCTGGCGCCAAGGCCGTCGTCGTCGCAGCCGACAAGGATGTCCAGGCTGAGCGTTTCGCCGGCAAGCCCATGGTTTCCGTTGGTGTTTCCAAGGCCCTGTCTGTCGAGGCTGCCGGTAAGCTGATCGATCGCGCGCTCGCCGCCAAGGGCGACGACTCGGTTGCGGCTGCTGCCGATGTCGAGGACGATGTCGAGGAGAAGGAGTCCATCGGCCACATCATCTACAAGCACCTCATGAACGGCGTCAGCCACATGCTGGTCTTCGTCGTTGCCGGTGGTGTTCTGACCGCTGTCTCGTTCCTGTGGGGCATTACGTCCTTCGATTCGACGGCGTCTGACTACAACAGCTTTGCTGCGATGCTCAAGATCATCGGCGGCATCGCAATGAACCTCATGGTTCCGGTGCTTTCCGCCTACATCGCCGAATCCATCGGCAAGCGTCCGGCGCTCGTTCCCGGTTTCGTCGCCGGTATGATCGCCATCCAGGGTCTGCCTGTTAACGCCGATACCGGTATGATCGACGCCGGTGGCGCAGGTGTGGGCTTTGGCTTCCTGGGCGGCATCGTCGGCGGCTTCCTCGCTGGCTATGTCATCCTGCTGCTCGAGAAGGTTTTTGCCGGTCTGCCCAAGAACCTGGACGGCCTCAAGGCTATCTTCCTGTACCCGCTGTTCTCGACCGCCATCGTCGGTCTGGTCATGCTCGGCATCTCCGGCCCCATGGCTGCCATCAACACCGCCATGATGGACTTCCTCAAGGGCCTGTCCGCCTCTGGCGCCGTTGTCCTGGGTCTTGCCATCGGCTGCATGTGCGCCTTTGACATGGGTGGCCCGGTCAACAAGGCTGCTTACGTCACCGGTACCGCTATGCTCACCGAGGCTCTGGCCGCCGGTGTCGGTACCGACACCTACAACTTCGGCACCAACTTCATGGCTGCCGTCTCCGCCGCCTGCATCGTTCCGCCGCTGATCACCACCTTCGCCGTCGTTGTCGGCAAGAAGTACTTCAGCCAGGAGGATCACGACGCCGGTGTCGTCAACCTCATCCTTGGTTGCACCCACATCACCGAGGGCGCCATTCCGTTCATGACCAAGAACATCTGGCCCGTCATGCCCATCATGATGCTCGGTTCCTCCATCGCTTCGATCCTGACCATCATGTTCAACGTTCATGATCCGGCGCCCCACGGTGGCTTCCTGGTCCTGCCCGTTGTCGAGAACGGTCCGCTGTGGGTCCTCGCTATCCTCATCGGCACCGTGATCGGTGGCATCCTGTTCGTGGCCTTCAAGAAGTACGACTTCGAGAAGAACCATAAGGCCGCTCCTGCAGCCAAGCCGGTTGAGGCCCCCAAGGCCGCTGCCGTCGAGGCCCCCAAGGCCGAGGCTTCCGACTTCGTGAAGGTCGAGAACGTCTTTGTCGCCGAGGACTTCGCTTCTCGTGACGAGGCCTTGAGCTTTGTTTCCAACCAGGCCGTCAAGGCCGGTATCGCCGGCGACGCCGACGCCGTTATGAACGCCTTCCTGGCCCGCGAGGCCGAGGGCACCACGGGCATGATGGAGGGCTTCGCTATTCCGCATGCCAAGTCCGACGCCATCACCGAGGCTGCCGTCATCGTCGTCAAGGACGACTCTGGCGTGACCGGTTGGGACACCATGGACGGCGCTCCCGTCAACGTTGCCATCGCCCTGCTCATTCCGGGCGCTCAGGCTGGCACTACGCACCTCAAGATCCTGTCCAAGGTTGCCGAGGCGCTCATGGACGAAGACTTCCGTGCCACCGTCAAGGGTTCCACCGACGCCGCCGAGATCGCCAAGACGATCAACGCCCGTCTGGTCTAATTCCACGGTACGCGAATACCATCGCCCCCTGTAACTAAGGCGGAGGCCCTGGAGAGGGCCTTCGCCTTTTTTCTATCCCTCCCATAAGTTGCGGTGAAATAGGGACTGTTTAAACGATTCAACCCCAAATTCAGTCCTTATTTCACCGCAACTTATAAAAGGGTATAGAGGGGGCTGCCTATCGAGTCTTTGTCGCGAACAGGTTATCAGCCAGAATTCTTTTCAGCCGACATTAGTCTGGACCGACCGAGTTTCCGCAGCTTGCTCGCCGGGCGGGGCGATTAAGTTTGTCGCGAGTTCCGCACGCAAAGGAAAGCACTTAATGTGCTTTCCGTCTTGCGCAGGACTGTAGAGCAGCAAACTTAATCGCCCCGCCCGGCGAGCAAGCGGACGACAAACACATCTGTCCAATAATTCGTCTGAAACACAATGAAAAACCGTTTGATGTGAGTTAATATAAACAACGTCGTGAATCTGACTCCTGCCACATGCATGACAGGGGTTAAACACAAAAAGGAGTCAACTATGGTTTCTGAGAAGGCTACCCTCGTTAATCCTCAGGGTCTGCACATGCGTCCGGCTGGTCTGTTCGCCTCCACCATGGGCAAGTATGCCTGTGACGTGACGGTCGTCACCCCCGAGAAGGAGGTCAACGGCAAGTCCCCGATGGCCCTCATGGCTGCTGGTATCCCCTGCGGCACCGAGGTCGAGGTCAAGTGCGACGGCGCTGACGAGGCCGAGGCTCTGGCTGCTGCCATCGAGCTCATCAAGAGCGGTCTTGGCGAGTAGAACTCAAACGGGTCGCATGTTGAACAACTAAGTTCATATTTGGGGGCGCAGTGACCTGTTGTAAGGTAGCTGCGCTCTTTTGTCATGGATATGGCAAAACGCTTTATCACATGACACGGAGAGAGGAATGGGAATGTATCAGGGAGTCAACGCTTCCGAGGGCATCGGTATCGGCACCGTCATGGTCGCCGTCGATCCCGACTTGACGTTTGAGCCGCACGAGGTTGCTGATTCGGCAGCAGAGAAGGAGCGCTATCAGTCCGCTCTTTCGGTCTTCTGCGAGAAGACCCAGGCTCAGGCCGACCACATGAAGGAGACGGTGGGCGAGGCCGAGGCCGAGATCATGAGCGGACACATTGTCCTGGCTCAGGACCCGGGCATGACCGACGCCATCAACGCCGCCATTGACGGCGGCACCTGCGCCGAGCAGGCGCTCATGGACACCTCGACCATGTTCGAGAACATGTTCCTGTCCATGGACGACGAGATGTTCCGTCTGCGCGCGGCCGACATCGCCGACATCCGCACCGGTATTCTGGCCGAGCTGCTGGGCAAGGAGGTCGTCGACCTCTCCGTCCTGCCCGAGAACACCGTCGTTGTCGTGCATGACCTCACGCCGTCCATGACCGCCACGATCGATAAGGCCCACGTTGCCGGTATCGTCACCGAGACCGGTGGCCGCACATCGCACTCCGCGATCATCGCGCGTGCCCTCGAGATCCCGGCTGTCCTTTCGGTTTCCAACAGCTGCACCGCGCTGCGCAACGGTATGACCGTTGTCGTCGACGGTGGCAAGGGTATCGTTGAGGCCGATCCCGATGAGGAGACGCTCGCTGCCTACACCGCCAAGGCCGAGGCCTTCGCTGCCGAGAAGGCAGCCCTCGAGGCCTTCCGTGGCAAGCCGTCCGTGACTGCCGATGGCATCAAGAAGATCATCGCCTGCAACATCGGTAACCCTGATGACGTGCCCAACGCGCTCGATCACGATGCCGAGGCCATCGGTCTGTTCCGCTCCGAGTTCCTGTTCATGGACTCTGCCGAGCTTCCTTCCGAGGAGGAGCAGTTCAACGCCTACCGTAAGGTCGCCAGCGCGCTCAAGGGTGCTCCGGTCATCATCCGCACGCTCGATGTGGGTGGTGACAAGGAGATTCCGTATCTGCATATGGTCAAGGAAGACAACCCCTTCATGGGCTTCCGCGCCGTGCGTTACTGCCTGGCCAATCCCGACCAGTACAAGGTCCAGCTCCGCGCTCTGCTGCGCGCTAGCGCCTTCGGTGACGTCAAGATCATGATCCCGCTCGTCACCTGTGTCGAGGAGGTCTTGGCTGTCAAGGAACTCGTCGAGCAGTGCAAGGCCGAGCTTACCGAAGAGGGTCGCAAGTTCAACGAGAACATCGAGGTCGGCATCATGGTCGAGACGCCCGCCGCTTCGCTGCTCGCAGACCGTCTTGCCGAGGTTGCCGACTTCTTCTCCATCGGCACCAACGACCTGATCGGCTACACCATGTGCGCCGACCGTGGTAACGACACCATCTCCAACCTGTACCAGGTGTACTATCCCGCCGTGCTCCGCTCGCTCAAGAACATCATCGAGAGCGGCGTGAAGGCCGGCATCATGGTCGGTATGTGCGGCGAGGCCGCTGCCGATCCGCTGCTCGAGCCGCTGCTGATCAGCTGGGGCCTGGAGGAGTTCTCGATGAGCGCTCCGTCGATCCTGCGCGCCCGCAAGACCATCAGCCAGTGGACCAAGGCCGAGTGCGACGAGCTCGCCGAGAAGGCACTCGCCTGCAACACCGCCGCCGAGGTCAAGGCACTGCTCGAGTCCGCAGCTCGCTAATTTGGTATCAGAGGTAACCGCGTGGTTGGAATGGGCCGGCCACGCGGCCCTCACATATACAGGGGGTACTGTAAATGTTCTACACGCTAACCGCTAACCCGGCTGTCGACATGACGGTTTCGAGCTCTCCGCTCGAGCCCGACGAGAACGTCCGCACCGGCTCGGCCAGCTACACGGCTAACGGCAAGGGCCTCGACGTGTCCTTCGCCTTTAAGAAGATGGGCGTCGACACCGTCGCGCTCGGCTTCTTCGCCGGCTTCACGGGCAAGTTTATCGTCGAGGAGGTCATGAACCTGGGTTGCCTCTGCCGCCCGGTCTGGACCGACGGTATCACGCGCATTAACACCTACGTCAACGATGGCCAGCACGAGTACGGCATCCTGAACCCGGGTGCTCCGATCACGCCGCAGCACCAGGAGGAGCTCTACAACATCCTGGACACCGCGGGCGATCTCGAGTGCCTGATCGTTTCCGGCTCCGTGCCTCCCAAAGCTACGCCCGACTTCCTGGCTCAGGTCATGGAGCACGCTCAGGCTCGTGGCGCCGACGTCGTCCTGGACCTGTCCTCCGACAAGCTCAAGGAGCTCGCTCACAAGAAGCCGCTGCTCATCAAGCCGAACCATCACGAGATGAAGGCCATCTTCGGCGTGCCGGTCGACACCGACGACGAGGTCCGCGTTGCCATGAAGATGGCTCACGACGCCGGCGTTCAGAACGTGCTGCTCACCCGTGGTAGCCGCGGCGACGCTTACTTCTCCAACGGCGAGGACATCTGGTACGCCAAGCGTGAGTTCAACATCAAGCTGGTCTCTTCCGTCTGCGCCGGCGACTGCACCCTCGCTGCGTTCCTGCACAAGTGGTACAGGGATCGCGACAACGTCGAGGAGGCCATGAAGCTCGCTATGGCCACCGGCGCCAACGTTGCCGAGTCCGTCGGCATCGGCGACTTTGGTCACGTCGACGAGTACAGCAAGCGCGTTGCTGTCCGCAAGCTCGATCGTCAGTAATCGAAACGCGACATATTCGTGCACATGCGGCGCCCCGGTTTCGGCCGGGGCGCCTTTTTTGTTCCGTCATGGGGGAGAGATGTTATGCCGTACTTCATCGCTTCCACACCGTTCGCCGAGTTGTCCTAGCCTTTTACCGATGGGTGGAATATACTTTCATCAACACGTTGCTTCGTGAAAGGAACATTCATGATTTACACGCTCACTGCAAATCCTGCCATTGATTACAACATCGCCTGCGACGGCCTTGACGCCAACACCGTCACGCGTACCCGCAATGCCGTCTACACGCCCAACGGCAAGGGCCTCAACGTCTCGTTTACGCTTGACCACTATGGTGTCGACACCACGATTCTGGGTTTCTTCGCCGGCTTCTCGGGCGAGTTTATCGTTAAGGGTGCCGAGGCCCTGGGCGTGCCCGTCAAGCCCGTGTGGACCGATGGCATTACGCGCGTCAACGTGTTTCTCAACGCCGGCCCCGACACCGAGTACAACATGGTCAACGCCGGTGCCGCCATCAACGAGGCCAATGAGCAGGAGATGTTTGAGCTCATCGATTCGCTCGATGACATGACCTGCCTGGTAATCAGCGGCTCGCTGCCTCCCAACACTTCCGAGGGCTTCCTGGCTGAGGTTCTGCGCCGCGTCAAGGCCAAGGGTGCCGAGTTCGTTCTCGACATTTCGAGCCATCAGCTGGCAGATCTCATTGCCATGGAGCCGCTGCTAATCAAGCCCAATGACGACGAGTTGCTCGATATCTTTGGCATTAAGGTGAGCGGTGGCGACGATGAGTCCGTCAAGGGCGCTATGGCTGAGCTTCATGCCAAGGGCGCCAAGAACGTGCTGCTGACCCTCGGCGGCGCCGGTGCGTACTTCTCCAACGGCAAGCACATCTGGTTTGCTAACCGCACCTTCGACGTCAAGCTGCTGTCGACGGTGTGTGCCGGCGATTCCTCGCTCGCTGCCTTCCTGTCCGTGTGGCATGACGCCCCCGAGCGCGTCGAGGACGCCCTGCGCCTGTCGATGGCCACCGGCGCCAACGTGGTCGAGTGCCCCGGTTTGGGCGATTTTGCCAAGGTGGACGAATATAAGAAGCACATCGAGGTTCGCCAGGTCTGCTAGCCGCATCGATACATCGTTGCCGAACACCCGCTTTGGATTACCAAGGCGGGTGTTTTTTGCGCGCTGAACGTATGTGGTGTCTGCTGTCTCGTTTTATCTAATCAACGACGCGATTGCGTGTGCGCGCTTTCTCGTTTCTTGTTAGACTTCTTGAGAACCATCGATTAACGCTCACAAGTGCAGGAGGCCATAGGCATGTGCAATGTTTCGCTCAACGGTACGCAACCGTCCGATGCGTCCCTACGCGTCCTGCGCGCGCTTGAGGCGGCTGGTCTTGAGGCTTGGTACGTTGGCGGTTGGGTGCGCGACGCCCTGATGGGGTGCCCCAGCCACGATGTTGATATGTGCTGTAGCGGCTTGTGGCAGGAGTCCAAGGCAGCGCTCGAGGCCGCTGGTATCGCGGTCGTGGAGTCGGGCATTAAATTTGGCGGAATCACGGCTATTTCCGATGGCGAGCGCATTGAGGTCACCACGTACCGTCTGGATGGCTTCTATACCGATGGGCGCCATCCCCAGAGTGTGGAACGTGCCGCCTCGCTTGAGGACGATCTGGCGCGCCGTGACTTTACCGTAAACGCAATGGCCTGGCATCCCGAGCGCGGGCTTGTCGACCGCTACGACGGCCAGGGTGACTTGGAGCGCAAGCTGATTCGTGCTGTCGGCGACCCTAAGCGTCGCTTTAACGAGGACGCCCTGCGCATGCTGCGTGCGGTGCGCTTTGCCTGCCGCCTGGACTTTATGATTGAGCCCGAGACCAAGCGTGCACTTGCCGAGTGCGCGCCGCTGCTCGATGCCGTGGCGCGCGAGCGTGTGGGTATTGAGCTCGAGGGCATTCTTTCGACCGGTCATGGGGGAGACGCGATGCTTCGCTATCCTGAGCTCATCTGTGCCGCTGTGCCCGAGTTGGCAGCGGGTCGCGGGTTTGATCAGCGAAGTGTCTATCATGCGTTTAACGTCTACGAGCATATCGCCCGTGTGCTTACGGTGGCAGGGGAGCTGGCGCTGTGCGACGGCGTCGCGCCCTCCTCGAGTCTTATGTGGGCGGCGTTTTTGCATGATGTGTCCAAGCCCGAGTGCTTTACGGTCGATCACGCCGGCAGCGGACACTTCTACGGTCATCCCGAGCTCGGCGCCAAGAAAGCGCGCGTCATTATGGATCGCCTGGCGCTCTCGCACGACCTGGTGCGCGACGTGTGCCTGCTCATCAAATATCACGACAAGCCGCTGCGCCCCGAGCGCTCCTGCCTGCTCAATATGATGCGCGCGCTTTCGGGTGAGGGCGTCGACACGGCCCGCCTGATTGACGAGCTCATGGACCTCAAGCGTGCTGACACGCTTGGCAAGGCCCCGTCGTGCTTCTATTATGTCGAGACAATCGAGGAAATGCGCGCGATGGCGCACGAGCTGTTGAGGGTGGGGGAGCCCTATACGCTCAAGATGCTCGCCATCAACGGCGGCGACCTGATCCGTGCTGGAGTCAAGCCCGGGCCGGAACTGGGGCAGCTTCTCAACTCCGCCCTCGACGCCGTGATTGAAGACAACATTCCCAACGATCGCGAAGCTCTTTTGGTCCATCTCAACTTGAATTAGCTACCCAGTTTACCTGCGTGTTCCATAACCTGCCGACAATTTTTTGGCAATTTGGAATTTCTTCTTGCGCTGACGTTTTTTGTCCCGTAATATATTTCCTCGCAGCACGGCAGTGCAGATGTCATGTGGCCCGTTCGTCTAGCGGTTTAGGACGCCGCCCTCTCAAGGCGGAGATCACCAG
>CAUBTS010000059.1 GCA_958438955.1 uncultured Collinsella sp.
CTCAGGAGCGGGACAATCGTTCGGCAGGGGCATGGCTCCTTGTCGCTCTGCTGGGGATAGCGCTCTCGGTTGTTGCCGGCATGATGAGCTACGGTTACACGACGGCCCAAGCCGAGCAGCGCTTTGCCGACGTTGTCGATTACGTGGCGACGCAGAGCCTTTCCTACGATGCATTCAACAGCGCCTATACGACCAAAAACCTGATTCGCGTTATGGAGATCGCCGGAGAGACAGCGCGCGATATGGAGCGCGACGGTTCGGTGGATAACGCCACGCTGGAGCAATATGCCGACCAGTTCAACGTGAGCGCGCTGATCGTGACGGACGCATCGGGCAATTTGGTGTCCGAGTCCTCGACGGATGGCGTGGGCTACGAGTCGCTTGCTACGTATCTCAAAGAAGCACCCGTGCTGGAGGTGGCAGCCCATCCGCTTAAGTCCTATACCGCCCGCATCACACTTGCGGATGACTCGGTCACAGACATTGGCTGCGTGACTCGGCGGGATGACGAGGGTATCGTTGTCGCGGTAAGGCATCAGAGCGCGAAGGCAGTTGCAAGCAATACGCTCAAACTGCAGAGCCTGCTCGGTGGTTATGAGACCATCGACAGCGGCAATATCGTGATCGAAAGCGATGGCAAGGTCGTTGCGACCAATGCCGTTGAACCCACCATATTGGGCGTGTTCGATCTGCCTGCGATGGATGTCTTTATTGTCGACGGTATAAAGGATCGATGCCCGGCTGGTAAGGTCAGATTGGTTAACGCCGACGGCGAGTGGTATCTGGGCACATTTGGTAAAGCGCGAAAATTCTACGTGTACACCTATGCCTCGGCGCAGCGCTACTTTGAGGTCGTCGCGGCTGTTGCTGCCGGCGTACTGGTGCTCTACAGCGGTGTTATAGCCGTTGTTGTGACGGTGCGTCGCCGCGCTGATCGCCGACGTTTGACGGACTTGCTGCAGCAGGAGCGCGGCTATGGCGACAAACTGGCAAAGGCAGCGCGTGAGGCCTCGTCTGCCAATTCGGCAAAGACGGAGTTTTTGCGTCGCATGAGCCACGATCTGCGCACGCCCATCAACGGCATTCGCGGTATGGTTGAGGTTGGCGATGCCAATGCGGACGATCTGCAAAAGCAGACTGAGTGCCGCTCAAAAATCTGGACGGCATCGGGACTGCTGCTCGACCTTGCCAACGAGGCCCTGGATATGAGTCGCCTGGAGAGCGGGCAGGTCGATCTGGAGCTTGTTCCCACAAACTTGGCGACTCTCAACTACGAGGTGCGCGATATTCTGGAGCGCCAGGCCGAGGAACGTCTGGTGACAATTACCTGCGACCAGCAGGCGCTTGATCATCCCTATGCACGGGTGAGCGTGACGCACCTCAAGCGCTTGTTGCTCAATATTGCCGGCAATGCCGTCAAGTACAACCGCCAAGGCGGCTATGTTCGCCTGGCGTGCCGCGAGGTGGAGCCAGCGGATGGCGTCCCCGTCTATGAATACACGATCGCCGACAACGGTATTGGCATGAGCGAGGAGTTCCAACAGCGCCTCTACGAGCCGTTTTGCCGCGAGGAACAGCAGGTGGAAGGCGCTTCGTCGGGAACTGGACTGGGCGCGCCTATCGCAAAACAGTTGGTCGAGCTTATGGGTGGAACCATGAGCTTTACGAGCGTCTTGGGGCAGGGGACGACGTTTACCATCCGCCTGCCGTTCGAGAAGTGCGACCGCTCCGAGATTCCTCAGGCAGTGCGCGTGGAGGCGGGCGATGGCGATGCGCTCCAGGGCTTGCGCGTTTTGCTCGTAGATGATAACGATCTGAATGCCGAGATCGCGCAGTTTACGCTCGACCGTGCCGGTGCCGTCGTGACGCATGCTAAGGATGGTGAGTCTGCCGTCGAGGCGTTTGCCGCGAGCGCACCGCACGAGTATGACGTGGTGTTGATGGACATCATGATGCCCGGTATCGATGGTCTTGAGGCCACGCGTCGAATTCGAGCGCTCGATCGCGAGGATGCCTCGACCACGCCGATTATCGCCGTGAGCGCCAACGCCTTTGCCGACGACCGCAGGCTTTCGCGCGAGGCGGGCATGAACGCGCATCTGAGCAAGCCTGTGAGCTCGCAAGAGCTCGTCGAGGCGCTTGCGCACATAGCCGCCGACGCTTCATAAGCATATGGCCCGGTTCCAAGGTGGGTCGGAACCGGGCCATATTGCTATTTGTGAGTTTTGCTTTTGAGGCTTACTTTTCCTGAATCTGCTTGCCGCAAAGATGCTCAATCGAAATCTCGTAGAGCTGGACGCCCTTGATGTCTTTGGCGATTTCCTCTTCGACTTCTTCGGCAGAAGGGTAGTACTTAAGGGCGAGCTGGCGGACTTTGTCCTCGATAAACGCGGGGGTGTCATTCGCCAGGCGACAACGGCCAAAGACGACGGTGCTCATAACGTAGGGAGCCCAGTCACCGTCCTGGTACCACTCGTTGCCGTATACGGTAAAGCAGACCTTGTCATCGCGCTTGAGTGCGTCGACCTTGTGGCCGGCTTTGGCGCCATGGAAATAAATCTTGTCGTGCTCGGCGTCAAAGAAGTAGTTGACGGGAATGGCGTACGGGTAGCCATCGTCGCCGTTGACGGCAAAGACGCCGCGCTTGCAGGTAGCGAGCAGTTCGCGCGCTTCCTCGTCAGTGATGGCGCGTTTCTTTCGACGTAAGGGCCTAAACATCGTTGGCTTCCTTTCTGGTCGTGCGTGGTGGTTGAGCACAAACTATAGCGAAACGGATCCGTTTTTCTTGATGCGGGCGAGTATGTTTTTGAGCTTGTTAAAGTCGAGCGGTTTGGACAGATGGGCGTTCATGCCGGCGTCGTGTGCCGCCTTGGCGTCCTCGGCAAAGGCATTGGCGGTGAGCGCGATGATGGGGATATCGGCTGCATCGACCTTCTCGCTCAGGCGAATCGCGCGGGTTGCCTCGTAACCGTCCATGTCCGGCATCATAATGTCCATCAGGATCGCATCGAAGCTGCCGGCGGGATGAGACAGGTACAGATCGACGACTTCGTTGCCGTTGACGGCGCGGGTGACCACGACGCCCTCGGATTCTAGCAGCGTCTGGGCAATCTCGGCATTCAATTCGTTGTCTTCGGCGAGCAGCACGTTCATGTCGGCGAGCGAGCAGTCGAGCGCCCTCTCGACCGTATTCGCCCGCGCCCGGGGGTTCTTGTCGATATCGAGCGGAATTTCCACGTAGAACGAGGTGCCCACATGGAGCTCACTGGTGACTTCGATGGTGCCGCCCATCAGTTCAATAAGCGACTTGACGATTGGCATGCCCATGCCGGTTCCTTGGAACTTGCTGCGCGCATCGTCACCTTCTTGGGCAAACGGCTCATAGATATGCTTTAAAAACTTGGGAGTCATACCAATGCCGGTATCCGAAACGCTAAAGCAAAAGAGCGCGCGCCCGTTATCGAGTGGCTTGGTATTTGAGCTAAAGGTGACGGAGCCGCCGTGCTTGTTGTACTTAATGCTGTTGTCTAACAGGTTGATCATGATCTGTCGGATATGGGTGGGACTGCCGATCATGTATGGCCCCGTGGCGTACGGCAGACTATTGTCCTGCATTGTGATGGCGTTACTGGACGCGCGGAGCTTGCACAGCACCAGTGTATCGTCACAGAGCTCTTTGAGGTTAAAAGGCGCATGCTCCAGTGTTAGCTTGCGGTCTTCGATTTTGCCCATCTCGAGGATGTCGTTGATCAGCGAGAGCAGGTGATTGGCGGCAACGCGCGCCTTGGCACGGCTCTCGCGGGCGACCTGGATATCGCCTTCCTTCAATTCCTCGATCTCGATAAGGCCCAGGATACCGTTGAGCGGCGTTCGGATGTCGTGGCTCATGCGCGTGAGGAATGCCGTCTTAGCGGCGTTGGCAGCGTCGGCTTTTTTGCGCTCGGTTCGAGCGCGCACGAGCGCCCAGATGAGCAGGACGATACCGACCGACAACATACCGATGAGGGCAGCTGCAACGGCGGCACGGTTGCGATAAAGGAATTGAAGCGTGTTGGATTCCTGGGCCGTGTACGACGTGGAGGAGTAATTGCTTGCGGAGAGCGATTCTCCGGCATTGATGATGCCCTTGTTGACGATTCCCAGCAGCTCGGGCTTTCCGCGCGAAATCCAGCACGAGAGCTCACAGGTGTCAGGGAGCTCGGCCGTCTCGTAACCTTCGAGATCATAACGGTCGCCGATGGTTTTTATGCGTGAGCTGGGAGCGACGATGCAGTGCGCCGTTCCCTTCCTGAGGGCGTCGAACGCTTCATCGTCGGATTGGTATTCGGTCACGGTCGCTGTGGGAAACAGGCTTTCAAGTGCATTTTTGTTGACAAACGATGATTTGGTACAGGCGATGTTCTGAAGGTCTTTGTTCAGGTCGCTGCCGGTGTGGATGGCGGTGAGGGACACGGTCCCCAACGATGCCGACTGCACAACGCCTGATTGCTCGGCAACCCAGTAATCTCGGTATACCGGCAGCGCAACGTCTATGCTTCCCTTTGACAGAGCCTTTGACATCATCTTGTAGCTATCAAAGGCGACGGTTTTGACCGTAATGCCAAATTTATCGTGCAACGTCGTCGCAAGCGATGCGAGCGAGCCTTCCATTTCGCCGTTTTCGTCTTCGTTGCAGTAGGGGAGTTTGCCCGTAATGTAGCCGAGCGTGATGGCGTTGTTGTTTGCTTTGAGCCAGGCGCGCTCATCGCCGGTGAGCGAGGATGATCCGCTGTTTTGCGCTGAATAGTTCGATTTGACCTCGTCGTTATAGCGGGGGTTGACGCGGTTGATTGCCGCCATTGCGGAGTTGATGTTGTCCATCAGGTCGGGGCGGCTTTTGGGAACGGCAAAGTAGTAGTCGCTCGAACCGACGTAGAACATGGGCGACGCCTCGGGCGACGAAATGGTGTCGTTCATGATGATGGCGTCGACCTCGCCGTTTGCGAGCGCGTCAAAGAGAACGGAGCCTCCGTCATACTCCCTGTATGTGCAGGCGATTCCCTCGTTGGCGAGCCACTGCTGGCCGACGATGGTTTGCATAACACCGGAGTTGTAACCGATGGTGAGACCCTGGAGTGCTTGAGGGTCACCCTTGGCCAGGTCGTCACGGTCGGGCCTGGCGTAGATGTAGTAGCGCTCGGTGCCCTCGGGGTTCGAGGAAAAGAGCAGCTTTTGGGCGCGTTCCTCGGAGTAGGAGATGTTGGGCATGAGGTCGATCTCGCCTGCCTCGAGCTTCTCCATAAGCTCGGTGAAGGTGCCGGAGACGTATTCGTACCGCCAGCCGGGCGTGTAGTACGACAGGGTCTGGAGGTATTCGTAACCCCATCCCGAGAGACGCTCGCCGGGGATGCCGTCCTGGAAGCCCTCGTTGTTGACGAGCCAACCAACGCGGACCGTTTTGACCTGCTGACTAGAGTCATCGGCAAAAGCCTGGACAGGCGCGATAGAACTCAGCGCGGCAAGCGCGGTAAGCACAATGGCCAGGGCGCGATATATAACTGAACGAAGGACAGTGGCAGCTCTCACATGCAATCCTAACGAATCGAGACAATACCGCATAAGGATACCAGCTCAGCCTGCCCAGTCGGCAGCTGTACCGCTAAACGCTCCCGCCCGGCAGTCATCGGGGACGTTCTTAAACGACTAGTCATTGGGGACGTTCTTGTTTGACTAGTCATTTAAGAACGTCCCCAATGACTAGTTCCGTTTGCTGGGGAGGCGTGGGACAATACCGAGCGAACGTGATTGGTTGTCCGTGGAAGGGGTCGCGATGAAAAAGCTCAGGACGCTTGCCGATGTGCTGCGACAGGCTGGCTTTGCACGCATTACGGGCCTGTTTCTTATTTTCTATCTGCTTTGCTCGACGGCTGTCTGGCTGTCCGAGCCAACGACCCTTACGTTTGGCGATGGCCTGTGGTTTAGCTTTGAGACGGTCTCGACGATCGGCTTTGGCGACATTCCGGCCGAGACACCGGTTGCCCGCGCCATTACCGTCATTCTGAGCATCATCAGCATCTTCTACATCGCCATGCTCACGGGCGTGGCGGTGAACTACTGCAATACGCTTATCAAGATGCGCCAAAAGGACACCATGGCGCGCTTTATGGATGATCTGGAGCATTTGGAAGAGCTCGATCGCGACCAGCTCGCCGATCTGTCGCGCCGTGTGCGCGAGTATCGTCGACGCCAGCGCTAAGACGAACGTCGTGCGCCACAACAAGGGGGACCAAACATGAACATCACCGTCTACCTGGGCGCGAGCGTCGGCAACGACCCGGCGTTTCTGCCCGCAGTGCAGGAGCTGGGCAATTGGATTGGCGCCAACGGACACGCGCTCGTATACGGCGGGTCCAAATCGGGACTGATGGGCGCGCTCGCCGATAGCGTACTCGAGGCAGGCGGACATGTGACGGGTGTGGAGCCGAGCTTTTTTATCGAGGCAGAGTTTCAACACGACGGAATCGACGACCTTATCGTGACGAGCGACATGGCCGAGCGCAAAGCCAAGATGATCGAGCTTGGTGATGCCTTCATTGCCTTTCCCGGCGGGACGGGCACGCTCGAGGAGATTGCCGAGGTTATGTCCGCGGTGTCGTTGGGGCACCTGAGTGCTCCGTGCATCCTGTATAACCTGGACGGTTACTACAACGACCTCAAGGCGCTGCTCGGGCACATGATTGATAAAGGGCTTTCGAGCCCGAGGCGCCAGCACGGCATCTACTTTGCCGACGATTTGCGCGAGATCGCCTCGATTATCAACGGATAAGGCTTGAGCCTGCCCCGCTATGACTCCCAATGGTGCCGTTTGCAGCGCAGATGGTTGGCTCGTTCGGGCAACGCTCGCTCTACAATAAAACGCATCTATGTCGACTTTGACCGCGGGAGGACCCGATGGATAACCTTGCCAAACCCACAAACCGCGTGCTGTTTTTAGTTAGCGTTGCCGTGACCGGCGCACTCGCGGGCGCCGCAGTCTGGCTGTTCTTCTTTGCGATGGAGCACGGCATCGACTGTCTGTGGACCGAGATCCCACATATGTTGGGCGTCGCTTCGCCCGAGCTCGCGAGCGGTCCGTTCGGTTTTCTGCCGTACCCGTTTTTCGTCTGCCTGCTGGGCGGCCTGCTGATCGGTCTGTACGAAAAGCTTACGGGCGCCAAGACCGATGACCTCAACCAGGTGATGGCCAAGGTCAAGCAAGATGGGCGCTACCCGTACGACAATCTGGGCAAGCTTTCGCTCGCGGCATTGCTGCCGCTGCTGTTTGGCGGAAGTATTGGACCGGAGGCCGGCCTGACCGGCGTTATCGCGGGTCTGTGCAGCTGGGTCGGCGACCGCATGCGCCGCTTTGGCGCCGAGTTTAGGGAGCTCACGCTGCTGAGTACCCAGGCTGCCCTGGCGGCGCTCTTTACCGCGCCCGTCTTTGGCTTTGTGGCGCCGCTCGCCGGTAGCGCTGACGGCCAGGGCGAAGACGCCCACAATGAGTCCGCGTCCGACGAGATCACCATCAAGCTGCCCAAGGCGCAAAAGACGGTGGTCTATGGCATTGCGATTGCCGGCGGTCTGGGTACCTACCTGCTGCTTGGCCAGCTTGTGGGCGGCGGCATGGGCATGCCCAGGTTCGAGTCCGCCGAGGTGGGCAACCTGGAACTTGTCTGGCTCATTCCGCTGGCGTTGGTCGGCACCGTATGCGGTTGGCTGTACTTTGTCTCCGAGCATGCAAGCGAGGCGCTGTCCCATGCAATAGGGGAGCGTCCTGTCGTCAAGGCCATGCTAGCCGGTCTGGCGCTCGCCATCTGTGGCACGGTCCTGCCCTACACCATGTTTGCCGGCGAGACCCAGGCCGATGTGCTCATGGAAACCTATCTGACCATTCCCGCCGGCGTGCTTATTTTGACCGGTCTGGTTAAGGCCATGCTGACCCCCGCCCTCATCAATATGGGCTGGCGCGGCGGCCATTTCTTTCCCGTCATCTTCTCGGGCGTAAGCCTGGGCTACGGCCTTGCCATCCTCACCGGCGCCGATCCGGTATTTTGCGTCGCCGTCTGCACGGCATCGACGATGGGTGCGGTCATGCGTCAGCCGGTCATGGTCGTGGGCCTGCTGCTCATGTGCTTCCCACTCAAGGCCATCGTCTGCATGATCATCGCCGCCGTTATCGCCGCTGGCATTCCGCTGCCCAAGCCGCTGCGCAAGTAGCGCGGTTTTTCACGAGTCAATTCCAGAGGTACGAGATGATCCTGTACTTTAGCGCGACAGGGAACAGCGAGCATGTGGCGCGTCGTATTGCAGCGGCGACAGACGACAAGGTTGTGTCGATTGAGCGTTTTGATGTCGAGACCCTTCGCCTTGTTGCGACGGAAGGCCCCTGCCAACTGGGATTTGTTGCTCCGGTGTATGCCTGGGGTCTGCCGACGCCGATGATCGAGTTTTTGAAGACTGCCGACCTGTCGATTGCTGCCGGTGCAAAGGGCGGCGAGCGCCTCTATACGTTCTATGTTTCGACGTACGGTTCGACGACCGGCCAATCGGCCAAGTTTGCCCGCGATCTGCTGCACGAGCGTGGGCTCGAGTTAGATGCGGCGATGAGCGTCAAGATGCCTGATACCTGGACGCCTGTTTTCGACCTGTCTGACCCTCAAAAGGTTGAGGGTATCAATAGGGCTGCTGAGGCGCAGATTGATGCTGTGATCGAGGCGGTGCGGGAGCGGCGCACGGGCAATATGATGCGCCATCGCGTGCCCCTGTTTGCATCGTGCGCGTATCATGCGTTTGGGCTGCCGCGTATGCAGCAGACGAGCAAGTTTGCCGTCGATGCTAGCCGCTGCGTCGGGTGTAGCCTTTGCGCTAAGCGCTGCCCCATGGCGGCGATTGAGATGCGCGACGGCCTTCCCGTCTGGACAAAGCCGGAGTGCGCAGCCTGCCTTCGTTGCCTGCACTGTTGTCCCAAATTTGCCATCTCGCACGGTAAGCGCACAGCATCCCACGGTCAGTACAGGCATCCTAAGCCAGGTGTGAGGATGTAGCGGCTGCTGGCCGCGCTACTTCCAAACTGCGAGCGCGGCGGTGCCCAGTACG
Organism: uncultured Collinsella sp.; assembly: GCA_958438955.1. Lineage (GTDB taxonomy): Bacteria > Actinomycetota > Coriobacteriia > Coriobacteriales > Coriobacteriaceae > Collinsella. The sequence goes on from CAUBTS010000059.1 coordinate 9,115, forward strand.
ATGAGGGCGAGACCGATGGCGCTGCGCCGTGAGAGTTTTTCGTTGAATGCCAAGCGCGCAAATAGTACCGATACGACAATCGATAGTTTGTCGATCTGCACCACGACGTTCACCTGGCCTGCGGCGATGGCATAGTAATAGAGCAGCCACGATGCTCCGGTCGCGATGCCCGATGCCGCGAGAAATACGAGCTCGTAGCGGTCTACGTGCACGGCTTGGCCCATCTTGCCTTTAGCTGCCACGATTGCCCATGCCATAACCAGTACCACGCAGGTGCGGATTGCCGTGGCCAGGTTTGACTCGACGCCTTCGATGCCGATCTTAGCGAGGACGGAGGTGAGTGCTGCGAACATGGCGGCGCCGAGGGCGTAAGCGAGCCAGGTCCGGTCTTGCTGCTGCTCGGGTCCGGCGGATTGCTGCTTCTCGGTCATTAAAAACGTGCCGAGGGTAATGACGGCGGTTCCCACGAGCTTAACCGCAAGGTTGCTCGTCTCGCCAAAAAGCACGATGGCGATCAGCGCGGCGAGCACGGTGCTCATCTTGTCGACCGGTACGACCTTATTGACGTCTCCGATGCTCAACGCCTTAAAGTAACAGATCCACGAAGCGCCGGTAGCGAGTCCCGAGAGGACGAGAAAGAGCCAGGATCTGGGTTCGATGCTGCCAATGGTTCCAATGGATCCAGAAATGCCCGCCATTGCCCAGGCGAAAACGAGCACCACGCAGGTGCGAATGGCCGTCGCGACATCGGAGTCGGTCTGCTTGATGCCGCATTTGGCCAAGATGGATGTGATGCCGGCAAAGAATGCTGACGCAAATGCTGCGACGACCCACGACACGGGTGAAATGCCTCCCCAAAGAACAACCGCGCCAGATTTACGGCGCTCGTCCGATGATACCGTCCCGCCATGAAGCTTTGATATCGCTGTGGTGAGACAGGGGCCATAGTTCAAGAGGGCATTTGGTTAAGGCTCGAATCGAAGGTGAATGGTTTTCCGCGAAGTGAACGAGTAAATCTGGACCCCTGGAACATGCACACTTTTTTCGAACAAAACTGCAGGATTCTTAGACAAAACCGCAGGAATTGAGTCCTAAAAAAATGTCGATGCTACAGGGCACTGTTTTTACTCGTTCACTTCTCGGAAAGGTATTCACCTTCGATATGCTGACGGTGCCTTTTTGGTTGCTAAGAACTAGACGGCCTGCTGTGAGGGGCGGTGGTGACGCTATGCCGCCTTGTTTCATTGAAAAAATAAGCGGGGTACCACCTAAGCTTATTAGCTGTCGATTACAGGTCGCGTACTCGATAAACCTTGGTGCTGATGGTGCAGCTGATTGCACATAGCGCGAGGGCCAGTACGGCAATTCCTGCACACAGACAGCCAAGAACGGCGGGATCGGGATTCGCTCCGGCAATCGACATGAGCCAGTTGCTGATGGGGTTGGAGGAACCCAGCATTGCCATGGTGCCGCAGCCAAACAGGGCAAACAGGCCAAGGGAAAGGCGCAGCGCCTCCATGTGCCCAAAGCGAAAGAACAGCGGCTGTGTCAAGAATACCATCATGAGGGAGATGAGCATCGATGCCGCCGAGGCGATTGCGATTTCAAAGATCGTCTGGCATGTCGAAGGGATGCCCATGGGGTCGAAGAGCGGAAGGGCGAGGATGTTCAGAAGCGTAGCCGCGCATGCCATGACGACCGAGAAGACAACGATGCACAGGTAGCGTGCGCAAATAATGTCTTTGCGCGAGAACGGCAGCGTTGCCCGATAGCGCTCCCAGCCGTTTTGGTTATCGTAGCCAGCCAGTGAGTTCATGATTATGATGGGCGACATGGCGCTGACCGCGCAGGCGCCGGCGCTCATACCGGAATCGCCGTCCGATGCGTTGGCAAGGGTTAGCACGACGAAGATGAACAGGCCGACACCTGCGATGCTCGGGACGAGCGTGCGAACGATGGCAAGCTCGGACATAATGGCGCGTTTCATTTCAAAGCCCCTTTCAGCATGAGGCGCAGATAGTCATCAATGGTTGCCCGATCGCAGGGAATCTCGGGAAAGGCCTCGAGCGTTTCACGACGGTTGGGCACGAGCACGTCCACGCTATAGGCGTGGTGGACGGCACGGGCGCCTTCGACGCAAGCCACAAGCTCGGCGGCCTGCGCTTGGGTGCAGTGGGCGATGCCAGCGCGGTCGGTAATGTCCTCGCGTGGCAGGTCAAACACAATCGAGCCGTTATCGATGCAGATGACGCGGTCGGCAGCGCGATCGAGGTCGGACGTAATGTGGCTCGAGAGCAGCACACTGCGCTGACCGTCGGAAACAAAGGCAAGCAGCTCATCAAGCAGTTCCTCGCGTGCCATGGGATCGAGGCCCGCGGTGGCTTCGTCCAAAACGAGCAGCTTGGCATTGTGGCTGAGCGCGCAGGCGAGCTGCAGCTTCATACCCATGCCGCGGGAGAGGTCCTTGACCTTTGTCTTGGGATCGAGGCCAAATCGGTTGATGAATCCGGCGAACGTTTCGCGGTCCCACGTGGGGTACGCCGGGCCTACGAGCGCCTAGATCTGGCCCACCTTGAGCGTGGAGGGGAAGGGGCACGTGTCCAGGACAAGACCGACGCGGGAGCGTAGATGGCGTTGCGACTCATCGGGCGCGTCGGCGCCACAGCGCTGCCCAAACAGGTGCACTTCGCCGGCATCGAGCTTTGTAAGCCCGAGAGCAGCTCGAATCGCCGTTGTTTTGCCAGCACCGTTGGCACCAACAAAGCCGACGATCTGGCCAGGCTCCACGGCAAGCGTGACGTCGCGCAGCGAAAAGCGGTCGCTTACAGTGCGTGAGATGCCTTTGAGTTCAAGCAAGTTTTGCATGGTATATCCTTTCTTGCAG
>CAUBTS010000060.1 GCA_958438955.1 uncultured Collinsella sp.
GGGCCGACTCGCTTCGGATCGGGCGCTACACCAACTTTCTCGACACTACCGCAAGTACGTAATCGTGGTTGAGTCTGGGTCGGATGTGACGCCGGAGCTCTGCGAGCGCTACGGCATCGTGCGCGTGCCTATGCATGTCACGATTGGTGACGAGACCGTCGAGGACGGCTCGATCGATCCGCTCGAGATTTATTCGCGCTGCAACGAGTTTGGCGTGATGCCCAAGACCAGCGGCTGCGCACCTGCGGATTTTGCTCACGTGTACGACCGCATTCACGCTGAGCAGCCCGACGCGACTATTTTGCATCTTGCATATTCCGAGGCCACGACCTGTTCGCATCAGTCCTCAAAGATTGCGGCCCAGGGGCGCGACTACGTGTTCTCCATGGACACGCGCTTTGTCTCGGTAGGCCAGTCGCTTGTTGTCGTCGAGACCGCCAAATACATCGAGGCTCACCCCGATGCCACCGTCGACGAGATCTTTGCATTTACGAACTCCGTCATGGACCGTGTGCTGCTGGGCTTTGTTCCTACCGACCTAGCCTTTCTTAAGGCGGGCGGTCGTCTGTCCAACGTCGCGTTCCTTGGCGCCCACCTGCTCAAGATTAAGCCCTGCATTGAGGTAACGGGCGGTAAGTTTGTGGCGACCAAGAAGTTCCGCGGCTCTATGCTCAAGTGCGCCCGTGCCTTTATTGACCACATGGTTGCCAAGGGCGAGATTGACTACTCGCACATTGGCCTGGCGTATTCGGTAGGTCTTTCCGAGGAGCTGCGCGACGACATGGAAGTCTATGCGCACGACCTGGGCTTTAAGGACATTACCTGGACTCAGGTCGGCGGCGTCATCTCGAGCCATTGCGGCCCGACCGCCTTCGGCGCGGTGCTTACGCTTAAGGCGTAAGGCCTGGCGTCTATCGATATCTATTGCCTCGGCGGCGGGTGGGTTGTGACAACCTTCCCGCCGCTTTTGTGTGGGGCCAAATAGAACAACCCAATTGACCACTAAACCGTTTCACCATCATGCGTATGGGCTAGAATGGCTCTGGCATTTATGTAACTAAAACCAATGAGAGGCAAGGTAGCGGGAATGGCTGAGATGACGCTCGAGGGTGTGGACGCTCGTCCCGAGGACTCCGCGTTTGCCCTGGGCCGCGTACATTCGATTGAAACGATGGGTACGGTCGACGGACCCGGCATCCGCTTCGTAGTGTTTGTCCAAGGCTGTCCCATGCGCTGCGCGTATTGCCACAATCCCGATACCTGGTCTGTTAACGGCGGCACCATGGTGACCGTCGAGCACCTGATGGACGAGTTCCAGAGCAACCATGAGTTCTATCGCAGCGGCGGCATTACGGTTTCGGGTGGCGAGCCGCTCCTACAGCCTGAGTTTTTGGCCGACCTGTTCCGTGCAATGCACAACAACTCCGATGGCCGCGTGCATACCTGCTTGGACAGCTGCGGCTATGCGTTCGATCCCAACCACCCCGAGAAGTTCGATGCCGTTCTCAACGAGACCGACATGGTGCTGCTCGACATCAAGCATGCCGATCCGGCTGAGCATAAAAAGCTGACCGGTTGTGATCCCGCACGCATCCTGGCGTTTGGCGATGAGCTTGCACGTCGCAAGATCAAGGTCGTTATCCGCCACGTGGTGGTGCCGGGCATTACCGACACGGTGGAGGAGTGCGAGAAGCTCGGTCGCCTCATCGCTCCATGGCACAACGTGGTGGGCCTGGAAATGCTGCCGTATCACACGATGGGTGTCGTCAAGTACGAGCAACTGGGCATTCCCTATAAGCTCGAGGGCGTGCCCCAGATGGATACCGCGCGTATGCCCGAGCTGCGCAATGCCGTTATGGCCGGCATGAAAGAGCGCCGTGCGGAGCTAAAAAACGCCATCGGCTAGCGTGCCATTTTTGCGCCCCAAAGGCACTCATTGGGGACAGACTTAAATGAGCGCCCCTGGGCACCAAGTTGATTGCCAAAGAGCCCCGTCAAGTTGCGGTGGAATAGTTCTTGTTTTTCGGCTTATGCCGCCCAAACAGGAACTATTTCACCGCAACTGCGTTTTGGGTAGAGATGTGCAACAGAATTGGCAAAAATGCATAGAAACGCTTGTGGTTTCTTTAAAGACACCTTAAACGCCGCTGAATATCTTTGGAAAGAAATGCCTGCTCGGTATCATGCTGCTCGTATATAAACGGTAGCAGTCAGGAGACCACGTGCGAAACATCGCATCGCGGGACGAGTATGTGCCGCAGCATGGCAGCAGATATAAGACGAAGGACACGTCTTCGCGTGGCCTTGCCGACACTCGCATCCGCGTGAGGAAGATTGCCGCCATTGGGATGCTAACGTCGGCGGTTATTATCCTCGGAATTACCGCCAAAACCTACGCATCGGAGCGAATGGCACATTCAGATGCGTCAACGGTACAGACGCAAAACAAAAAGGTCTCTGAATCTAAAGTCACCGCAAGTCAAACCCTGTCGACAGCGAACCTCAAGACGGGGCTTTCGAAGGCGGACTTTAACGATATTCCCTCAGGCGATACCGTGCAGACCTTCTCACTGGTTGATGACCAGATCCTCGCCCTGGAGGATGAGAACCTCGCCGCACTCCAGAATGCGCTTGACCAGGCGCAGGAGCTGGGCGATGTGGGCGTGGTGTTTTACGACCTGTCGAGCGGTAAGGGCGTGACGTATAACGCTGATGTCGAGGTGTACGGTGCGAGTAGCTACAAGGCACTCTATGCGTTGTACATCTGCGAATCTCTGGTCGAGACGGGCCAGGTTTCACTCGATGACTTCCTTGGCACCTATGGTGGCTACAACATGGGTTGGCAGACGGTGCGCGACCTTATCGAGAATGCCGTCGCCAACTCAGACAACGATTCGTTTATCGCGTTACGCGCGGCGTTTGACCATGATGGCTATGAGGATTGGATTGCCAATCTGGGTGTTGATGACGAAACGGCACTGAATCCGATGAGTGATTTTCCGACCTACTGCCCGCGCACTTCTGCGAGGTTATGGCGCGAGATGAGCGAGTATCTGAGCATGGATACCGAGACTTCACAGTGGTTGTCAGGCCTTTTGGCATCAACATCGCGCTCGTTTATTCGCGATGGCATTGCGGACGATCAGGTCTTGGTGCGCAACAAAGCGGGTTGGATCAGCGAGGACGGCTACTATTCGACATGCGATGCAGGCCTCATCGACATCGATGGCCGTACCTATGTCATGAGCGTCATGACATCGATGCCATCGAGCGACCGTTCGAGCGAGGTTACGGCTGCGATTGCAAAGGCTCTGTTTGATACGCGAGCTGCACTGGCTTAGCGTGTTCGTTTGGCGAGGTCAAACAAAATGCTGGTACCATACCTTGGTTGAGAATTTCGTATAGGTTTGGGGAATGGTATGGCTACCATCGCGATTATCGGTGCGCTCGAAAAAGAGATCATGCAGATTAAGGAAGAGCTGAGCGACGTTTGCGAGGCACGGGAGGCAGGCTTGACCGTTGTGAGCGGTGAGCTCGACGGCCTGACAGTTGTCGCCACAACGGCGGGCATGGGCACGGTGAACGCCGCCGCTGCAACACAGCACCTCATTAGCAAGTATGCTCCGCAGGCTGTTGTGTTTTCGGGCATTGCGGGCGGTTTGAACCCCAAGCTCCATATCGACGACGTGGTCATTGGCAAACGCCTACGCTATCTGGATACCGATACCGCGCTTATCGCCGAGTCCGCACCGGGGCTCGAGGAGTTTGGCTCGACGCCCGCGCTGGTCGATATTGCCGCCGACGTGCTTGCTGAGCGTGGGTTTGTTGACGCTTCGACAAATGCAGTCGCTTCGAATGAGGGCACCAAGCAGTTCCTGGTCGGCACGATTGCCACGGGTAACCGTTTTGTGACGGGCGCCGCCATGCGCAACGACGCTATCGAGGCGACGCATGCCGATTGTGTCGGCATGGAGGGCGCGGCAATTGCCCATGTCGCAACCAAAAATGGTGTCGATTGCCTGGTGTTGCGCGCTATCAGCGATAATTGTGACGAGGCGTACGATGCAATTTGCGAGCGAGAGTTCGATCTGTTCGAGTACGCGCGTGTCGCAAGTGACATTACGCTCGATATCGTCCGCCGCATTGCCGCTGCGCAATAGCGCGTCTATTTGTAAGAACCTACGACCAAGGAGTGTCCATGGCCGATTCCATTAACTACCAGCTTGCCAAGTTCGTCGCCAGCTATGGCAAGGTTTCGCAGATTCCCGAGTCCACCTGCCCCGAGGTGAGCTTTGTCGGCCGCTCCAACGTGGGCAAGTCGTCGATTATGAACAAGCTATTTGGCCGCAAGAACCTAGTCAAGGTTTCCAGTACGCCGGGCAAGACGAGCAACATCAACTTCTTTGAGGCCGACGACGTGCATTTCGTGGACCTGCCGGGTTACGGTTTCGCCCGTCGCTCCAAGGCCGAGCGCGACCGCTGGGCCGAGCTTATCGGCGACTTTTTCGACTCCGAGCGCAGCTTTAACTTGGTCGTCTCGCTGGTGGACATTCGTCACGATCCCAGCAAGCTCGATCATGACATGATCGACTACCTGCAGGGCAATGAGTTCAACTTTATCGTCTGCCTCACCAAGGCCGACAAGCTCAGTCGCACCCAGCAGGCCCGCCAGGCAGCAGCCATCAAAAAGCAGCTCAACGTTCCGGCCGAGAACGTAATCATCACAAGCTCCCAGACCGGCACCGGCATCGACGAACTCAAAAAGCGCATCGCCGAGGCTTGCCTCTAGTAAGGGTTCTTGGCAGGCAATAGTTTGCATCTATCTATATCACCCCAGTGATAGTTATTGGTACACTATCACTGGGGTGATATTTTTGTTTGGAGGTCGATATGGAGCTTTGGCACGGGTCGGAGGTTGTTGTCGAGCATCCGTCGTTGGATAAATGCAGACAATTCAATGACTATGGGTGTGGGTTTTATTGCACGCCACATGAGGAAATGGCAATGGAGTGGGCATGTCGGACTGAGTCTGATGGCATTGCAAATCGATATGAGCTCGATATGGATGGTCTCGCAGTCTTGGATTTGGAGTCCGGGGAGTTTTCAATTCTCAATTGGCTTGCGATTTTGGCTAACAATAGGGAGTTCAATGTTTCGACACCGCTGGCGCGCGAAGGACTTCGCTATCTGCTGGATAACTGCCTGATTGATATTTCTCCCTATGACGTAATTCGAGGTTATCGCGCCGACGACTCCTATTTTTCGTTTGCAAGACAGTTTGTCAGCGGCATGATCTCGCTCAGGCAGCTGCAACGTATCATGCGCTTGGGTGATTTGGGTATCCAATATGCTCTTATGAGCGAGTGCGCATTTTCGGCGATTAGATTCTGCGATTGGAAGCAGGCTTTGGGGTCTGAGTTTTATCCCAAGCGTTTTGAGCGAGAGCAGAATGCTCGACGCAAATACTTGGATACGGTTAACGGGTTCGATTCCGAAGGTATCGACATTAGGGATTTAATGGCAGGGAGGGTTGATTTAAATGATCCAAGAGTTAACGGATTGTGGGCCGAGTAGGACATACCCCGTCTACTACCTCGAGGATGCAATGAACAACCTCGGCGACTGCTTTGACTATGCCGTTAACGATTATGGAGCAGAAGGATCGGAAGTTGCTGAACTCTTTTGCCTGAGCGGCGTAGCTCGCGAGTTCGAACGCGGCAACGCATGGGTCGTATCGGGAAAATCGGGCGTTGAGCTGTTCGCGCTTATCGCTGAAAGGTCCGGCTATCAGAGCGGGTCTATACCGGATCGCACCTATCGTTTTGAGAAGACGCCAGAGTATTGGACAGGCTGGATACTGGCATATCTGCAGTGGCGTTTAGGGGAGTCTTTCGAAGACCTGCTGCATGTCGTTCCGTTTGACGCACTGCGCAGTCTGTACTATCCCTGGCATGAAGCCTCGGAGGAACGCGTGGCTCGCCTCGTCTGCGATATGGCGAAAAAAGCGTCCAGGCAAACCAAACTTGCGTTAGCAAGAAAGAAGCTTAAGAAAACCCAACAAGACCTGGCATACGAATCGGGCGTGTCCCTCCGCTCAATCCAAATGTACGAACAACGCCAGAGAAACATCAACGAAGCCTCGGTAACAACCGTAAGGGATATAGCAAAAGCCCTACACTGCAACATCGAAGACCTCCTAGAGCCAGTCTTCGAATACAAAGAAACCAGCGCCGCCTAAACCAGGCACGCAGCCGATGCCCGCCTCTAGGAAGTGCTCCAGCCTAGCAAGAGCCCCTACCAATAAAAAGCCAAACTATCAGCCCGGCGACTTTCCAGAGCGTAGGTCCCTGTAGCCGCCGCCGGCGAAGTTAACATAGGGGAGGCCAGGGGGCTTTGCCCCCAAATCTTTCCGCAGGACGGCAGGACCCCCGCCGCACGAAGTGCGCAGCGGGGGTCCTGCCATGTCCGAGGACGATTTGGGGGCAAAGCCCCCTGGCCTCCCCGGCGAGTATACGGGACGGCGACTACAGGTATTCGATCTGGGCGCCTTCCGTGTCGCACGTCAGAATATGCGTATCACACTTAGGGAACTGCTCGCGCAGCTTGACCTGCAGGAACTTTGCCACGATGGTGTCGTCAGTCACGGCCATGAGAGTCGAGCCCGAGCCGCTGATCCAGATGGTCTTGGCGCCGCCGTTAAGGCAGGTGTCGCGCACGGCGTTGTAGTCGGGAATCAGACGGCGACGATAGGGTTCCTGGATGCGGTCGTCATTGGCGGCGGCAATCAGGTCGAGGTCACCAGTCTCCAAGCCGCGCGTCATGCCGGCGATGCGGCCCATCTGCCACACGGCGGTGGAGAGTGGAATCTCCTGCGGCACAACCTTGCGCGCCTCGCTCGTATGCACCTCGTAGGGCGGAATCACGGTAATAAAACGCAGGCGATCGCTCACCTCGTAGCGCAGGCACTGGGGGAGCGAATCGGTCGGCGTAAAGGAACAGACGGCGCCGCCCAGGATAGCGGGGGCGACGTTATCGGGATGGCCCTCGACTTCGGTGGCAATGCGAACCAGCTCGGCGCGGTCGACGGTGTGGCCTGTCAGTGCGGCGGCGGCCATAATGCCGGCGACGACGCAGGTGGAGCTGGAGCCCAGGCCGCGGGCGACGGGCACGTCGGTCTGGATGTCGATGGCAACGGGAAAAGCCGGCTCGTCCCATGCAGCCAGTGCATCGACAAAGCTGACGTAGACCAGGTTGTCCTCGTTTTGGAACTCCTCGGGGCAGCCCGTGATGGTGAGCCTGTCGGTGCGCTCGAAGGTGAAGTGCGAGTAGAGGCTGACGGCCATGCCGAGGGTATCGTAGCCGATGCCTAGGTTGGCGCTGGTTGCTGGGACGGTGATTTTGATCATGTGGGTCCTCCTGGGCGGTCTGCCTGTTTAGTTCGCTGCTCGGGCAGTCCTGGCTCGCTCGGAAAGCACATTAAGTGCTTTCCGGCTTGTGCGGAACTCGCGACGAACTAAACAGGCAGACCCGCTCGCATGCTCGTCATCATCCCGAAAGCTAAATAAAAAGAAGGTGCGCCGGCTTTCGCCGGCGCTTAATAAGGGGTCTAGTTGGTGCTCATTCGTTTTGCTGCAGACTCGACGTAGCTTGCCATCTCATCGACGTTGCAGACGTCTTCGAAGCGGACGGGCTTGGACTCGAGCTCGGCGAGTTGGACCGGGGCAACCGTGTTGGTTGCCTGCTCGAGCACTCGCATGGCCTCAAAGTCGTCCTCGGGAACGTCGAGGCCCAGGGCATCGCAGCAGGCGCGCGGGAACTTGTAGGGGCTGGCGGTCGAAAGCAGCACGCGGGCCTTGGCGCCCTCGGTGGGGGCGACCTGCTCAAAGACGTGATAGCCGCAAGCGGTGTGCGGGTCGATCACGTAGCCGTTGGTATCCCAGCAGCTCTTGATGGCGGCGCGAACCTCGTCCTCGCTGGCCCAGCCGCAGCCAAATACGCTCTGGATCTTGGCCAGCAGCTCGGCGGGTACCTCGTAGCGACCGGTCTGTGCCAACTGCTCCATAAGGCCGGCAACGAGTTCGCAGTCGCCATCGGACAGGAAGTACAGCATGCGCTCCAGGTTAGAGCTGATGAGGATGTCCATCGACGGCGAGATGGTCGTGAAGAACGGGCGGTTACGGTCGTAGACGCCGGTGGTCAGGAAGTCGGCAAGCACGTTGTTCTTGTCGCTCGCGACGATGAGCTTGGCGACGGGCAGGCCCATGCGCTTGGCGTAGTAGCCGGCCAAGATATCGCCAAAGTTGCCGGTGGGCACACAGAACTCTACGGCGTCGCCAGCCTCGATAGCGCCGGCGCGCAGCAGCTGCGCATAGGCGGCAAAGTAGTAGACGACTTGCGGCACCAGGCGACCGACGTTGATCGAGTTGGCGCTTGAAAGCACCGTGCCGGCGGACTCAAGACGCTCGGCAAGCTCCTTATCGGCAAAGATGCGCTTGACGGCACTCTGGGCATCGTCGAAGTTGCCGCGGATGCCGCAGACGGCGACGTTGTCGCCCTCCTGCGTGGACATCTGCAGGTTCTGGACGCGGCTGACTTTGCCTTCGGGATAAAAGACGGTAATACCCGTGCCCGGAGCGTCGGCAAAACCGGCGAGTGCGGCCTTGCCGGTGTCGCCCGACGTGGCGGTGACGATCATGATGCGCTCGGCGCCGCCGTCCTCGGCGGAAGTGCGGGCCATCAGGCGGGGGAGCATCTGCAGGGCGACGTCCTTGAAGGCGCTCGTGGGGCCGCCAAAGAGCTCCATCACATAGGTCTGAGGGGCGTCAGCGCCCGGCGCAGCGTCGAGTTTGACGAGCGGTGTAACCTCTTCACTCGCGAACGTGCCGTGATATGCCTCGTCGACACACGCCGAAATTTCTTCGGCCGTGTAATCATTCAGTAACATTCCCAACACATCTTGAGCGATTTCAAAGTACGATTTATCTGCAAGCGAGCTGATATCGACCTGCTGGGTGCCGAGCTCGTCCGAGACAAACAAACCCCCGTCGGGAGCGATGCCGGTGCGGATTGCCACCTTACTTGAGCACGATAAAGTGCGTCCTCGTGTACTATGATAAGTTCCCATATAACACTGCTCCTCGGATGCCTTGGTCCCAATCGGTGAAACCATGGTATCAGAGCGTGCAAAATAGGTTCGCAGAGGCTTTTTAGAAAGGTAACCTCCAGCCCATGATTAAGATTGCCAAGTTTGGCGGCTCGTCGGTCGCCGACGCCGAACACTTCAAGAAGATCAAGGCCATCGTCGATGCCGATCCGGCTCGCCGTTTTGTGGTGGTTTCCGCCTGCGGTCGCCGCTTTAAGGGCGACACCAAGGTGACCGACCTGCTCTACCTGGTTAACGCGCACGTTAAGTATCACGTGTCGTGCGAGGAGTTGCTCGAGGACATTGGCCAGCGCTATTTTGATATTGCTGACGAGCTGGAGCTTACCTATCCCATCCGCGAGGAGTTCGCGGCCTTTGCCGAGCGCGCCCGCTCGGGCGGTTACTCCACCGAGGAGCTCGTGAGCCGCGGTGAGTACTTCACCGCTCGCCTGATGGCCGAGTACCTGGGCCTGCCGTTCCTGGATGCCGCGACGGTCGTTGCGTTCCATCACGACGGTACGCTCAGCATGAACCGCACCTCCGAGCTGGTGCAGGAGTACGGTCAGCAGGGCGGCTTTGTTATGCCCGGTTTCTACGGCGCGACGCGTGAGGGCCAGATCAAGCTGCTCGATCGTGGCGGCGGCGATATCTCGGGCTCGATTTTGGCTAAGTGCCTGGGCGCCGACCTTTACGAGAACTGGACCGACGTCTCGGGTTTCTATTCTGCGGATCCGCGTATTGTTCCGGAGGCTCAGCCCATTGCGCGCGTTACCTACGAGGAGCTGCGCGAGCTTTCGTACATGGGCGCAAGCGTCCTGCACGAGGAAGCCGTGTTCCCCGTGCGCGAGGCAGGCATTCCGCTGGTCATCAAGAACACCAATGCGCCGCAGGACCCCGGCACCATCATTAGCGAGACGGCTGATGAGGGCGAGGCGGAGCCCATCATTACCGGCGTGACCGGCAAGCGCGGCTTTGTCGCCATCAACGTTGCCCGCGACCGCACCAAGCCCCGCGTTGGCTTTATGCGCCGTGCACTTTCGGTCTTCGAGCGCTATGACGTTTCCGTCGAGCATATGCCCACCGGCGTCGACCGCTTTGGCGCCGTGGTGCAGGAGCAGGACGTTCACGATTCACTGTACTCGCTCGTGGGCGACATTCAGCAGGAGGTCGAGCCGCTCGAGATCGAGGTTGTCGAGGGCCTGGCACTTATCGCGACCGTCGGCCGTAACCTGCGCGGTCGTGCCGGCATCTCGGGCCACCTGTTTGGCATGCTTGGCCAGGCTGGCGTGAGCGTGCGTATGATTTCGCAGAGCTGCGACGAGATCAATATCATCATCGGTGTGGAGGAGAAGGACTTTGATCTGGCGATTCAGACCATTTACCGCGCCTTCTCCGACGAGAACGGCATTGTGAAGGTCTCCGATCTGGAGGCTCCCGCGCCGGTCGATCCCGCCCTGGTCGCGCTCCACAAGTAGCTGCCATCCCGTTGATTTTTTGGGACATGTCTCATAAATCTACGGCGGGGCGTTTCGTTTCGGTTTCGTTTCGACGGGGCGGGTTTCGTGCCCGCCCCGTTCTTGTATACACTGGCAACAATAATCGGCCTGCTCGGCGTGCGGGCAAAAGCCACAACCTTTAAAGGGGGAAGCATGAAACAGTACACGGTTGCTATTTTGGGCGCGACGGGAGCCGTGGGCACCCAGATGCTCGAGTGCCTCAACGAGCAGGAGTTTCCGGTCGGTAAGCTCAAGCTGCTGGCGAGCGCGCGCTCTGCGGGCAAGACCGTTGAGTTCCGCGGCGAGCAAATCGTGATTGAGGAGGCTTGCCCCGAGGCCTTTGAGGGCTGCGATATTGTGCTTGGTGCTGCCGGCGACGATATCGCCAAGGAATTGCTGCCCGAGGCCGTAAAGCGCGGCGCTGTCGTGGTCGACAACAGCCATGCCTTCCGCATGGATCCCGAGGTGCCACTGGTCGTACCCGAGATCAATGCCGACGATATCAAGTGGCATCACGGCCTTATCGCCAACCCCAACTGCGCGACCATTATCGGCCTGGTTCCCACCTGGCCGCTGCATCAGCTTGCCGGCGTAAAGCGTATGATCGTGTCCACGTATCAGGCAGCTTCGGGCGCCGGTGCCCCCGGTATGGCCGAGCTCGAAGCACAGCTTGCCGCCCTGGGCCGTGGCGAGGAGATTCCCGAGCCGCGCGCCTTCGCCGCCCAGCTGGCGAGCAACCTGATTCCGCAGATTGGCGGCGTCAAGGAGGAGGGCTTTACCTCCGAGGAGATGAAGCTGCAGAACGAGGGTCGCAAGATCATGCATCTGCCCGAGCTGCGCGTGAACTGCACCTGCGTGCGCGTGCCCGTGCTGCGCTCGCACTCCGAGAGCATTACGCTCGAGTTTGAGTGCGACATTACGGTTGAGGAGGCCCGTGCTGCGCTGGCTGCCGCTCCGGGCGTCAAGCTGGTTGACGACATGAGCGCCGAGGATGCGCACGACCGCTTCCCCATGCCGATGGACACCTCCGACCAGGACCTGATTTGGGTCGGTCGCGTACGCCGCGACATCTCGAACCCCGAGGCCGCGCGTGGCATCACCTTCTGGTGCTGCGGCGACCAAATCCGTAAGGGCGCGGCAACCAACGCCGTCCAGATCGCTAAGCTGCTCTGCGAGTAGTGTGACCTGTCCGGCGGGGGCCGGGCTTGGTTTTTTAAAAGAAGAGAACCAGTGTTGGCGGGATGTACATACAACAGGCGCCACCGCGCAAGCGCAC
>CAUBTS010000061.1 GCA_958438955.1 uncultured Collinsella sp.
TTGGGAAAGTGCGTCCCACTTTGGGGGCTGATTCTGGGACGTGGTTTCCGGTTGGCTCTCATTGGGAAAGTTCATCCCATTTCTCGGCCTAATTATGGGACGCAGTTTCCCGTTGAGGACCCTTTGGGAAAGTGCGTCCCGGTCTGGGCGCTCAAACTGGGATGGATTTTCCGGATGAGGGCTTGACGGAAAATGTGTCCCGTTCCGGGCGCTAATTGTGGGATGCAGTTTCCGCTTGCGGAGTCTCCACTCAACAGAAAACCCGGGTGGCCTGTTTTTTGGCTACCCGGGTTTTTGGGTTGTCGATATGTTCGACTGGCTACTAGTGGGTCTTGCGGCGCTTGATCAGCATGATGAGGGCTATCACTACGAGCGTTGCTCCCGCTGCTGCTGCGGTGGCGACTAGGGCGAATGTTTGGTCGCCGGTGTTTGCGAGGTTCTTCGCTGTGGTCGTAGTCTTGACCTTGGTGTCGGTCTTAGCTCCGTTGTCGGACTTGGGCTTGTCCGGGTTCGTCGGGGTCTCAGGAGTCTCGGGGTCCTTTGAGCCTTCGGAATCGGTTGGGCCGGCGGTGTTTACCAGCGTATGGTCCAGGAACTTCTTGGCGCCCGCACTTGCCTGTGAGAACAGGCGGCGCGTGCGGATCGGGGTGGCGTTCACCGTTGTGGACGCCGTCTCCTCGGCCTCGATATTCACGAGCGTCGTGCCGGTGTCGAGGCCCACGTCGTTGTATCCCACGTGGCAGTAATACTGCGCACCGTCATCGTCTGCGGTCAGGTCAATCTCGAGCTTTGAGGCCGTTCCAGCCGCGAGGTTGCCATCGGCACCCACGAGCTTAAACTCTGTCTCGCCGCGGCCCTTGCGGTACCACATATAGGTCGGTGCCAGCCCTGTTTCGCTATCGTCGGCACCGAGTTGCTTCACATGGCCAATCGCCGAGAGCGTCAGGTGGCTTCCCGCCGCGCGCTCAACCGAAGAGTCGTATCCAAGATCCGACCCCTCCGCAGCATCCGCCGCAGGTCCGCTCACGGTCATCGTCATGCCATCGAGCATGGTCTTGACCGTGATGATTGCCGAGCGAATACCTGTTTCGGTCGTGGATCCATTCTTAACGGCGGCGATGGCGAATCGATACTCCGTATTGGGCTGCAGCCCATCCCACTTGAGCGAGGTCTGCGTGTTGTCGGCAATCTTCCAGCTATTGACGACCGCATCCGCCGCATTGCTCTGCAGCATGCCCACGCCGTAGCTAAAGCCACTCTTGTTTGCGAGTACATCGTCCCAGCTAAACGTAACGCTGGTCGAATCGACGGCGTTTGCCGTAAAGCCCGTCACGGCCGGCGCGTCGGGCATCTCGACGTCCTTAACGTCATAGCCCACGATCCAGAACTGGTCGGTGTCCTTGGTGCCGAGCTTGTCGCCCGAGTCTGCCTCGAACTTGTCGACATCCACCGCGTTGACGCCCAGACGCCACACAAAACCGTACTTGCCCTGCGCGGCCTCGGGCAGGTTGTCGACGGTGCCGCCGTATTCGGTCGATTCACTCGAGGAGTTACCCGTAGTAAAGCCGGCGTTGGCACCAAAGCACAGGCCGCCAAACAACTCGTGCTTTGCGAGCTTCGCGCCCATGACAACGCTGCCGTTCAGCGTCAAGCCGAGCTCGAGCTCCTGCTCCTTGCCCTCCTCGACTTCGATGGTCTGCTCAATGCTCGCCCCCGACTGCGCGGCGGCGCCGTTAAACCCATCGTGCGTGTAGGCGCGCGTTACGCCAGGCTTGCCCAGGCCAAAGGAATCCCCAACGGGAGTCTCGCCGTTGAGCGTCGTTTGATAGGTTCCGGGTTCTCCCGACCGGTTGGTCAAAAAGTAGCTGAGCGGCGTCATATTGTGCTGTTTGGCAATGCGGTCATAGGCCTCGACATTAACGACCGAGGTCTGCGCGCCGAGCGACACGGGCGCCGCCATCACGCCCTTGCCACCA
Source organism: uncultured Collinsella sp. (assembly GCA_958438955.1). GTDB lineage: Bacteria > Actinomycetota > Coriobacteriia > Coriobacteriales > Coriobacteriaceae > Collinsella. The sequence goes on from CAUBTS010000061.1 coordinate 1,977, forward strand.
GTTTCCTCATTTTCGATCTCATACTCGTAATAGACCATCGGAATCGTGTAGAGCACGGCCTTGTCACCCTCGCCGGCATGCGACTCATAGCTTACGCTTGCGCTGACCGTGCGCTCGCTCCGGTAGTCATAGCATCCCTCGGCGGCAAAATCGACTGAAGCATTCATCGCGACCAGGGGCGGACCGGTCTGCACCTCGACGGCAACGCCCAACTCGGCGCCAATGGTATAGCCCTGGGATGTCCCCGTGCCCTTTTCCTCTCCGTATGACGTGCCGCCCAACACCAGATAGCCGTATGCCTGCTCCAGATCCTCAACATAGGGCGCATCCTGCAGCACGGCAAGCACGCGCGGGTTGGTATAGACCTTGTAACGGTCCTTGTACGTGATCTTGACGCTGTCGTTGTCGACATCGGGCAGCGCGAGCGAGATAAATGTGCCGTAGGTAGTGCCGCGACGGTTGCTCTCGCTAATCACCTGCTCCTCGCCGCGGCGCACCTTTCCGTTCTCGTCGAGCGAAAAATGCGAGGCGGTCATCCAATAGTAGTCATCGTTCTTGCGCAGGTCCTCGTCGCGGTGCTTGCCCACCACGGCGATAAAGCTCTCGTTATAGCGGTCCGAACCCGAGACGCTGCCCGCCTTGACGTCGCTGATCCACACCTGCTCTATACCCTTGTGGTCATGCTTGTTGCTGCTGTTGTATTGCTGACCGCTCATGCTCATGGTTCCGACCATGGACCCCAAGCCCTGAGCCCCGCTCTGTGCCGTGTTGCAGGCAAAGTCGCGGAACACATCGCCGCCCACGAGCACCTCGTCAACCGCCAGCTGCTCGGACAGGCCGTCAAGGTTGGCAGTGGCAAGGGCAATAGGCGCCAAGGTGCACGGATAGCGCTTATCCTGAGCGCTATCCTTCCATGCGCTGTTGGGCACATGCATCAGCCCATAGGAGGCGAGGAGCCCGTCTCTGTATTCCTTACAATCGGAAAGCTTGAACTCGCCAGACTCCGAGTCAAAATACGCGTAGCGGTACAGCGCGCCGTACAGCCCCTTGCTGCCGTCAGAAGCGCCGTAATCAAAAGCGCTGCGTTGCCAGTCATAGCCCGCAAGAATAAGGCCCGTGACGGTTTCACCCGTCTTCTTTCCTTCTTCATCGTAGGCGGCAAACGTGCCGAACGTCGCATTCGCAGCGACCATGGTCTTGCCGTTCGCGGAGAGGGAGATTGCGCCCGCGTCGCCCAGAGCATCGACATGGACGAGCGCACCCTTGGATGCATCCCACGAAAACAGCTCGCAATGCGTCGACTTATCAATATTCTTCTTGCCGTAGGGTGCCGAGACCACGATGGCGAGGTCATCGCAAAAATCGCGATCGAGGTCGCCGGCCGCTAGCGAAACGACAGGAGCTGACTGAAGCTGCGTCCAGGAGTCGTTCCCGCCCTTGTTGTGCGTGGTGTAGTCCGCGGCGTTACCGGCATCGATCTTGACGACGCTTTGCTTCCAGTTGCCGCCCTCCAAGTCATACATGTCGACTACAGCCTTGCGCACGCCGTTCTCGTCGACATAGCAGCCCGCGTAGACAAAAAGCTCGTCGACGCCGTCGCCATCGACATCGCCCGCCTCGACATCAAAGACGGCGTCGTGCTCTTGCAGGTAACCGGCATCCAGGTACTTAAAACGGCCTTCGTACATCATTATTAGTGTTGACCGTCACCGGCAGGTGTGTGTCGAGAGTGCGCGTACGCCCGTTGCTAAACGAGTAGAGGACCAGCTCAACCTTTCCGGCGTATGACTTGCCGTCAATCGTCGTGGAGGAACTGTCGCCGTAGGCACGGAGCTCGGCAACGCGGCTCTTTTTGCCCGTGCTGGCGTCGCTGCAGAACTCAACACTCGTGGCGTGAATGCCCGAGAAACCGTTGTTGTCGTTGGCGAGTACTGTTGAGGACTCATTGTTGCTTAGGTACGACCAGGTGCCGCCACCGTAGTCGCTATGCTTGTAGAGATCGCTGTTCGTATCGAAGTTGTTGACGTTTTGCCAGAACTTTGCGGCGCCCCACACACTTCCATAGCCATCGGTGAGTTTGCTGCTGCCGCCAATGTCACCGCGCTCGACGTTCTCGAGCTTGTCGCGCAGAGTGTAGCGATTGCCATGGCTACCGTTAGCTGCCATATAGACCTCGCTGCGCGTGGCAAACGTCGTGGGGGTATCAGTGGAATAGGGGCCAACGGTATCGGCCGGAATGTCCTCGCTCGTGCCCAGACCCAGGGCTTGATAATCCTGCTCGGTCATATCGGTGATTGCGGGCGCGTCTGCCGCCTGGGCAACCTGGGGCGTGGCCGTGAAGCAGGCGACGCTCGTGGCGATCAACGCAGCAAGCGCCGCCGTCCCAACAAGCGGGATTTTCGACAGCCTACGGATACGGGGGTGTGGAACGTACATGAGGGACCTCGCTTTATTCGAGTGGAGTGGACTCATTTTTGCAAATGATACATCCAATGCCCGATATCACGTGTCTCATTTTCGCCAACGGCGTGTCTCATTTTTGAGAATCCGAGATGCCGCGGAAATCTTATCCCAGCTCAAAGGCCATTTCTGGGATGTATTTTCCGTCGAGTGCCTCATCGGGAAACTGCATCCCATTTCAAGCGTCGATTCTGGGACGCATTTTCCCCTTAGACCCTCAACCGGAAACCGCATCCCACTTTGAGCGCAAATTCCGGGATGCATTTTCCGCTTGAGCCTCATTGGGAAACGGCGTCCCACTTTGAGGGCTGATTGTGGGATGCATTTTCCGGTTTTGCTCTCATTGGGAAAATGCATCCCGTTTCTTGACCGAATAATGGGACGCAATTTCCCGTTGGAGCGCCTTTGGGAAAGTGTGTCCCACTTCGACCGCCCAGAGTGGGATGCACTTTCCGCAAAGCACCTCAACGGGAAACTACGTCCCATTCCAAAGGCAAATTCCGGGACGCATTTTTCGAAAGCCTGCCCATCCGGAAAGCCCGTCCCACTTTGGACGCATCCGGGCACGGAGCCATCGACCTATCAGGCCTCCCATCAATAAAGAGGCGTCCTCCCGGACGGCGGGGCACGAAGTTCATCGCGAGTTCCGCACGCAAAGAAGGCCACTTAATGTGGCCTTCGTCTTGCGCAGGACTGTAGAGCAGGGAACTTCGTGCCCCGACGCCCGGGAGGACGTTTCATTTAGAAAGATGGACCGACCGCCGTCAGCGATGGGAGCTACTCGCCCAGCACGGCCTTTTTGGCGGCTGCAGCCATGTTATCCAGATCTTCCTTGGTGGGATGGTCCTTCGCGGCAACCCAGTTGTCGAGCAGCATCTTATAGCGCGCGTTGTCGGGATCTTGCTCGAGCATGGCCTCGTAGCGCTGCTTGACCGCAGGGCCCATCTTGCCCTGGCACATCGCCCAACCCGCAAGCTCGGCATCCCCAGCCAAATTAGAAGTTACGCGATCAATAATCTGCTGGTAATAGCTCTGGTCGGCGCCAAAACCGCAGGTGCCAAACAGGAAGACGCGCTTGCCGTGCAAGGCGGAGAGCAACGTCGCGACCGAAGGCGTGCACGCGCCCTTGTCGCACCAAAAACCGACGAGCACCGTGTCGGCCGCGCAGGCGCCCTGCGCCTCGAGCGCAACCTGATCTGCATCCGCATCGTCGCTCAACGCCGCGGCATGGACAAACTCAACACCCGCAGCCTGCAGAGCGCGCTTGATCGCGCCCGAAACCATCCTGGTATTACCGCTCTTGCTGTTAACCACCAAAGAGCATGTCATAGTCACGTTGCCTCGTTTCCCCCAAAACTAAAGCCACTAATGCAATTTATTAGATGAATATCTTAGTACTAACGTGACAGATGTAAACCACCGTCTGTCGATTGATTAATTTGCCCCACGGGCTTGCTTACTGGGCGAATTGGCTGCGGTAGAGTTCGGCGTAGAAGCCGCCTGCCGCTAGCAGCTCGTCGTGCGTGCCGCGCTCGATAATCTGGCCGTCGCGCATCACCAAAATGCAGTCGGCGTTGCGGATGGTGCTCAGGCGATGCGCCACGACAAAGCTTGTGCGGCCAGCCATGAGCTCATCGAATGCCGCCTGCACCTGCAGCTCGGTGCGGGTATCGATGCTCGAGGTCGCCTCGTCCAGCAGCAAAATCGCCGGGTCGGTGAGCATGACGCGTGCGATGCACAGCAGCTGTTTTTGACCCTGGCTAAACGTGCCGCCGTCCTCGCCGATCACCGTATCGTAGCCGCCTGGCAGCTGCACGATAAACTTGTGCGCGTGCGCGCGCTTGGCCGCCTCGACAACCTGTTCGCGCGTGGCATCGGGACAACCGTAGGCGATGTTTTCCGCCACCGTGCCCTCGAACAGCCAAGTGTCCTGCAGCACCATGCCAAAGGCGCGGCGCAGGCTTGCGCGCGTGTAGTCACGCGAGGAACGGCCATCGACCGCAATGCGACCGGCATCGATATCGTAAAAACGCAGTAGCAAATTGATGAGCGTCGTCTTGCCACAGCCCGTAGGACCGACCAGGGCAAAGCGCATACCGGGCTTGGCATCGATGCAGATATCCTGCAGCAGCTTGCGGTCGGGCACGTAGCTAAAGTCCACGTGTTCAAAAGTCACCTCGCCCTGCGGGGCGACAAGCTCTACAGCGTCCGACGCGTCGGGCTCCTGCTCGCGCGCATCGAGCAGCGCAAACATGCGGCGCGCCGAGGCGTACGCGGTCTGGATCTGCGTAATGACGTTGGTGACCTCGTTGAACGGCTTGGTGTACTGGTTGGCGTAGGACAGGAAGATCTGCACGCCGCCCACCGTAAGCGCCGCGGGCACGCCCGTGATCACGCCCACGCAGCCGATCACAGCGACCACGGCATAGATGATGTTATTGATAAAACGCGTACCGGGGTTGGAGAGCGAACCCATAAACTGCGCGCACTCGCCCGCGGTGTAGAGCTCGGCATTGAGGGCATCGAAGCGCTGCTGAGCGTTGGGGCCATAGGCAAAGGCGTCGACAAGCTTTTGCTCGCCCACATACTCCTCGATATGACCACCGAGCTGCCCTTGAATGCGCTGCTGAGCCGTAAAGCTCTTGTTGGAGAGCTTGGCAATAGCACCGGCAGCAAAGATGGAAAGCGGCGTGACGAGCACCACCACGAGCGTCATGGTCAGGTTAATGGAGAGCATAAACGCGAGCGTGCCCACGATGGTGATAACGCCGGTGAAAAGCTGGGTAAAACCCTGCAGCAGGCCGTCACCCACCTGATCCACGTCGTTGACCACGCGGCTCATAAGGTCGCCGTGGGCATGGCTGTCGATAAAGCTGAGCGGCATACGGCTGAGCTTGTCGCTCGCCTCCACGCGCATGTCGCGCACCGTCTCGTAGGACAGGCGGTTGACGCAGTAGCCTTGTAGCCACTGGAAGGCCGCAGCACCTACGACGACAATCGCGAGCTTGGTAACGAGCGGCAGCAGTGCGTCAAAGTCCACCTGCCCGGCGGCAACGATCAGGTCGATGCCCTCGCCGATGAGGATGGGCGTGTAGAGCTGCAGAATCACGGAGATGGCGGCGCTCACAAACGACGCAACAAACGAAATGCGATGCGGACGAACGTAGCCCAGCAAGCGGCGGGTCACCGCACCCACGGGATAGCGCTCGGGATCGCCGGGCTGGCGCGGACCGTCGCCCAGGTCGTTGAGGTTATCGTTACCGGACACGTTGGCCGTCATCGTGGCGACCGAACCGGAGGAAGTGTACGGATTCATTTAGCATCCCTCCTTTGCGCAGACGGATGCGGGGGCGGTCGGAGCGGACGCGGGCGTCGTGCTCCCCTGCTGGCCCTCGAGCTCCTCGCGGCGCAGCTGCGACTGACAAATCTCGCGATAGAGCTGGCAGGTCGCGTACAGCTCGTCATGCGTGCCCAGGCCCGCAACCGAGCCGTGGTCGAGTACGCAGATCATGTCGGCATCGCGAACGGTCGAGACACGTTGGCTCACGATGACGGTCGTGAGCGGCAGCCCGCCCTCGGCGGCACCGCGCACACTGCGCTCGCGGATGGCATGGCGAAGCGCCGCGTCGGTCTTAAAATCGAGCGCCGAGGCGGAGTCATCCATGATCAGAACCTGCGGCGTGCCCACTAAGGCGCGCGCGATGGTCAGGCGCTGGCGCTGGCCGCCGCTGAAGTTCTTACCGCCCGCCTCGACCGGGGCGTCGAGCCCCTGTGGCTTGTTGTGTACGAACTCGCTCGCTTGCGCCATATCGAGCGCTGCCCAGAGCTCCTCGTCGGTCGCCGACTCGTCACGCCAGGTCAGGTTGCTGCGGATGGTGCCGCTCACCAGCGACGCGCGCTGTGGGACGGTCGCGACCACACGGCGCAGCTGGTCGAGCGGCCAGGTGCGCACGTCGGCGCCCATCACGCTCACGCTGCCGGTGCTCGCATCGTACAGGCGCGGGATGAGCGAGACGAGCGTCGACTTACCGCTGCCCGTGCCGCCGATAATGCCGAGCGTCTTGCCCAGCGGCAACTCCAGGGTCACATCGTTGACGGCGTTGGCCGCACCGGCGCCAAACGAGAAGCTCGCATGGCTCAAGCTCAGCGCAGGAACTGGAGCGACATTGCCCGGCTTGGGCAGCGCGACCGGCCGGTTGCCCTCGTCAGCGATGCTCGGCACGCAATTGAGCACCTCGTTGATACGCGACGCGCTGGCGCTCGCCTTGGTAAAGACCACGACCAGGTTGGCGACGTACACGATGGAGGTCAGGGTCTGCGTCATGTAGTTCACAAACGCCATGACCTGGCCCTGCGTAAGCTCGCCCACGTTGACCTGAATGCCGCCCACCCACAGGATGGCGCACACGCCCAGGTTCATCACAAGAAACGTGACGGGGTTGAGAATCGACGAGAGCTTGCCCACCGCGATGGCAGTATTGGCCTGGTCATCGGCGGCTTGGGCAAAGCGCTCGCGCTCGTGGTCCTCGCGCACAAAGGCGCGAACCACGCGGGCGCCCGAAAGACCTTCGCGGCAGATAAGCGCGATGCGGTCGAGCTTTGCCTGCAGCTGCTTGTAGTAGGGAATGCAGTGCGCCATGACAAACCAAAACACCAGGCCAATGGCGGGCGTGCAAATCAAAAAGATCATGCCGAGCTTAAGGTCGATGGCAAGGGCCGCGACCATGGAGCCCACCGCCAGGAAAGGCCAGCGGATGAGCATGCGCACGCCCAGCGCCACGGCAAGCTGCACCTGGTTGACATCGTTGGTAATGCGCGTGATGAGCGACGGCGTGCCAAAGCGGTCGAGCTCGGCATAGCTCAGCTTGTTGATGTGCTTGTAGAGTGCGCCGCGAATGTCAGTACCCATGCCCTGTGAGGTAAGCGCCGCCATCTTTTGGCAGACGAGCGTAAACGAGATGCCGATCACAGCCATGGCACCAAGCAGCATACCGTAGTGGATAACGGCGCTCACGTCGTGCGAGCCAATGCCCTTGTCGATCATCTGGGCAATCACCAGCGGCGTCAGCAGGTCAAAGATCACTTCGATCAGCTTGCACGCAGGACCAATCACCATATACCGGCGAAACTTACCACCAAAACGCCTGAGCAGCTCAATCATAAAAAGGCGCTCCCTATCATCATCCACATTCAATTCGAATCATGATAGTACGGTGAACCCATAAGAAGCGTAAACAACTCGTCATTTCTAACGGGATTCAGTTTTCAGAGGGGTATACGCGCACACCCAGCCAGTGTCGGGTCGACCACTTGGTATACTTGCATTAGTGCTACCAAGTTAGTCGCCGACCCTTGAAATGAGGTGCCGAGATGAACGACATTCTCGCAAGAAGAGCAAGACGAGCAACTATGGGCATCGCCCTTTCCGCGGCACTTGTCGCGGGAATCGCCCCCGCAACGGCGATCGCGGCAGAAACCAGCTCCCCCACCGGTGCAGTTGCCTTGCAGACGGAAGATGCGGCCGCCGCAAAAGAAAAAGCGTATGCAGCCATGCAGGAAGCGCTCAAAAACCTCGAGGCCGCAAAAGACGCCGCAAGTCCCGAGAAACTTGCGGAAATCGATGATGACATTGCCGCTTTTCAAGAGATCTACGACATGGTGGTGACGGAAGCCGCCAAACGGAGGGAACCCCTTCCCGCCATGCAAGCGAACGTCGATGCAGCCCAAGCCAAATACGATGAGGCCCACAACCGGACAAGCGGCCTTCAGGCAGAATTAGATAAGGCACTTGAAGCACTCGGCGACGAGGAGCCCAGCACAGCTATTAAGGAGCATATTAAGCAGTTGCGCAGTGAGATCATGGCGGCAGAAAGGCGAGAAAAATCTTATGAAGATGATCTTCACTCCTACCAACGCCGACTCGAAAGCCAGGAAAAACAGGTTCAGCATTTCGAAAGTGAGGCAGAGGAAGCTAAAGCCCACATCGACGAGGACATAGCCAAGCGAAATGCGCTCCTCGGCGATTTGGAAAAGGCGCAAGCGGCCTATGATGGCGCCTGCAAGGCATACGAAGAGGCAAAGGCCGCGGCAGACAAGGCCACCTCGCCCGAGATAACGAAACCGACCGAGACAGTGCCTCCCTCCGGCTCAACGCAACCCGCCGAGGCGACACCGCCCGTTGCCTCACCTGCAACCGGCAAAGACGCCCTACCAAGCTCCACCAAGCAGGCGGACTCGAGCAGCGGCAAGCAAGCAAATACGACCGCCGGCAAGCTCGCGAACACGGGCGACACAGCACCGAGCGCAATAGCACTCGCAGGAATCGCCGCCATGGGACTCGGAATAACCGCCACAGCCACACGCCGCATCAGGAACTCAAAATAGCTGCCAACGGTTATTGTCTCCGCCAATTCACAAGCCCAGAGACAAAAAGAGGCCCGTTTCCCCACCTAAGGAAACGGGCCTCTTTAACTGCAATAATTCAAGCAACAGCACCGCCGCCTCTTGAACCACGTAGCCATCAATGCCCAGACAACGCCAGCAAGCCGCATTCCGCAAGGGATAGATTAAATTAGATAAACGCGCCCTTACGGGTGATTTTTGGACGACGGGGGCCGGCCGGCGGCGAGGTGTTTGGTAGTCGAGCGATCCCGCAGGCGAAGCCGAGGACCACCCAGTCACCAAATACCTCGCCGCCGGCCGGGCCATGTCGCGGCACCAAAAAGCGCCCGTGCGCTCGATGGATTCGGATGCCCGACAGAGGCTCCTTATGGCTGCTTCCTTCCGGACCTGACCAGATTCGGAACATGTCGTCATCCGAACCCATCGAACGCGCTAGGCGCTCGGTATATCTTACCTGCTCCCGCCCGCCAGAGCAAGGTAGCTAATTTGGGACGGGGCTTTTTTGACTACTTTTTGACTGGTGGGGCATCAGGGTGGCGAAAGTAGTCAAGGAAGCCCCGTCCTAAATAGACTGATCTGGTGCTGTGCCACGAAAAGGGCCCATCTACTACGATTGGGTCGCAGGGTTCGACCATAGCCGACTTTTTCGAAAATCGGCAAGCTCTCTACCTGCACTGATAATTGTTCTCGGGGGAAGCGGGCACTGCGGGGCGCGGCAA
>CAUBTS010000062.1 GCA_958438955.1 uncultured Collinsella sp.
GCCGTTTCCCACCTTGTAGCGGTACTCGTCGACGGCAAACGTGGGCCAGCCGTGCGTCTCGCAGGTATGGTTGCCGGCGGCCGCCAAGTCCTCGAGCGTGTTGAGGAGGGTGCCGTCTAAATCAAAAATCACATGGGAAAAAGCTGCTGCCATGGGTGCTCCTGCCGTTTGGGTTATAGGACGCACCCATGATACCGGGCTGGCATGTCGGGCATGTTTGAAATCTGAACAACTTTGAATACCGTGTATCGGGCCGCGCTGCCCGACCATCTCTGTCGTTAGCAAATTCTCGGCAGCTGCTCTCCTACGAGCATGTCGAGGATGCGGGTCGATCCCCAGCCGGTGCGTACGCGCACGGCGGGTCGAGCGCCCTCGGCAAGCGGCAGCACGCGACCGATGATGGCGGCGTTCTCTCCGTAGCGGGCGGCGCGCATGGCCGCCAGCGCGGCATCGGCCTGCTCGGCCGGCACCACGGCGACCATCTTGCCCTCGTTTGCCACCTGCAGAACGTCGTAGCCGAGCATCTCACATGCCGCCTGCACGTCGGGGCGCACGGGCACGGCATCCTCGTCGATCTCCATGGCAACGCCGCTGGCCTGGGCAAACTCGTTGAGCGTGGATGCCAGACCGCCGCGCGTGGGGTCGCGGAAGCAGCGGGTGTCGGGGGCGGCGGCGAGCACGTCGGCAATCAGATGATTGAGTGGCGCAGCGTCGCTTTCGATGTTGCTCGAAAAGGCCAGGCCCTCGCGCTGGCTCATGATGGCGATGCCGTGGTCGCCCAGCGTGCCCGAGACCAAGATGACATCGCCGGGCTGGCAGTTTGCACCGCTGAGCGCCACGCCCGCGGGCACTTCGCCCACGCCGGCGGTATTGATGTAGACGCCGTCGGCACCGCCGCGCTCGACCACCTTGGTGTCGCCGGTGATAATCTTTACGCCCGCCTCATGTGCCGTTTCGGCCATGGTCTGCACAATCTGGCACAGCTTGTCCATGGGATAGCCCTCTTCGAGGATAAAGCCGCATGAGAGGTAGCGCACGTTAGCGCCCGAGGTCGCGACGTCGTTGACGGTTCCGCATACGGCGAGGCGGCCGATATTGCCGCCGGGGAAGAACTGCGGCGTTACCACAAAGCTGTCGGTCGACATGGCGATTCGCCCGCTTGCGGGCAGCGCGGCGACACCGGCATCGTTGCCCGCAAGCAGCTCGGGCGATCCAAAGGCATCCAGAAAGACCTCATCGATAATGCGCTTCATCATCTGGCCGCCGGAGCCGTGGCCCAGCAGGACAGTGCTATCGGTGACGCTATGGGACATATCGAAAACTCCAATCGTGGGTGGAATTATATGGGTGAGGCGCAGCGTCGGCCGGTCCGCCGTTCGTTAGAACGGCGGAACCTAGCAGTCGCGGTAGCGGTAGTACGCCGCGCAGCTGCCTTCGGAGCTCACCATGCAGGGGCCGACGGGGTGTTCGGGCGTACATGCGTGGCCGAACAACGGGCAGTCGCTCGGCGTGATGGCACCGCGCAGCACGTCGCCGCAGCGGCACCCGCGCGGCTCGACCGTCGGTTCAATGGACACGTCAAAGCGGGCGCCGGCATCAAAGCGCGCGAATTCGGGTCGGATGGAAAGACCCGAGTTGGCAATCGGTCCCAGCCCGCGCCACGTGGTGTCGCACGGCTCAAATACCTGCTCGACCAGCTGGCGCGCTACGGGATTGCCGTCTGCATTGACGCCACGGCGGTAGGCGTTGTCGATCGCCGGCCTGTTCTCGACAACCATCTGGACCAGCATGCAGATACCCTGCAAGATGTCGACCGGTTCAAATCCCGTTACCACGCCTGGGGTCTTAAACTCGTCGACCAAAAAGCCAAAGGGCGTCAAGCCCGTGATGGTGGCGACGTGCCCCGGAAGGATAAAGCCGTCGATAGTGGTCTCGGGATCGTTGGCGATGGCGCGCAGCGCCGGCGGCGTGGTCTTATGGGCGCAGTAGACCGAGAAGTTCTGCAGCCCGCGTGCGTCTGCCTCCAGGATGGCGGCGGCGATGGTGGGCGTTGTGGTCTCAAAGCCGACGCCCATAAAGATGACCGGGCGGTCGGGGTTTTGCTCGGCAATGTCGAGCGCGTCGAGCGGGGAGTAGACGATGCGGATGTCGCGCCCCGCCGCCTTTTGCGCGGCAAGCGAGGTGGATGATCCGGGCACGCGCATCATGTCGCCAAAGGTGGTGATGATGGCGCCGTCCATGTTGGAAAGCGCGATTGCGTGATCGATGTCGCGGTTGGCGGTGACGCAAACGGGGCACCCCGGGCCGCTTAGCAGTTTGAGTCCCGTCGGCATAATGGAGCGAAAGCCATAGCGGCCAATGCTCACGGTATGTGTACCGCAGACTTCCATAAGGTTGATGCTGCGGTTGCCGACAAGCTCATGAATACGCTCGATGAGCTCGCGAGCCAGCTTGGGGTCGCGAAATGCCGAAAAGTCGATACCGGAGCGAACCGGCTGCGCCGCCGCCACTAGTATGCCTCAGCCGGGTTGGTGGCGAGCTGGTCCTCTTCGGCCAGCTCGGCCATGGTATTGACGAGCTCGAGTGTCTCCTGGGCTTCCTGCTCGTCGACAATCTGAATGCCAAAGCCGGCGTGCACGAGAATATAGTCGCCGACCTGCGCCGTCGGCACGAGGCGCAGCGAAACGGGGCGCTCGATGCCCATCATGTCGACGGTCGCCTTAAGGTCGTCGTCGCGTTTGACCACTTTACCGGGAACGGCAAGGCACATAATGTTTCCCTTTTATACGTTTTGCGCTGGATAGGCACTGAATAATCCATCGTTTGATGGTAGCGCTCGCAGGAGTCACGAGCAAACGCGTTACACCTGTGAGACGGCGGCGCGCAGGCTGGCAAAACAGCCTATCTCGACGCCGTCTGCGCGAGGCGGGCGCGAGCGATGGCGGCCTGACCGCAGGCGATGCAGCCGTCGTTGACGGGCACAGCGTGGGGGACCAAGATGGCAAGACCGGCGTCTTTGAGTTCGTGGGTAAGGAGCTGAAGCAAAAGCCGGTTCATGAACACACCGCCCGAGAGCGCGACGGTATCGAGGCCTTCGCGATCACAGATCTCGTTTGCGATGCGGGCCGACGCGCATGCGATGGCGACGTGGAAGTCGAGCGCGAGCCTGTCGGCCGGCGCGCCTGCCTCGATTCCATTCAGAAGAGCTTCGATGAGCGGTTGGGGGTCTAAGATGGTGGAGTCGGCGTCAGACGTGAATACGCCTGCATGATTGCCGTCGAGACGAACGGGCTTACCGCCGAGCGCGCGCCAGGCGGCGGCTTCGAGTTCGATGGCGGGTTCGCCCTCGTATGTTGCCTTGCCGCAAATGCCCAAAACTGCAGCGGCGGCGTCAAAGAGACGCCCCATACTGCTCGTGCGTGGGCTGTTGATGTTCCGCTCGATCATCGTAGCCGTGATGCTGCGCGTCCGCTCGTCGAGGGTGTCCAATAGTCCCGCGGCACCCGGGTGCTCGAGCAGACCGAGCTCGCTCAGCAGGGCAAAGGCATTGCGCCGGGCATCGCGCACGGATGCGGCACCGCCTGGCAGCGCCCAGGTGCGCAGGTGCGCGGCGCGTTCAAAATCGGCAAAGCCGGCGACAAGGAACTCGCCGCCCCATATGGTGCCATCGGTGCCGGCGCCCGTGCCATCGAAGGCAATGCCGAGGATGCGTGCATCGGGTGCAAGCCGGCCCGCGGCGATAGCCTCGGCCATTACGCTCGCGATATGCGCATGATGGTGCTGGACTTCGATAAGCGGCAGATTGTGCTCCTGCGCCTGCTCGCGCGCCCATTGGCTCGACAGATAGCCGGGATGCATATCGCATGCCAGGGCGGCAGGCGTCAGGTCAAAGAGGTTTTCCAGACGTGCGCGCGCGGCGTTCCAGGCATCGAAGGTCCCGCCGTTTTCGACATCGCCGATATGCTGCGACACAAAACAGGTTGCCTCGCCGTTCGTCCCTTCACGCGTGAGCGCGATCGTTGCCTTTTGCTGTGGGCCGCAGGCGAGCACGCAGGGTACAGTGCCGTTGAGTGCCGGCAGCGGCAACGGTCGAGGCGCATATCCGCGAGCGCGGCGCACGGGCATAACGACCCCACCGACCACACGCACCACGGAGTCGTCGTAGCGTGAGAGAATCGCACGGTCGTTACCAAGTAGCGCGTCGGCGATGCCGGCGGCAACAAGATGTTTCCATGCAAGGGCATCGTCGGTCTCGATGGGCTCTTCGCTCAGGTTTCCGCTGGTCATGACCAGCGCGTGCATGTCATGCGACGCGGCAGCTGCAAGCAGCAGATGTTGAAGCGGTGTATAGGGGAGCATGACGCCGAGCTCGGGTAGATCGTGCGCGACGGATGGCGCGAGTGTAAGGGCGTCGGGGGAATCTCCTTCGCCAACAGCACGCCGGCGCAACAGCACAATGGGGCGGATGCTACCGGTTAGCAAGCCGCGCTCGGCATCATCGACATGGCACAGGCGTTCGGTATCGGCAAGGCTGCGCACCATAACGGCAAGCGGCTTGTTGCTGCGGCGCTTGCGACGGCGCAGCTCGACCACCGCCTGCTCATTGGCGGCGTCGCAGGCCAGATGGAATCCGCCCAGGCCCTTGATGGCGACAATACCGCCGCTGGCCAGAAGCTCGACACAGCGGTCAATAATGGCATCGCTGGTTTCGCGCGTGCTGCCGACGGCTGGCGTCGCCCCCGAGCCTTCGAGCTCCATGTCGCCCGCCGCCTCGCGCCAGGTAATATGTGGCCCGCAGTCAAAGCAGGCATTGGGCTGCGCGTGAAAGCGCCGGTCAAGCGGGTCGCCATACTCTGTAGCGCACTCGGGGCACATAGGAAAGCAATCCATCGACGTGGCCGCTCGGTCATAAGGCAGCGACCGGATGATGGTAAAGCGCGGCCCGCAGTTGGTGCAGTTGATAAAGGGGTAGTGATAGCGTCGGTCGGCGGGGTCGAACAGTTCGCGCAGGCAGTCGTCACAGGTGGCGATATCGGGGGAGATGAGCGTCGTGTGCATGGTCTGATCCCGCGACGCTACGATGCGAAAGGCCTGCTCATCGTCGGCATCCCAAGCGTCGGGCTCCAGGTCTGCGACAGCGACATGCTCAACGCGGGCCGCGGCAGGCGCGTGCTCAGAAAGCGCGGTGACAAAGCCGCCGAGTGCCTCGACCGAAGCATGCGCCTCGATGTGCACGCCATCGCCCGCGTTGAGCACCCAGCCGCAAATGCCATGCGCCATAGCCTCGCGATACACAAATGGCCGCATGCCAACGCCCTGCACGATGCCCGTCACATGAATATGCACATGCCGCATGTGGCTCCCCTTCATTGAAGTGTGTGCTGTTAGAGCCCCAGGCTTTGCTTGGTGGCGGCGCAGGTGAGCTCGCCGTGCTTAACGCCGCGCAGTCCCAGCAACCGGTCCGCCAGCTCGTAGACGCGTTTGCCGCGACCCTTGAGCGCCAGAATCTCCAGACAGTTGTGGTGGTCCAGATGCACGTGCATGGTCGAGACAATCTCGTCGGTGTAGTCGTGCTGCACCTCGTCCAGACGGCGCGTCAGATCGCCGGTATGGTGGTCATAGATCATGGTGAGCGAACCGATGACCTGCTCGTCGGGCGTTCGCATCTGCTCCTTGGCGATCGAGGCGCGAATCAGATCGCGTACGGCCTCGGAACGGTTGGCCACGTCACCGCGGCGCGCGATCTGCTCGTCAAAGCGGCGCAGCAGGTCGTCGGGCGCGGTGACCGAAAAGCGGACCAGCTCGGAGCTGGAGCCGCTGCAGCGGCAGCTCGCATCGTCGTCCGCACCGTAATCGTGCTCGTGCTCGGCCACGTTACACCAGTTTCACAGAGCCGACGGAGTTGTGATCTGCCTCGATGGCCTCCTCGTAGCCCTCGAGCGCATCGTGCGCCTCGTGCAGCGCAGACATGGCGGCCTCGAGCTTGGCGCCAATGCGCTCCATATCAAAGTTCTCGGTCGCATGCAGCAGCTGATGGCTCCACTCGTGAGCGAGCTCAATGGTGTCGTCGACCTGCTTGACGCTCATGGCAAGCTGGCTCATGTTCATTCCGACGTCATGCATGGGAATCTCCTTTTGTACGGGGCGATATGGTGGTTCAGATTCTACTACGCCCGCCTTGGGCGCCGCCGCATAAGAAAACGGGTGCGAGTCCGTCTGACTCGCACCCGTTCACTGGGGGCTGTTTGTGTCTACCATACTATCCGTGGTCGCATGCCTTGCGTTTGGCACTCCGGCGAGCGGTGCGAAACCGCTCATGGACGGCAGACAGGTAACAAGCGTATTACAGATGTTTCTCCAGCAGTGCCTGAAGCCTTGCCTTGGGTAAGGCGCCGACCGAGCGGTCGACCTCCTCGCCGTTCTTAAAGACGATCAGCGTGGGGATGCTCATGACGCCAAACTTCATGGCCAGGTCCTGGTTGTCATCGACGTTGCACTTGGCCACAGCCAGCTTGCCGGCCAGTTCGTCGGCGACCTCGTCTACGATGGGCGAGAGCGAGCGGCAGGGGCCGCACCACGGGGCCCAAAAATCAACCAGTACGGGCAGGCTATCGTTGACGATAGCGTCAAAGTTCTCGGGGGTAATCTGCTTGATGTCAGCCATGGTGACCTCCATAATGCGACGCGGCTCGGCCGCGTAAAACTCAGTACGACCGTGCTTATACCCAGCGGCTCGTAAAGCAACCACTCGCGGGCGGCTCTTTTATATAATGGTGGGCACGCAAACGATTGGAGAGCGCATGCCCACGTCACAAAGCCAGAAAAAAGAAGCCATCGCTCAGGCGACCGAGCAGGAGCTCGCGTCGCTTGCAGATCGCGGTGTGCGTATCTCGGGCAACGCGTGCTCGCCGATTGTGCTGGTCAAAGGCGATTTGGATGAAGCCGAGTGCTCGGGCGGCGAGCTGGCTGCCGGCGCGGATGGCGCCGCGTTGCGCAAGGCGCTCGGCGCCATTGGATATGCCCCCGAGGATTTTTGTGTGCTGGCAAGCGTCGCCGGCGCGGGCGACGGAGCGGTCGCGCCGGGCGAGGCCCTGACGTGTGACCTGTTCCGCGAGGCGCTGGAGACCTTGGACCCCGAGGCGGTGCTGCTGCTGGACAACAGTGCGGCCGATGTCATGCGTGAGACCTATGCCGATATGCTTGTGGCAATTGATGACTTTGACACCGCCATGCTTAAGCCCGGCCTGGTCGCCCATGTGCAGGGGCGCCGCGTGCTGGCGCTCGACGGTTTTGAGGCGGCGCTCACCGACAAGGCCGCCAAGCAGCGCATGTGGGCCTACATTAAGCAGCTGACCCCGGCGACTGCACCGCTGTAGCGAGGCTGGCGGCAGCCCCTACATCACGGCGCGCAGCTCAAACCGGTCGCCATTAATGCGGAACTGGCAGTTGCCGTTCATGCGCTCGACGGCAAGCATAATGCTCTTGGTGCCAAAGCCGTGCCCAGTGTGCTGAGCCACGGGCATGCCGTCGACCATGTGCGGCGCACGGCCAAACGTGTTGGAAACCAGCAGTAGAAGATGACCGTCTTCGTAGCGAAGGTCCAGGTCGACAAACCGCTTGCCCTCGGGGGCGGCGCTCGCCGCGGCGATGGCATTGTCCAGGGCGTTCGATACCACACTGAACAGATCGACATCGCCCACGTGGACGGTTTCGGGCACGGCGGCGCGCAGGTCGGCGGTGATGCCGTGCGCGTTGATGTCCGCGGAAAGCGACGAGAGCGCAATGTTGACCGTTTCGTTGGCGCAGTAGCGGCGCACGGCGGTGCGGTCGTTGGTCTCGCAGAGCGCGTCGATGCGCTCGAGCGCCTCATCGGTGTGACCCTCTTCGATCAGGGCCGCTAGACCGCGCAGGTAGTGGCGCATGTCGTGACGGAGAACCGAGAGCTCGCGTCCGGACTGGCGCCAGGCTTCGAGCTCTTTGATGGCCGCGCTGTCGCGGGTCGCGAGCATCCAGCGCTCGCGCTCGGCGATTTCCTTTGCCTCGTATTCGCGAAGGTAGACGGCAAGAAACATGAGGTAGAAGGCGCAGAGTGCGAACGCCAAAAACTCAACGGTTACCACCGAGCCCGAGTGGAAGAGCGTGGTATAGACGTTGGTGGCGTAGTCGAAGATGTAATAGACAAGCGGCAGGATGAGCAGAATCTCCAGCTCGGTGGGGCTTTTGATCGCCAGACGGGGGCCAATCTCGCTTGCCCAATGCAACAAGACGGCAAAGACGCCGAGCGTGGTAATGATGCGCGCCACGTAGTACGCGACCTGCGAATCGGTGGCGGCGAATGCGGCGATACCCACCCAGTTGCTAAACTGGCAGCTCAGGTAGGCACTGGTAACGCCCAGGATGGCGAGCAGCGGACTCAGGCGATAGCGTACGCACAGGTAGACGACAAGCGGCAGATGC
Source organism: uncultured Collinsella sp. (assembly GCA_958438955.1). Lineage (GTDB taxonomy): Bacteria > Actinomycetota > Coriobacteriia > Coriobacteriales > Coriobacteriaceae > Collinsella. The sequence continues at coordinate 8,458 of CAUBTS010000062.1, forward strand.
ACGACGAGCGGATACGCCTGTCGGGCAAACAGCTCACCGCCGACGAGGTTGGCAATCGCAAAAGCGGTGCCGGTTACGGCGCCGACCCCCACCAGTTCGAGCGAATGGCGGCGGTTGATTTCGACACCGCACAGCGCCGCCGAGGCAAAGACGCCAAAGAGCAACGTCGTCGCATGGTGGATTGCCCAAAGTACCAGTTCTGCCGAGGAAAGCATCAGCGTCTCCCGCCCTCGAACCGCACCGCAAAGTAGGCGTCTTGGAATCCCTGCTTGCAGCTGCGCGCGAGCGGTATGCACGCGCTCGAGCGCATGACGATTTCCGTGCGATTGAAGTGGTCGATGTTGCGCAGATTGACCTGGTAGCTGCGGTGGCACTTAAAGAAGGTCGCGTTTTGGGCCAGTCGGTCCTCGATGCTGCGGAACGGCTCGAGCGCCTCGATATCGCGGCCATCGCGCAGGTGGAAGACCACGTGCTTGTTGCGAGCCTCGGCATATTCGATATCTGATAGGCGCAGGGCATGGTAGCCAAAGGACGTCTTGATGACGAGCTCGTCGATCGTTGCCGGACGCAGGCTCGACAGCTCGTCGAGCAGTTGCGCCACGCGCTCGTAGGTCACGGGTTTGAGCAGGTAGTCGAAGGCGCGGACCTCGTAAGACTCAAGCGCGAACTCGGGCGATGAGGTCAGAAACACCAAGCGCACGGCGGTATCGGATTGGCGCAGCTCGCGGGCGGTGTCCATGCCGTTGACGAGCGGCATGATCATGTCGAGCATGATAATGTCGGCGCGCGATGCGGCATGGCGTGCCAGCAGGTCCTCGCCGCGCGTAACGAGTGCAACATCGACCGCCGTACCCGTCTCGGCAGACCAGCGGTTGATCATGCGGTGCAGGTTATCTAGAAAGGCGACGTTGTCGTCGCAGGCGATGATTCTGAGCATATTGGGCCCCCTTAGTACCTCGATTTTGCCACATCGTGCACGCGCCACCCGCGGGGGTGCGTTCCATTTGCGCCCCACGGTACGCAACTCGCGCCGAGTGGTATTGCGGTGGCGAAAGATGCCTCCTGCGCTATCGAGAGCTCGACTATCCTCAGCTTGCCAGTTCGAAAATGGACCCGCCGCATGATTGAATCTTTATTTCAACTTTACACCTGGCTTTACAGCTGTCTTGTCAGCTGTAAAGCCAGGTGTCATACTAAAGCCCCAAGATTCGCCAAAAGAGAGGGGCCTTGATGGCACAGAGCGCGAACATGGATGCATCGGAGCTTGCACGCGATATCGCGGCCGGCCTGGCATCGGCAACGACGGCAACGGAGCGCGCGGCACTGGTGCCCGCAGAGCTCGTCGAGGCCATTCAGCAACTAAAAGCCCAACGTGACGCAGTGATCCTGGCGCACTATTATGTGGCGCCCGAGGTCCAAGCCGTTGCCGATTACGTCGGCGACAGCTTCTACCTGGCAAAGCTCGCCAAGAGCCTTCCGCAGCAGACGATCGTGCTGTGCGGCGTGGAGTTTATGGGCGAGAGCGCCAAGCTGCTCAATCCCACCAAGACCGTGCTGCTGCCCGAGCCGGGCGCGGACTGTCCCATGGCGCACATGGTCAAGCGCGAGACGGTCGACGCGGCGCGCGCCGAGTATGGCGACGACCTGGCCGTGGTGTGCTACGTTAACTCGACGGTCGAGATCAAGAGCTGGAGTGATGTGTGCGTTACCAGCTCTAACGCCGTCAAGATCGTCTCCGAGCTGCCGCAGCAGCACATCTTGTTCATTCCCGACCAGAACCTGGGCCGCTTTGTGGCCGAGCAGGTGCCCCAAAAGCACGTCATCCTCAACAACGGCTACTGCCCGCGTCATCACATCATCACCGTCGAGCAGATCGTTGACGCGCAGGAGGCACATCCCGATGCGCTCGTACTGGCGCACCCCGAGTGCAAGGCCGACGTCCTGGCCGAGACCGACTACATCGGCTCCACTGCTGGCATCATCAAGTATGCCGAGGAGTCGGACGCCAGCGAGTTCATCATCGTGACGGTCCGCGGCGTGCTCTACGAGCTCGAGCGCCGCTGCCAGGGCACCGGCAAGAAGTTCTACTTCCCTGCGGTGCAGCCCACCTGCGTCAACATGGATCTCATCACGCTCGAAAAGCTCGTGCACTGCCTGGAGACGGGCGAGGGCGAGGTGCAGATTGGCGTGTCGGACGAGGCAGCCGATCAGGCCAAGCTCACGCTCGACCGCATGCTCGAGTACGCGGCGTGCTAGAACGATGTGACATGAGGGGCGGTCCCTTATGCCACATTACAAGGGAGAGGATTCCTGTGGAAACCAAACAATACCCCGATATGGAGTGTGACGTCGTCATTGCCGGTTGCGGCGTGGCGGGCCTGTATGCGGCTCTCAATCTGCCGACGAGCACGCGCGTAATCATGCTCTCCAAGGGTGCCATCGACGAGTGCGATTCGATGCTCGCGCAGGGCGGCATCTGCGTACTGCCCGAGGGCTCTGACTACGATGCCTTCTTTGAGGACACCATGCATGCCGGCCACTACGAGAACCGCCGCGAGAGCGTTGACATCATGATTCGCTCGAGCCGCTCGGTCATCAACGACCTGTTGGCCATGGGCGTGGATTTTGAGCGCAAGGCCGATGGCAACCTCGACTTTACCCGCGAGGGCGCGCACAGCCGCCCGCGCATCGCCTTCCATGCCGACATCACGGGCAAGGAAATCACGACCAAGTTGCTCCAGGCCGTGCGCAAGCTGGATAACGTGCAAATTCTTGAGCACGTTGCCATGACCGACATCCTGACCGACGAGCGCGACGGCGCCACGGTGTGCACCGGCGTCGTCGCCGTTGCCGTGGACGAGGACGACTCGGTTCGTCCCGCCGATGAGCTGACAAACGCTGCCGAGGGCGTGCGTGCGGGCGAGCCGTTTAAGATCCATGCCCGCCATACGCTGTGGGCGACGGGCGGCATCGGTGGCGTGTACGACCATTCGACCAACTACCCGCAGCTCACCGGCGACGCCTGCTACATCGCGCAGGAGCACGGCA
>CAUBTS010000063.1 GCA_958438955.1 uncultured Collinsella sp.
GGAGCTGTGCCATGATTCTGGGCGAGTCGGGTGCCGGCAAGTCGACGCTGCTCAATGCACTGCTGGGCCACGATACGTTGGCGACCGGCGGTGTGCGTGAACGCGACGACCAGGGCCGTCACACTACCGTCGCGCGCGTGATGGTGGCGCTGCCGGGCGACGCCGGCGTGATCGCCGATGCTCCGGGCCTGCGCAGCCTACCGCTCGTGGGTCACGAGCGAGGTCTGGCGCGCGCTTTCCCCGAGATTGTCGAGGCATCGCGCGCGTGCCGGTTTGGCGATTGCACACATACCCATGAGCCGGGCTGCGCCGTTCGCGAGGCCGAGGACGCCGGGCAGATCGACAGCCTACGGCTGGAAACGTTCCAAAACTTGGCGTCATCCATGCGCGTGAGCGCTCAAATGCTCGATCCCGATGTTCATCTGTAATTGATTTTTCCTATGACAGCCGTCTCCCAACTGTTCAGGAGACGGCTTTTTTGCTGCGGAAAAGCCTCGAAACATGCAGTTTGCTGACGTGCTGACCAAAACCTTGCCACGAGCTTGACGGGCTGGTCAGCTTTTGGTCAGCGATTGGTTTGACATCGAAAACCAAGATTGCGATTGCGCCGCTTTGCACTCTGACCGCCCAGACAATGGTGGTACGGGCATTCGCCCGGCACTGCCATGAGAGGAGCGGCCGTGAACAAGAGCAAGCGCATCGCCATCAGTCTGGTCGCGGGCGTGCTCGCTGCTCTGCTCTGCATGGTTTACGGCTCGTCGATCCGCTCGCAAGCCGAACAGGTCCAGGCTGAGACCTTGGCCAAGTACGGTGGCGATCGCGTCGAGGTATGCGTCGCGGCGCGCGATATCGATGTGGGCGAGACCCTCGATGAGACCAATGTCATAACCCAGGAATGGCTGACAAGCCTGCTGCCGCGTGACGCGGTGACCGAGCTGCGCCAGGTGCGCGGCGACGTGACGACTTCGCGTATTCCCAAAAACGCCGTGATCTGCAATGTCTACACCAAGGCCGAGAGCCACAGGCTCGAGGTGCCTAAGGGCAAGGTCGCCGTTTCGGTGGCGGTCGATGCCGAGCACTCGGTCGGCGGCGCCACGGGCGTGGGCAGCTACGTGGATGTGTATGTGCAAAAAGACGGCGTAACCGATCGGCTGTGCGGCGCGTACGTAATCGATACCAGTGAGGATTCCGGTGCCACGCGCGAGGGCAAGATCGAATGGGTGACGCTGGCGGCTGACCCCGAAGACGTCAAGGAACTGCTGGGAGCTTCGGGCAAGGGAACGGTCAGCTTGACGATTCCCGCCACGGCGCGCGGCAAAAAGAGCGGAGGCGACGAGTGATGAAGGCGATCTGGCTTGCGTGCTGCGCGTGCGGCGATTACGGGCTGTTGCAGCGGGAAGTCGAGGGCCGTGATGCGGGTGCACAGGTGCTTCGCGTGGGTGACCTGGACGGGCTGATTTCCATGGCGCGGGCGTTTCCGTCGCGCCGCGGGGCTGCCATCATCGCGGCGTCTCTGTTTGATACCGAAGATGTGCGCAAGACTGTTGCGCGCCTGACGGCCGAAGGCCGCGTGAGTCGCGTGGTCGTGTTGATAGAAGCACTCGATCCGTCGGATATCGAGGGGCTGTTTCGCGCAGGGGCGACCGAGGTCATCGCTGCGCACAGTATATGCGGCAACGGGCGCGCGGGCGAGGGAGCGGTTGATTCCGATCGGCACATGACGATTGAGCCCGATGCTTTTGTTGATAGGGAACCCGGGGCGCCTCGCGCTACAAGAGGCCCGCGTGTTGATGATTATGGAAAAGCGGAAGCCGAGCATGGTCGGCGCCCCCGGAACCCCCTTGTATACGATGACGCTGGAGGGCCGGCGCAGCATGCTGGCGACTCCCCGGCTGTAGATATGGGATACGTGCACGGCGTGAATCTGGCGGATGAACTCGACGAAGTTGAGGGGCTTGCCGGGAGCGACAATGTTCGTGCCGATGCGACCGTGAAGTCTCCAGGCTCGGCCTCGCAGACCGAGCAACCTGCCATGCCGGCTTGGACGCAGCGTGTGGTTGCGGCGGGGAAGACGGGGGCGCTGTCACCGACGCCCGCCCCGCCGCCTCCGATGCCGCCGGCAGACGCTGCCGCTCTGCAGCATCGAGCTCCGGTCATCTGCGCCATTTCGGGTTCGGGCGGTTGCGGCAAGTCGACGATCGTTGCCACCATGGCACACGCATCGTCGCTGTTGGGCTTGCGTGCCGCCGTGCTCGACCTGGACCTGATGTTTGGAAACCTTTACGACTTGTTAGGCGTCGATGCTCCGCGCGATATGGCGGCACTTATCGAGCCGTCGGCGGCGGGCGCGCTCACCGAGCTGGATATCGTAGCCACATCGATGCGCGTGGCGCCGGGCGTTACGCTCTGGGGTCCCGTCGCGGCGCCCGAGCAAGCCGAGCTCATGGCACGTCCGGTGGAGCTACTGCTCGATGTCCTGCGTCGCGAATCCGACGTGGTCTTTATCGATACCTCGGTCTTTTGGGGCGATGCCGTGGCGGCTGCGGTGGCGGCGAGCGACCGTTGCCTGGTCGTTGGCGATGCTGCGGTGTCGTCCGCGACGTCGGCGTCGCGCGTCATTGAACTGGCAAGTCGAGTAGGTGTGCCGCGCACGCGCATGAGCGCCGTGTTCAACCGGTTCGGTGCGCGCGGAGCAGACGAGGACGTCGCCATGCGCTTTGAGATTGCCTGTGCGTTGAGCTCCAAGATTCATATCGCCGATGGCGGGCAGGATCTCGCCGCGCTCATGGCGTTTGGGCGCGCTGACGAGGCAGTGGGTCAGACGAGCGCTTTCGCGACCAGCGTGCGCGAGGCCACGCGCGAGATGCTCGTGGAACTGGGGTGCGCCGTCGGCCCTTGGAGCGATATGGTCGCCGACCGTGCGACGCGTACCGAACGCCCGCGTATTCGCCTTCCCTGGTCGCGCGAGGGTGATCAGCGATGAGCCTGCAAACGAGGATTAAGGCTGCCGGCGCTGCAGCGGCGGCAGCGCCTGTAGATGCGGGGCGTCGCCGCGCGGTGAAACGACGCACTAAGCGCGCCGTGATGGACCGCATGGGTTACGACGAAGTGGCGCGTATCAGCGCCTATGTCGACCCGGTACTTGCCCGCTCGGAATTGCGTCCCGCGGTGGAGGCGGCGCTCAATGTTGAGGAGCCGACCGATCTCGCGACGCCCGAGCGCGAGACCATCATCGACGAGATTTTGGATGACGTGGTGGGCTTGGGGCCGTTGCAGCCGCTCATCGAGGACGACACCGTTACCGAGATCATGATCAACGGCTGCCGCTCGGCCTTCTTTGAACGCGGCGGCGTCTTGTACCCCATCGAGCATGCGTTTGAGGATGATGAGCAGATCCGTGTGCTTATCGACCGCATCATCTCGCCACTTGGCCGCCGTATCGACGAGCGCAGCCCCATCGTCAACGCCCGCCTCAAAACGGGCTATCGCGTCAACGCGGTGATTCCGCCTGTGGCGATTGACGGACCGATTCTCACCATCCGAAAGTTCTCGGACCGCATCTGCTCGCTGGACGAGCTTGTGGGGCTGGGGTCGCTGCCGCTTTGGTATGCGCAGCTGCTGTCATGTGCGGTGTCGCTGAGACAGGACCTGGCGGTTGCGGGAGGCACGGGATCTGGTAAGACCACCCTGCTCAACGCGTTGTCATGCGAGATTTCCACCGGCGAGCGCATCGTGACGATCGAGGACTCTGCCGAGCTCAAGTTTGCGCATCATCCACACGTGGTGCGTCTAGAGGCGCGCGAGGCTTCAATTGAGGGCGAGGGCGCGGTGACGATCCGCGACCTGGTGACCAATGCCCTGCGCATGCGCCCCGACCGCATCGTGGTGGGTGAGGTGCGCGGTGCTGAGTGCTGCGACATGTTGCAGGCCATGAACACGGGCCACGACGGGTCGCTCACCACACTTCATGCGGGCTCAGAACAGGAGACCGTGGTGCGTCTGACGTTGCTTGCACGTTATGGCATCGATCTGCCGAGCGAGCTCATCGAGGAGCAGATTGCCATGGCGCTCGACGGCATCGTGATGTCCGAGCGCCACGCCGATGGCAGGCGCTTCGTCTCCTCGTATTCGGGGGTGCGTCGCGCCGCGTCGGGCGGCGTAGAGCTCGAGCGCTATGTGACTTTCGATGCCGCCGAGCGCACCTGGACGCTTGACCGCGAGCCGCCGTTTATCGCAGAAGGCCTGCGGTCGGGGACGCTCACACAAGAGGAGGTGGACGAATGGAGGTCGCTGTGCCCCTCGTCGTAGGGGGTTTGGCAGGGTTTTCTGTCGCGACGGCGTGCGGGGCGGAACCTCGTGTGCCGCAGGTGCCGCCGGCGGAGTTGGCGCGTCAGGCGCTCGAGACGGTGGCAGAGAAACTGCCGCGTGAGCTGGTGGAAAACGATCTGCTGAAAAAGATCGCCCGTTCGTGGGCATCGCTGGCTCCGGCGCATCGCCTTGGCCTCGTGATCGAAGATGCTTCGGGGCGTTTGGCGTTTCTGCTGCTCTCGAGCGGTGTCTGCTGCATTTTACTAACGATGGTGTCGTTATCGCCCCTCGGATTTGCCTTGGGACTTGTTGCTCCGATTGCCGTTGGCGCCGCTCGGGATGGCTTTGAGAGCCGGCGCGAGCAACACGATGCAGAAGAGGCCATGCCCGAGGCGTTTACCGCACTTTCCATGTCGCTTGCCTCGGGACATTCGCTGGCTCAGGGCATGCGCTTTGTGGGCGCTCATGCGCAAGAACCGGTGCATACCGAGTTTTTGCGGGTGGCGGCGGCGATCGATTGCGGCATCTCGGCGACCGACGCGCTCGATGACTTGCTCGTGCGCATCGACGCCCCCGGTCTTTCGCTTGTGACCTTGGCGCTTAAGGTGTCACAGCGCACCGGCGCTCCGCTTGCCGACTTACTGTCCGAGGCGTCGAGCATGGTGGGGGAGCGCATTGAGCTCAAGCGCCGCCTAGATGTTAAGACGTCGCAGGCCCGCATGTCTGCGCATATGGTCGCGGCGATGCCGACGGGCATGTGCGCGGTGTTGGCGCTGCTTTCGGCAGATTTTCGTCGCGGTCTTGCGACGCCTGCCGGCGCGGGCGCTGTGGTGCTGGGTCTTGCCCTCAACGCCGTTGCCCTGGTGGTTATCAGGCGCATTATGCGGGTGGAGCTATGAGCGCCCCGGTTGCAGTTGCGGCTTGCCTGTGCGCTCTGAGTGTATTTGTCGCGACGGGTTTGGATCGGGCGGATGCACGCAAGATCGCAGAGGCCTGCAAGCGCGAGGCGGTGCTGGTCGCTGCCGCGGGTCGCTCGGTGGTCGATGCTCTGACCGCGCGAATGAAGGGCGCGGTTGGAGCGGGCGGCCCGGCGCGAGTGTCGCTCGGCGAAGTGTCCGAGATGATCGATGTTGTGCGCTTGGGTCTTTCGGCCGGTCTTTCGTTTGATGCGGCGCTTGAGATTTTCTGCGCCAACCGCCGGTCAGTGCTGGCTCTTCGACTTGAGCGGGCCTGCATGGCGTGGCAGGTGGGCGTGGGCACGCGTGAGGACGAGTTGTTGGCCGCCGCGCGCGACCTGGACGTGCGAGCGCTCGAGACCTTTGCCATCACGGTGGGACAGGCGCTCGCCCTGGGTGCCCCACTTGCCGAGACGCTGGCCGCTCAAAGTCGCGAGATCCGTGCGGCTCATCGCGCCGCGGTCGAGCGCGAGATCGAGCGTGCGCCCGTCAAGCTGCTGATTCCCACCGGCACACTCATCTTGCCGGCGTTGCTTCTGTCCATATTGGGCCCGCTGTTGGGAGCAGGCGGGATGATGTAGGGAGGAATACATGAACACGATGACTGACGTTGCTGGCAAGGTCTGGAGCTGGGCTGTTTGCCAGTCAATTCGCGCTCGCCAGCATGCCGGGGAGCTACTGCAGGAGGAGAGTGCGCAGGGCACCACCGAATACGCCATCTTGGTCGGCGTGCTCGTGGTGATCGCCATCATTGCCATTGTCGCATTTAAGGGCAAGGTCCAAGATCTATGGAACGCTATCAGCGAGGGCATCAACAGCCTGTAGAGGGCGAGCGCCCCATCGGGGTGCTGCTGGTGTTTGCTTGCCTGACCGTGGCGATAGCGGCGGTGCTTTGGGGGCTTAACGCCGCGCGGCAGCAGCGTCCTGGGGCCGCCTTCGATTCGGGCTCAGATTCGGCGGTGGCGTCTCAAAAAGATGAGATGCGAGATGCGGACGATTCGGATGTCGCTGTCACGGCGCAAACCTTTCTGCGGACGCTCGACAAGCGGTCTGGCACTGCGACGGATTCACCTGAGGACAACGCGATTGCGGTCCGGCTTGCATGGTCCGAGGACCGACCGATGACCGAGGCAGCGGCGGATATGTTACGCGCCTACCGCGAGGTGCCAACGGCCCAGCTCGCCCTGAGCGGCTATCTCGATATTAAGGGCAACGTATGGGGCGCCATCGTGCGCGATGGGCGCGGCTGGGTCGATATGGTGACGGTTGCCGCGGATGCTGGCGATGCTTCGTGTCGTCTGCGCGCCGTGCGTCTGGTCCCGCAAACAATAAGCTCAAAGGAGGGATCGTGAAATGCATGGCATTCTGCGTGAGGAATCTGCCCAGGCGACGGTCGAATACGCCATCGTCACGGTGGCGCTGTTATCGATCGTGCTGGCGATTGTGGGACTTTGGCGTGCTGGCACCGATGGACGCTTGGCGGCGCTGGTTGAGCGGGCGGCATCCCATGGCGTTGCCTCGACGTCGGTTATCGACGCCGCTGCGGGCGCTAAGGACATCGCGTTGTATTGATATCGCGCGCGAGGACCGGGCGCAGTCTACGGTCGAGGCCGCTTTTTTGCTGCCGACGTTTCTGACGCTCATCCTTCTCGCACTGCAACCGGTGTGCCTGCTTTATACGCGCGCGGTCATGGAGTCTGCCGCCGCCGAGACCGCGCGGCTCATGACCACGACGACGGCGGAGGACGACGATCTTAAGGAGTTCACCCTCCGCCGGCTTGCCGCAGTGCCCAACGTTTCGATCTTTCATGCCGGCGGGCCGTTGTCGTGGGATATCGAGCTTGGCCGGGCCGATGCGGGCGGCGTCTCGTCCGTGTCCGTTTCCGGCGAGGTCAAGCCGTTGCCTGTGATCGGTGCGTTTGCGCAGGCTATGGGCGGTACCGCCGAGGGCGGCTACGTTGAGCTCAAGGTCGATGTCTCGTATCAATCGCGTCCCGAATGGCTGGAGGGAGATTATGATTCGTGGATTGCTGCATGGGATTAAGCGTTTCTGGTCTAGATGCGTTTTGACGCGCCGTCCGAGCTGCCATCGCAAGCGAGGCGGCTTTATGGGCCGCGCCGGTGTTGATCTGTTTATCGAAGACAGCGCCTATACCACGCTTTCTTCTGCCGTGGTCATCCTAGTGGTGCTCACGTTGTTGTTTTCGTCGACCGCGGCGATATGGAGCATGTCGCGTGCCGGGGATACTCAGGTGGCGGCCGATAGCGGCGCGCTGGCGGGTGCCAACGTAGTGTCGTCCTATCACACGGCTGCCACGGTGGTTGATGCGAGCATCTTGAGCTTGGGCCTGGCGGGGTTTGCCACGATCGGGACGGGCCTGGTCGCCATCCTCATCCCGGGTGCCGAACCAGTTGCCGGCAATATGGTCGACACCGGGATTGAGATCATTAAAACGCGCAACAAGTTTGCCAAAAGCGCATCGGAAGGCTTACAGAAAATCGAGACGGCTCTGCCGTATCTGATCGCCGCGCGTGCCACGCAGGCGGTGTCGGCGCAGGATACCGATAGTGTGACCTATACCGGTACGGCGCTTGCCGTGCCCAGGACATCCGAGTCGGACTTCGCTGCGCTCAAAGGGTCAGAGATCTCGACCGATGCCATTAAAGACACATCAGATGATTTAGAGCGTGCGGCCGAGGAGCTGCGGAAGGCTTCTGAGGACACGGCGAAGGCTAAAGAGCGCGCTTGGCTGGCGGATTGTGGTGGGTCGGACGAGAGTTCGATTGGCAAGTACTCGTGTATGTGGGAGCGTGCGAAAAAACTAGCAGAACTATCTGACAGTCAGAACCGTCATGAAAAGTCGAGCATCACATGGGAGCCGCAAATAGCGCTCGATCGCGCGAAAATCTATTACCGGCAGCGCTTGGCGAATGAAAAACCTCAGGGATCGAGCGTCGAGATGAAAGCGCAGTCAGCCGCTCGAAAAGCGTTCTATGCCTATGCGATTGAAGAGGTCGATCGAGCATACATAAAAGATGATGGTGAACGGTTTTCTGCCTATATCCCACTATTGCCGCGTGTCCCAAACGAGGTGCGGCCGACCGAGCTTTACACCGATGCTGCATGGCCTGTAAGCAACAATGACGGCAGAACATACCTGCATTATGGAGCCGAATGCCCCGTCTATCAGAAAGGGACTCCGAGTGGGCTGGCATCTGTTGCTGATTATGATGGTCGTGATACATGCGAAGCGTGCGGCTTCGGCGTGGTTGCGCTTGGAAGCGCCCTTATGCCGCCTTCGTCCATCAGAAATGGCTTCGAATACCACTTCAATGAATTCAAAGAGGCTCTGGAAGACTACGTCGAATGCCGCAACAAAGAACTCGAACTTGAGCGTCAGACCGAGGATGAGGCCGACCGTGCGGGCAATGCGTTTGACCAGGCCATTAAAGCGCTTTCCGGCGAGCGCCCGCGTATCGCCCCACCTGGCCGCAACGGCGTGGTCGCCTTTGCGGTTTCGGGTGACATTACCAGCCCCGATCAACTTAACTCCTCGTTTAACACGGCAGTCAGGCTTGGCGATCGCGGTGCTATCTCTGCCGCGGTGCTGGCGCCCGATGAGGCGACGGCGCAAAACAACGTGCTTTCGCGATTTTTCTCGACATTGAAGGAACGCTCGGGCGGCGTTGCCGGCGTGCTCGACGGCGTCATGGATGTTTGGGGACGGCTGCTCGTGGGATACGGTGATATCCAAGGTTCGGCCGACGAACTTATGGACGAGATGATTAAAGACCTAGGAGGGGACAGCGGTGCGTTGGGCTCCATTGCATCGTGGCTCGGCGATACCGTTTCGGCGTCCGTGGCGGCGCTGGGTTTGGAACCGTGCGACTTGCGCCTGCGAAAGCCGGTGCTGACCGATTCCGCCAATGTCATTAAGAGTCCGGGGTCTGACATTGCGGGTCTCTCTCAAGCGCAAGACAAACTGCGAAGTATTCCGTTGGGCGTGACCGATCCCAAGGCGCTTTGCGAGGCGTTGGAATATCAAGTCGAACGCACCATTAGCGGTACGGTGTTCACACTTGCGGAGATTCCTCTGCCCGGCGGCGGCTCCATCCCGCTCACCGTCGATGTCGCCACGCTGGTTGGCGCTCTGGGCGGTGGGTCGTAATGAGTATCCGCATGCGTCTGCGCGAGGAGCGCGCCCAAGCGACGGTTGAGATGGCAGTGGTTACGCCCGTTTTGCTGGTGCTGGCACTCATCGTGTACAACGTCATGATCTTTGCCAGCGCTGTCGCGCGCTTCGACCGCGTGGTGCCCGACATCGTGTTGGCGCACGCTGTGGCGCCAGGCGGGGAGGGTGACGAGAACTCTGCTGATGCCTCGGTGACGGTCCAGACTCAAATTCTGAATGCCATGGAAGGCTATGACTTGCAGATCGAAGTGTCGAGCGAGCAAGGCGCGGAGGCATCAGATGGTGGCCTGCTCTCCCTATCCGGTACGTTTAAGACCTACACCTGCACCATGCACTATGAGCCGTGGCCGACTTCTCTCAGCATCGCTGGCGTTCCGCTGGGGGCGCCGACAACGTTGTCGCACGAGCGCGCGGTGACGGTCGATCCATGGCGTCCGGGGGTGGTCATGTGACCGCGGTCTCGTCCTACATCGCTTACGCGCGGGCACTCAACAGGCTGGGTTGGACGCCGGCCGAGTTTGTGGTGGCGGAGTCGTTTGTCGTGCGCCTGCGCGGCATGCTGGGGCGGCGTCCGGTTGCCGCCAATGGCCTGCCGCTTGTCATGGCATTTCCGCACTGTTCCTCAGTCCACACGTGTTTTATGGCCTATCCCATCGACATCGCCTTTATCGATGCACGCGGCTACGTTCTCGTATGCTACGAAAACGTACGTCCATGGCGTATGTGCTCCTGCCCCGGCGCCTGGGCCGTACTAGAGCGTCCTTCAATCATTGTTTCGACTCCTGCTCTCCAACGCGTGCCGGCTTAAGAATTGGCGACAGTGGACTTTCGTCATACGAAATTGGGTAAGATGGAGGAGAAGATGCATGGATGTTGAGATCCATCCCAACGCTAAAAAGCACCTGACGGAAGGGGTCGATGATGGGCAAGACGTATACGGCCGCTAATGGTCAGGTTGTAACGGATGAAATGATTGACGCGTGGTGCGAGTCGTACGAGCGCGGAGAGTTTCCGGATGGCGAACACACCGTTGGTGGGATCGTGCATGGACGGCCCCCGCTCTCAGGCGAGGGGACGGCAACGCTGTCGGTCAAGATTCCTCTGGGAATGAAGGAGGCCATTCGTCGACGGGCGGCTGCCGAGGGGATGACGCCAAGTGAGTTTGCCCGTGCGGCTCTGAGTGAAAAACTTCTTGCTGCCGGCTGATGCCTCTGACGTGCCGATTTATAGAACCGAGGCTGTGCTCAAAAACTTTTTTAAAATTCTCGGTTGACCGGAACGCGTCCTTGGTTATACTAATCAAGCCTTGAAACAAGGCACACCTCAAATGGCTGGGTAGCTCAGTTGGTAGAGCAGAGGACTGAAAATCCTCGTGTCAGGGGTTCGATTCCCTTCCCCGCCACCTTGAATTGACTAGGACCTCTGCAAAGGGGTCCTTTTCTTTTATGCAGCCCCCACATGGAATCGAACCCCGTGAGGGCGCGGAGCTGAGTAAACGCGTAAGCGTTTGCCAGCGCAGCTCGCAAGGCGCGAAAGCGCCGCAGCGGTCCGTCCGCGCAGCGCGCGGACGCGATTCCCTTCCCCGCCACCTTGAATTGACTAGGACCTCTGCAAAGGGGTCCTTTTCTTTTATCGAGGGCTCTGCGGAAATTGCGTCCCGGAATTTGGCTTCAGAGTGGGATGCGTTTTCCGCTTTGAGGCCGCTTGGGAAAGCGCGACCCGGAATCCGGCGTCAGAATGGGACGCGCTTTCCTTTTTCGGCCTTTGGCGGAAACTGCGTCCCAGATCCCGCGCTCAGAACGGGATGCATTTTCCGGTTGAGGCCTCGAACGGAAAATGCATCCCAGTCTTTTGCGAAAAA
>CAUBTS010000064.1 GCA_958438955.1 uncultured Collinsella sp.
TCGACCGCCTCTTGCTTGTAGTAATTGGGAACCAGAAAGACCTTCATAGCGTTGCAGCTTTCTCGCTCATAACCGATACCTGGGATTGCAGCTCGTCTTGCGAGCGATCGCCGGGGTCAAATCTCGTGCCGTACAGGAAAAACTCAACGTTGCCCTTGGCACCATGAATGGGCGACACGCACACATCGACCGGGAACAGGCCCTTGGCAGCAAAGAGTTCAACCGCCGCCACGAGTGTATCGCGGCGCACGGCGGAATCGGTCACAATGCCGCCCTCGCCCACCAGCGCCGCCGGAGCCTCAAACTGCGGCTTTACGAGCGTGCAGAATGCACCCGTAGGCGCCAGGCACGCCAGTACCGCATCGATAATGTTCGCGATGCTGGTAAACGAGACATCACACACAGCCAGGTCGATAGTGCCGGCATAGCCAAGCTCAGGCAGCTGCGTCACGTTTGTGCGCTCATGCAGCGTCACGCGATCGTCCTGGCGCAACGACCAATCGAACTGGGCGCGACCCACGTCCACCGAGACAACGGTCGCAGCTCCGCGCTTGAGCAGACAATCGGTAAAGCCGCCGGTAGAGCAGCCCACATCCAGACAGGCAAGGCCCGTCGGATTGATGCCAAACGCATCAAGCGCGCCTTCGAGCTTAAGACCGCCGCGGCCAACATAGGGAATGCGCCCCTTAACGTGCAGCGGCAGCCCCGGGATCACCTTAAGGCCCGGCGAAGTCAAGCGCTCACCGCCACTCGAGACCAAGCCGGCCATAAGAGTGCGAAGGGCATCCGCGCGATCGGCGCAGATGCCCTGTGAAATCAGTTCGTCATCAAGACGCACGCGTTTCATGAATGCCATCAACCATTCGTATCCGGAGATGCGGCCTAGCTATCCTGGGATTCGTTTGCCGCATCCTCATCGTATTCCTGCTCGAGCTTGTCGGCCTCACGCGGCGTCAACTCAAACTTGTCGACCATATCGACCGCGCGGGAGCCCAGCTCAATCGCTTCGTCAAACAAATCGAGCGAACGCTCCAAGGAGGTATCCTTGGAGCGAACGGTAGCGATGATCTGATCCAGACGGTCCGAAATCTCATCAAAGTTACGGACAGAACCCTCTGGCATGGCTACTCCTCGACGGAGTCGATGTCAGCCTCGGCGGCGTCCGCATCCTCGGCCAGCACGCCAGCCTCAGCCTGAGCAACCGCAACCTTGGCGGCAGCCTCGGCAGCCTGCGCCTCCTCGCGAGCGCGATCTTCGGCCAGCAGCTCCTGGTACAGGCCCTCGCCCGGCAGCTCCTCGCTGCGAGCGATCTTGCCCAGCACGCCGTTGACGAACGATGCGGACTGGTCGGTGCCATAGGCCTTGGCAAGCTCGACAGCCTCGTTAATCACGATGGCGTCCGAGACCTCCTCGTCGGTGAGGAAACGCATCTCGTAAACAGCGATACGCAGCAGATTGCGGTCGGCGCCGGGCATGCGCATAAGATCCCAGTTCTTGGCAACGGATCGCAGAGCGCAGTCGATGCGGTCGATATGCTCGTAGGCACCGCGGCACAGCTCCAACGCATAGGGGTCGAGGGGACCCTTCGAGATCAGGAAATCACCCTCGAGGACGCGCTCGAGCGGGCTGTCCGTGGCCTCGGCCTGGAACAGCAGCTGCAGCGCCTGACTGCGGGCAAGCGTACGCCCGCGATAAACCTTAAGGCTCAAAGGTTACTCCTTGGGGAAAACGAGGCCGTCGATGCAAACGTCAACACGCTCGACCTCAACGCCCACCTGGGCATCGATGGCGGCGACCACGGCGGCGCGAACAGCCTCGGCGAGTTTCTTGAACGGATAGCCAAAGAACACCACGACACGCACGGTGAGTGCGAGCTTGTCGCCGACGACCTCGGCCTCGACCGCCGGCTCGGAAGCCGGGGCCTTGGACGAGAGCATCATGGAGACAAGGTTGGTGGCAAGGTCCTTGACGCCAACGGAGGCGATGCCCTCGACATCGGACACGGCGCGCGAGACGATGGCGGTCAGAACATCGGGCGAAATGCCGATGCCGTCAATCTTGATTTCCTGGGGCATGAGTCCTCCTAGAAGATTTGGTTGCTAGACGCGGGAGACGAACTTGCCGTCGCGGGTGTCAACCTTGATGACCTCGCCCTCGTTGAGGTACATGGGAACCTGGATGACAGCGCCGGTATCGATCGTGGCCGGCTTGGTGGAACCCTGGACGGTGTCGCCCTTAAAGCCCGGGTCGGTCTGGACGATGGTGGTCTCGATGAACATCGGCGGGGTCACGCCCATGAGCTCATCGTCGGCGAAGAGCAGCTGGCAGACGTCGTTCTCGCGCAGCCACTTGGAGTTCTCGCCCACCATGTCCTCGGGAACGGGAACCTGCTCATAGGACTCGTTGTCCATGAAGATGTAGTCGGTGCCATCGTTGTAGAGGTACTGGAACTCACGGGTGGTGAGCATGACGCTCTCGAACTTGGTGCCGGCGTTGCAGGTGTTCTCGACGACGCGGCCGCTCTTGATGTCGCGGGTCTTGTAGCGCACAAACGCGCCGCCCTTGCCCGGCTTGACATGCTGGAACTCGACGATGGTGTAGACCTTGTCCTTGATGCGGAGACCGAGGCCGTTCTTGAAGTCGGCGGTAGAAATGGTAGGCATAGCGACCTTTCTTGTTATGGGCAGAACGCACAAGCGTCCAAATTACATACGACAGAAATTATACACTTGCAGACGGCGCCTGCAGCGAGCGCATAAAAAGAGAACGCGGGGCGTCCGAATCGATCCGAACGCCCCGCCCCAAACTATCTACCGAAGTAGACTAGCAGTCGATAACGTGCAGGTCGTGCGGGGTCTTGGTGAAGGGCTCGTAGCCGTTCTCGGTGACCACGCCGTAGTCCTCAAGGCGCACGCCGCCCACGCCGGGCAGGTAGACGCCGGGCTCCATGGTGACAACCGAGCCGATCTCGATGGTGTTCTTGCTGCGGTTGAAGTTGGGCAGCTCGTGGATGTCGATGCCCACGCCGTGGCCCAGACCATGGTTGTAGTAATCACCATAGCCGGCATCGCCGATGATCTTCTTGGAAAGCTTGAAGATGTCGTTACCCTCAACGCCCGGATGGATGGCGGCGACGCACTCCTCGTGCGTGCGGCGCACGAGTGCGTACAGGTCGAGCTGCTCCTGGGTGGGCTCGCCCATCACGACAGTGCGCGTCATATCGGAGCGGTAATCGCAGTAGCCCGCGCCGTAATCCATGAGGACGAAGTCGCCCTTCTCGATGACACGGTCACTCGGCACGGCATGCGGGTTGGCGGTGTTGGGGCCGCTCGCCACAATGGAGCCGAAGGCCAGGCTGTCGGCGCCGTTGGCGAACATAAAGTTCTCGAGCTCGTTGCGAACCTGCTTCTCGGTCATACCGGGCTTAATAAAGCCGAGCATGTGCTGGAAGGCGGCGTCAGTGATCGACTGTGCATGGCGCATGAGCTCGATCTCCTCGGCATCCTTGATGGCGCGCATCTTGCGGATGTCGTCGTGCATCAGCGGCAGCATGCAGGCGACGGAACGGTCCTCCAGGCCGCGCTGAATACCCTGGTAGAAGTTAATCTGCATATCGTCCTCGACAGCACAGACACGGCACTTGTTAGCCGCAATCTTGCCGGCGACCCAGCCGGGGATGGTACCCTCGTCCATGTCGTAGACCCAGGGGCTGCCGGCGGGCGTGTTCTCCTCAAAGCTGTTGAGGTAGCGCGAGTCGGTGTGGAACAGGCACTGGTCGACCGTAATAAACGCAGCGTGCGGGAACTCGAAGGTGTAGTCGAAGACGCCCTTCACGCCCGTAAGCCAACGAAGGTTGGCCTCGTCGCGCACCACGATGGCATCGTAGCCACGCTCGGCCATCAGGGCACGGACACGCTCGATACGACCGGCAGGACCGGCAGCAAACTCAGACATGCAGATTCCTTTCTTGTTGTCTCAAGATAGACGGGACGGGTCTCAACCGAACGACGGAATCGCATGCGATCCGCAACCGATTGAAAACCCGCCCCTCAACATGATACGAAAGACGATGGAAGTCAATAAATCTTAGAGAAGTTCTTTACGAGAAGCCAAGTAGGCGTGAGCATGGCGCTCAAGAACCTCGTCCTCAACGTTCGTTAGGCGAATTGCGCCGAGTGCCGCGGGCAGCGGCAGCATGCTGCGGTTTGAGCGCGCGAACTGCTGTCTGCGGAACTCCTCGATATATGCGGCAGGCTCCAGATCGAAGGCAAGTTCCTCGATACCAAAGTCCTCCAGACAGTCATCGACCTCAAAGACGTAATCGATATCGAAGTCGCAGGCGTCGTGGGCAAGGCGCGCCTCAAAGCGCATGCCCTCGGACAACAGCTGGTAGGCAGGGACCTGCGAAGCGGCATCGCCCAAGCAAGCGCGCAAGGTACGCTCCCCCGTCTTGCCAAAATCGAGCGCATGGCGGGCGCTCGGGTTCGTGGCCATCAGTACGTCCTTGCGAGCAGTCTGAGACCATTGAACGGCATTGACGAGCGCGACCTCCTCGCCCGCGAGAATCTCGGGGACGGTCTCAATAAACTGATTCCAGCGGGACTTGCTGCTCGAAAGCATGGTGCCAACAAGTACCGCATAGCCGAACTTGAGGTCCTCGGGGTCCGCCTCGCGAACAAGATCGAGGTCACACACGACCAAACCCGGTTCGGGACGGAACGCGATAGCGGGAAGCGCATTGGCCGACGAGGCGACAAGCGGCTTCATGGTCGTCGCGACCGTGAGCATGGCGTCGAAGGTCGTCGGCAGCAGCGCGCACTCGGTTCGGCCACACCACTGGTTGGCGCACCAGCTAACAACCGAGCAGGTTGCGGCATCGCCAACGGCGACAACCAGATCGTCGCAGGTAACGCCGTTGGCAGACAGGGCGCCAAAGATAGCATCAGCATCGGCCAGCGTGGCACCAGCAGGCGAAACCTCGAGGACTAGCGGCGACACGGCAAAACCGGCGTCGACCAGCGCATGCTCGACGACTTCACCAAAACGCTCGGATGTGGCGGTGTTCCAAACGACCATCGCGCGCTTAGGCTTGCCCACGGCCGAGGCAAACATACGCGACAGCTCATCGAACGCACACAATCCGACACGGACATCGACGCTGCGGTTTTGGAAATTGATCAGTTGACGGCGAATCATAGCAGCCCACGCTCCAAAAGCATCTCGGCACAAAGGTAGGAAACGTCCTCGAAGGACTTGTTGCGAATATCAAGGGTAAGGTCGGCAGCCTGGCGATACAGCGGACGGCGATGCTCAAACAGGCGCGCGGCATGCTCAGGCGAGCGGAAATCGGGGCGCGTGTCGGACCGACGAATCTGGCGAATCGAATCCTCGAAGTCGCCCTCGAGGTACACGCACGTACCCATTTCGTGCATCAGCTCAATATTCACCGGTGTCTCGACGATACCGCCCCCGCACGAAACCAACAGGCTGCGCTCACTTTGGAGCGAACGGAGCGCCGAGGTCTCGAGCTCGCGAAAACGATTCTCGCCCTCGGTCTCAAAAATCTCGGTTACCGACTTGCCGCAACGGCGCACGACCAGGCGGTCGGTATCGATAAAACGCCGCTTGAACATGGTGCCGACGTTGCGCGCGAGCGTCGACTTGCCCGCGCCCAAAAAGCCGATAAAGAAGATATGGTCGCAGCCGTGTTTGGTGTGCTGGGACATAGCGAGACCTATTCCTCGCAGGGAAGGTCGCGCAGGGCCCGGCGCTCAAAGATACGGAAGATCTGCGTATACCACAGGTCCTGCGTCGCCTGCGGCTTTACCAGGATGGTATCGACGCCGGCGAAATTACCGCTCCACACGTCAGTGTAGAGCTGATCACCGATCAGCACCGCCTCGTCGACCGTGGCGCCGAGGCGCTTAAGACCCGCCTTGAGGGCAAACGGCGCCGGCTTCATGGCGTGGCTGATGGCCTCGAGTCCCAGCTCGCGTGCTGATGCCATGACCTGGTCGCGATGCCAGTTGTTGGACACCATGCACAGCTTAAAGCCTTTGGCGCGGGCGGTATCGAGCCAAGCGGAAACCGCGGCGGGAACCTGCTCGGTGTCGCGCGGCACCAGGGTGTTATCGCGATCGAGCAGAATGGCGCGTTTGCCGTCGGCCCAAAGGGTATCAAGGTCGATGCGATCGACCGAGGCAACGTAACGTTTGGGGCTAAAAATCCTCATGCTAATTCCAAGACTGTTGATGCTCTTCGTAGGTTTGCGAGAAGTACTCCTCGTCCTGCGTAATGTAGAAATACAGGTCATCGGAGTCGGTCGGCTCAAGCGTGGCCTTGAGTGCCTCGAGCGACGGAGAGCAGATGGGCGTGGGCGGAAGGCCCTCGTGCTTATAGGTGTTATACGGACTATCGCTCTGCAGGTCGTCGGCGGTAACCTCGCCACCGGTGACATACATCATGGTCGCATCGCTGTTGAGATAGCGCAGACCGTCGAGCTTGCCGGCAAGGCGGTTGTAGAAGACCGAGGCCACGTGCGCGCGCTGGTCGGCGTTGAGGCCCTCGCGCTCAACGATAGAGGCCAAGTTGACGATGTCGTAGTCGGACATCTCCACGCCATAGCGCTCCTTAATCTTGGCTTCGCAGTTCGCAAAGTCAAGCGACTTGTACTCGGTCTTAAACTGATCGAGCATAGCGCGAATCACGCCATCGGCCGTCGGCGAATCACCCAACGAATAGGTCTTGGGGAACAAGAAACCCTCGAGCGAGTCGTTAGCGGCGCCCTTAAGGAAGCTATAGTCGTCCACGTAGTTGGAGGCCTTGGCCTGGTTGAGGAAGTCTTCCTTAGAGATGCTGTCGTAGGCCTGGGCCACACGGTCAGCGACTTGATCGACCGTCAGGCCCTCAGGGATAGTCAGCGCATTGGAGCCCGCGTTGGGGCCTTCCATGAGCTGCTGAACAACCTTGGTCGCATCCATGAGTGTGGTGAACGAATAATCACCAGGCTTGAGCGACATATCGGCGTTGAGCTTTTTCACCGCCGCATAATAATCCTTGGGATTTTCGACGATATGATTCTCGGAGAGAATCGAAGCGATGCTGTCACCCGAGGCACCGTCGGGAATCGTGATAGTAACCTGCTGGCCTGCAACGACTTTCGCACCCTCACCGCCAAAGAAGCCCTTGAAGGCTGGCACGACAAAGAAAACGATCGCGACAAGCGCAAGCACGGCAACAACGACACCGATAATCATAGGCACCGGGGAGCTTTTCTTTTGAGCACCGCGACGAGCATGCGTGTTGTAGCTCGAGCGGGTCGCCGGAGCAACGCCATGCGAACCACGAGCGTGATGCGAATGCGATTGGGGGGCCTGCGTTCGCTGGGTAGGTGCCTGCTGCTTAAAGCGGGTGCCGCCTGCAGGCTGGGCCGTACGAGCAGTGGGCTGCTGAGCCGCGTGAGAAGCCGAATGCTGAACCGAACGAGCAGAAGGCTGCTGACCCGTCCGTTGAACAGGTTGGGCCGAACGAGAGAAGGACTGCGCCGGGCGCGCGGCAGGCTGAGCTGCGCGCTGCGTCGGCTGTGCCGGACGCTGGCCAGGCTGGGCAGGGCGCGACGCCGGCTGCTGTGTACGATTCGGCTGGCGCGGATCGGAAGCACTAGGCATGCGAAACCTCCTCGTTTTTACGATCGAGCCACGTCTGCAAAAACAGGCTGGCGGCAATCATGTCGATCTTGCCCCTCATCTGCTTTTCGTTGAGTCCCTGCTCGCGCAGGATACGCTTGGCCTCTTGCGAGGACAGACGCTCGTCCTCAAACTCCAACGGAAGATCGAGCTCGTCGGCAATCTTTTGCGCCACAGCGGCAACGCGCTCGGCCTGAGGGCCGGGCTCACCGGCCATGGTCAGGGGACGTCCGCTTACCAGGATGTCGGGCTCATAGTCCTCAACCAGGTAGCGGAACGTCTTGGCCATACCGGTGACCTCGGCAGCCGGAAGCACCTTGACGGGCATCGCCATCTTGCCATCACGGCTCGAGACGGCAATGCCGATCCTGGTCTCCCCTATGTCCAGCGCAAGCGCGACCACAGTGACTTCTTAGATTCTTAGGCGCCGAGTGCGGTCTTAGCGGCCGCGAGGGCATCGGCGATACCGGCAGCGTTCTTGCCACCGGCCTGGGCCATGTTGGGACGGCCACCACCGCGACCGTCAACCAGGCCCGCGATCTGCTTGATCACGTTACCGGCGTGGAAACCGGCCTTGACGGCGTCATCGGAGCCGGCAGCGAGCAGGGCCGGAGTGCCCTTCTCAGTCACGCTGGCGACGACACAAGCGACAGGGCCGGCGACCTTCTGATGCACGGTATCCCATACGTTGCGGAGGTCGGCAGCCTCAAGGCCCTGGAGCTCAGCGACAACGAGCTTATAGCCGTCGAGCTCGACGGCGACCTCGATGGCGCTGGAGATGGCGTCGGAGGAGCCACCGGTCAGAGCCTTCTTGAGCTTATTGGACGTCTCGCGCAGCTCGGCCTGCAGGTTCTCCACGCGAGCGGGAACCTCATCCACGCGGCACTTGAGCGCAGTAGCAGCGGCGTCAACGAGTGCCAGGCGGTCGGCCATATAGTCGAGGGCACCCTTAGAGGTCACGGCCTCGATACGGCGGACATTGGAGCCCGTGGAGGACTCGGAAATGATCTTGAACAGGCCGATCTCGGCGGTGTTGACAGCGTGTGTGCCACCGCAGAGCTCGCGGGAGAACGGCTGGTCCTCAGCGCCCACGGAGACAACGCGGACGACGTCACCGTACTTCTCGCCAAACAGGGCGACAGCGCCGGCAGCCTTAGCCTCGTCGATGCCCATGACACGGGTCACGACCGGCTTGGAAGCGAAGATCTGCTGGTTGACCAGGTCCTCGACAGCCTTGAGCTGCTCGGAGGACAGGGCCTCGAAGTGTGTAAAGTCAAAGCGCAGGTGCTCGGGCGTCACCAGCGAGCCGGCCTGGGAGACGTGCTCGCCCAGGACCTGCTTAAGGGCAGCGTCGAGCAGGTGCGTGGCGGTGTGGTTGCGGCGCAGGAAGCCACGGCGCTCGGCGTCGAGCGCCGCGGTCACAGCGGCACCGACGGTCAGCGTGCCCTCGGCAACGTGCGCGACGTGGGCATACAGGCCGTTGTGGTTCTTGGTATCGGAAACGGTAAGAACAACGCCCTCGGCGGAAAGCTTTCCGGCATCGCCCTGCTGGCCACCCATCTCGGCGTAGAACGGGGTGCGGTCGAGCACGACCTCGACGTCCTCGCCGGCGGCAGCGGACTCGACGGACTCGCCGTTGCGCACGATGGCGACAACCTTGGCGCCCTCGATCACATCGTTGTCATAGCCGTCGAACTCGGTCGCTGCGACCTTGTCGGAAAGCTCGACCCACACATCGTTGAAGCTGCCCCAGGCATCGCCCTTTGCGTTAGCGCGGGCGCGGGCCTTCTGGTCCTCCATGCAGGCGGTAAAGCCGTCCATGTCGACATCGTGGCCAGCGGTGCCGGCGATCTCGACGGTCAGGTCGATGGGGAAACCAAAGGTGTCGTGCAGCTTAAAGGCAACATCGCCCGGAAGCACAGCACCCTCGGCAAGCGCTGCCAGGGCCTCATCCAGGTAGACGCGACCGTTGTCGAGCGTCGTGGAGAAACGCTCCTCCTCGGAGGCGACGATACCCTTGACGAGCGCGACGTTCTTGAGCAGCTCAGGATAGGCCTCGCCCATCTGAGCGTTGACCTCGTCGATGAACTTGGTCAGGAAGGCACCCTCGATACCCAGCAGGCGACCGTGGAACACGGCACGGCGGAGCAGACGGCGCAGGACGTACTCGCGACCCTCGTTACCGGGCAGGATGCCGTCAGAGATCATAAAGTCGACGGCACGGGAGTGATCGGCGATGATGCGCAGCGAGCGGCTGGCGCCGGAGTAATCATCGGCGTCATAGGTCTTGCCGCTGATCTCCTCGCCCAGCTTGATGAGATGCTGCATCAAGTCGCCGTCGTAATTGGCGGTCTTGTGCTGCATGATGGCGGCCATGCGCTCCAGGCCCATGCCCGTATCGAGGTTGCGGTGCGGCAGCTCCGGCATGGAGCCGTCCTCCTGACGGTCGTACTGGGTAAACACAAGGTTCCAGAACTCAAGGAAGCGGTCGCAGTCGCAGCCAGGCTTGCAGTCGGGGCTGCCGCAGCCGACCTCCTCGCCCATGTCAAAGTAGATCTCGGAGCACGGACCGCAGGGGCCGGTGGGGCCAGCGGCCCAGAAGTTGTCGTCCTCGCCCAGGCGGGAGATGTGGTCCTCGGCAACGCCCAGAGAACGCCACACGTCGTGGGTCTCGTCGTCCTCGGTAAAGACGGTAAAGTACAGGCGGTCGAGCGGCAGCTTGAACTCCTTGGTGATGAGCTCAAAGGCCCATGCGCAAGCCTGCTCCTTGGAGACGCCGCCAAAAGAGAAATCGCCGAGCATCTCGAAGAACGACAGGTGACGACCGTCCTCGCCGATGCAATCGATGTCGTTGGTGCGAACGCACTTCTGGCAAGAGATCGCGCCGATCTCCTTCATGGTCTTTTTGCCCTGGTAGTACTCCTTAAACTGGTTCATGCCGGCGTTGGCAAGCAGCAGCGAGGGATCATCGGGGACGAGGGACGAAGAAGGATAGAGCTTAAGACCGCGCTCCTCAAAGAAGTTGAGGAACTTGGAGCGGATCTCGGCCGTAGTCATTGACGGGTAGTCAGCACTCATAGAGGGAATCTCCTCGGTTTCACATCGAAACAGTTCAAACGTAACGATATTACCATCCCACCGCGCCTGTGCAAAAAAGAGGGTCGCCAAACAGCGACCCTCCAGCGAAATTGCATGTTAGCACGTATGAATGTTAACCCGAATTACCCCGCTAGTTGTCGTCATCGTCCATGGAGCCGTCGATACCGGTTTTGGTATCGTCGTCCGAGTTGGAGTCATCGTCCTTGGCAAAGGGGATCTTGAAGAAGCCCGTGGCATCGGGTTGCAGACCTGAGAGCTTGATCCAGGGATTATCGAGCTCGGGCTTGGGCATGGCCTTGGCCTCGGGCGCAGTCTCGTTGCCGATGAGCTCGGACTCGTAGATGAAGGTGTCGTCGCCGAGCGCGTCGTAGGCGGCGACCGGGTTGCCATCGGCATCGCGGTACGGCGTGCCCTTAAACACGG
>CAUBTS010000065.1 GCA_958438955.1 uncultured Collinsella sp.
CCTCTTCCTCCGAGATACCGCGGCTCATCAGGTAGAACACCTTGTCGTCGCCGATACGTCCGATGGTGGCCTCGTGGCCGATGTCGACGTTCTTGGCGCGGATGTCCATGGCCGGAATAGTGTCGGAGCGGCTCTGGTCGTCGAGCATCAGCGACTGGCAGCTCACGGTTGCCTTGGAGCCCTCGGCCTTGGGTGTCGCCACGATAGAGCTGCGGAACGTCTGGATGCCGCCGCTCTTGGAGATGCCCTTGGTCTCGACGGTTGCCGAGGTCTCGGGCGCGTTGAGCACGACCTTGCAGCCGGTATCTAGGTTCTGGCCGGCGCCGGCAAAGGTAATGCCGGTAAAGCTCGAGCGGGCGCGGCGTCCGTTGAGCACGCTCATGGGGTAGAGGTAGCCCACGTGGCTGCCGAAGGAGCCGCTGATCCACTCGATGTCGCCGTCCTCGTCCACGCGCGCGCGCTTGGTGTTGAGGTTGTACATGTTCTTGGACCAGTTCTCGATGGTCGAGTAGCGCAGGTGTGCGCGTTTGCCCACAAAGAGCTCCACAGCGCCGGCGTGGAGGTTGGCAACGTTGTACTTGGGCGCGGAGCAACCCTCGATAAAGTGCAGGTCGGCATCGTCCTCGACGATGATGAGCGTGTGCTCAAACTGGCCGGCACCCTTGGCGTTGAGGCGGAAGTAGCTCTGCAGCGGGAAATCGAGCTTGGTGCCCTTGGGCACGTAGACAAACGAGCCGCCGGACCATACGGCGCCGTGCAGGGCCGCAAACTTGTGGTCGGTGGGCGGGATGAGTGTCATAAACTTCTCGTGGATGAGCGGTTCCCACTGCGGATCGTGCAGGGCTTCCTCAATACCGGAGTAGACGATGCCCATCTTGGACGCGGTGTCCTGCATGTTGTGGTAGACGAGCTCGGAGTCGTACTGCGCGCCGACACCCGCCAGGTAGCTACGCTCGGCCTCGGGGATGCCTAGGCGCTCAAAGGTGTTCTTGATGTCGTCGGGCACCGACTGCCAGTCGTGCTTTTGGTCGGTGTTGGGCTTGACGTAGGTGACGATGTTGTCCATGTCCAGGCCCTCGATGGAGGGGCCCCACGTCGGATCCGGGAAGCGGTTGAAGATTTCGAGGGACTTTAAGCGCAGGTCGAGCATCCACTGCGGCTCGTCCTTTTTGGCGCTGATCTCGCGCACGATGTCGGGCGTGATGCCGGCGTCGAGGCGCTCGAATCCCTCCTCGCCATAGGTGAAGTCGTAGAGGCTGCGGTCGATGTCCGCGACCTCGGTGCGGTTCTTGGTCATTGCGTCGCCCCTTTACGCCTGCTGCTCGGCAGCGGCGGCCTCGGCCTGGGCGCGCTGCTCGGCGGCCTCGCGCTCGAAGGTCTCAAAACCGTTCTTGTCGATCCAGGGGATGAGCGAGGCGTCGTCCTCGCGCACGATGTGGCCCTTGACCATAACGTGGACGCGGTCGACATCCAGGTGCTCCAAGATGCGCGTGTTGTGTGTGATGATGAGCATGGAGCCGTCGCAGCTCTTGCGGTAGGCGTCCATGCCGTGGCTGACGGTGGACAGGGCGTCGACGTCTAGGCCCGAGTCGGTCTCGTCGAGGATGGCGAGCTTGGGCTGCAGCAACAGGAGCTGGAGCATCTCGACCTTCTTCTTCTCGCCGCCCGAGAAGCCCACGCCCAGCTCGCGGTTGAGGTAGGCGGTATCCATGTTGAGCTCTGCCGCGAGCTCCTTGACGCGACGGCGGAACTCCTTGCCCTTCATCTCCAGGCCGGGGCGGCCGGCGATGCTGGCGCGCAAAAAGCTCGACAGCGGCACGCCCGGAATCTCGACCGGGGCCTGGAAGCTCAGGAACAGGCCGGCGCGCGAGCGCTTGTCGGTGGTGAGCTCGGTGATGTCCTGGCCGTCAAAGACGATGCGGCCGTCGTTGACCGTGTAAACGGGGTCGCCCATGACCAGGTGGCCGAGGGTGGACTTGCCGGCGCCGTTGGGTCCCATCAGAACGTGGGTCTCGCCGGCGGCGACGTTGAGGTTGACGTTGTGGAGGATGGTCTTCTCGTCCACGGAGGCGGTCAGACCTTCGATGGAAAGCAGCGGATTTGCGCTCATGCTGTCCCTCTCTGTATATGGTGTACTCATAGGTGTACTAAACCCTAGGAATCTTCTCGGAATAAAGTTACTATGGGTTCGGCGTTAGTCAAGGGAAAACCCGACTAATCCACTCGACTTTTCAAATTCTGGGACAAAATAACCTGTTGTGTTTGTCCCATTTACTTAAGATTCGGGACAAACAAAGCTGGTTATGTTGTCCCAGATGCGATGGGAGGGTAGGTATGCTCATTTCTTCCAAGGGCCGCTATGCCCTCCGGCTGATGATCTATATCGCGGCGCTCGGTGACGCCGAGGGCAAGATTGCCCTGCGCGAGGTTGCCGACCGCGAGCATATCTCGCAAAAGTATTTGGAGCAGCTGGTTCGTCCGCTTATGAAGGCGGGCCTGCTTAAGAGCGTGCGCGGCAAGGGCGGCGGCTACATGATGGCCAAGGACCCCGCCGAGGTGCGTGCCGGCGACATCCTGCGTGCCGTCGAGGGCAGCACGGCTCCGGTGGCGTGCGATGGTATCGACAATAGCTGTACCCGCAGCGACCTTTGCTCGACCGTCAAGTTCTGGCGCGGGCTGGACGACGTGATTGAAAAGTACGTCGACGGCGTGACGTTGGCCGACCTGGCCGCCGTCCCCGAAATCAACTTTGACATTAAGCTGTAGGGGTGCAAATGGCATCTCTCGACAAGGTGTACAAGCAAATCGAAGTTTTTGCTCGGGAATGTGACGCCGAGAAGGTCGTGTTGTTTGGTTCTCGTGCTCGAGGCGACAACTTGCCCAAGAGCGATATTGACATCGCCGTAGCAGGTTGCCGGGATTTCGGCCGTTTCTCATATTTGATCGAGGAACATCTTGATACTCTTTTAGATGTAGATGTCGTCAATCTCGACGAGTCCCTCTCGCAGCAATTGCTCGATGAGATTGCCAGGGATGGTGTGATTCTGTATGAAAAAATATGAGAACTTTGTTAGCGCCTTGGCGAATCTTGAGGATGCGCCCAATCAGGATCTCAACAATGATTTTGTTCAGAGTGGATTGATTAATAAGTTCAATCTTCAATTTGAACTGAGCTGGAAGCTCCTTAAGCGTCTGCTCGAGTATGAGGGCGCCACGCTTGCCGCGTCGGGGTCTCCTCGTGCCATCTTGAAGGAGTCCTACCGATTCTACGACTTTATTGATGAGGCAGCCTGGCTGGATATGCTCAGAGACCGCAATACGAACGTCCATATCTACGACAACAAGCTCGCTCAAGATTTGATTCAGCGCATCTTGAACGTCTATATTCCCGCTTTCTGTCAGTTGAGAGACGGGCTGACGAAACGTTACGGCGAGCTTCTGTTGGCGCCCGATGACCAGTTTGTCTAATTCCTTAAGATTTCGCGGAGGGTTGTTGCCGTTTACCGAGGGGTTGTTGTGTAACAACGGGCGAGCTGCAATACTTATTTTTATCTTTGCAAACTGAACTTTAACTACACCAATGCAGGGAGGATCTTATGCAGCCCAAGCATTCCGCGATTGTCGCGGGCCTGACGCTGGCGCTTTCGTTTGGCGCCGTTTCCGCGCCGGCACCCGCCGCTGCCGAGGAGCCCACGCCGGGCGTAGCCTCGGATGCCACCGATATCGATAAGGGCCTTTACACCCAGCAATCCTTCTCGGGCGTGCTGAGGTCGGTTCAGGGCGTTTCGTTTGTCAACGTGACCGCCGAGATGAAGTACTTCACCAAATACGAGAGCCACGGCAACTATAACCAGGGCTTTTCGTATGGTGACGGCTACAACGCGCTGGGCTATTACCAGTTCGACCGTCGTTGGTCGCTCATTCCGTTTATGAAGCAGGTCTACAACTACGATTCTGCTAAGTACGGCATGCTTAAAGCTGCGATTGATCGCGGCAACGAGATTTCCAACACGAGCAATGCCATGTACGAGAACGGCCAGCTCACCGAGCTGGGCCATATCGCGCAGGATGCCTTCCAAGGTGCTTATAACACCGATCCTGCTGAGTTTTCGGCTCTGCAGGATGCGTATGCGTACAACTCGTACTATGCGGTGACCGAGGCGTGGCTCAAGAGCGGCCTGGGTATTGATATTTCGGGCCGCGCTGACTGCGTCAAGGGCATGGTGTGGAGCATTACCAACATGTGCGGCACTGGTGGCTGCAGGGACTTTTTCCGCTGGGCGAATCTTTCCAACGATATGTCCGATCGCGAGTTTGTGACGGCGCTTTCCAACAGCGTGGTCAATAACGTGGCGACCAAGTATTCGAGCCAACCCCAGTATCATGAGGGCTGGAAGAACCGCTACCGCAACGAGCTAAAGGACTGCTTGGTTTATATCGCTGAGGACGAGGCTGCCGCCGCGACGCCCGTGCAGCCCGAGCCCACACCGGCGCCCTCGCCGACACCTGATTCGAATGACGACTCGAGTGACGATGCCAACGATGACAGGATGGATGCGCCCTCGACCGATGCTGACGGTAATGGCTCTGCTGGTGGCACTACCAACGACGGCTCTACCTCGAACGGCTCCGATTCGAACGGCTCTGCTGCGGGCGATTCGCCTTCAAGCTCTGCCGGCAATACGGACAGCGACGCTTCTGGTTCGACCGGCGCTGACACCTCTAACTCATCCACCGGCTCGAGCGATTCGTTCATTGACACCGGCTCTAACAACGGCTCCGGCTCTGACGCAACCCCTGATTCCGATGCTTCCAAGGACGACTCGAATAAAGCGCCGGACGCTCCCGTTGCTTCGCCGGACAAGAAGCCTTCTTTCTCCGAGCAGCTTGGTTCTACGCTGGGTTCTTCGCTGATGGCTGGCGTCAATAACGGCTCGGCCCAGAACAAGGACAACTCTGATCAGGTTTCCACGGAAAAGACCGAGGCCGCAAAGGGCGACTCCAAGGACAAGGCTTCCGAGAAGACCGAATCTGATAAGGGTTCTAGCTCTGAGGAGAAGGACGACAAATCCGCTCAGAAGAAGGACGAGGATAAGAAGTCTGAATCTGAGAAGAAGGACGAGAGCAAGGACAAGACCGAGGACGGAAAGCAGCAGGGCGAGGACGGCGGTAAGGGCAACACCGACAACCAGAACCAGGAGCAAAATGACTCCAAGACGGTGACCACTGCAACCACCACTACAACGACTAAGACTTCGGGTGGTAATATGCCCAAGACGGGCGATCTGATTGTGATGGCGAGCCTTGCCAGCGCGAGCTTGGCCACACTGGGCGCTACGTCTATCGTAAGTGGTAAGCATAAGCTCGATCAGCAGAAGAAAGCTTCTGGGGAGGACGGCTCGGAGGAGTAGCCTCTCGGTTGCCAGATAACTAAAGAGTTGGGACGGGGTCCGGTGCGAATGCATCGGGCCCCGTTTTGTTGTGCAACGATTAGTTATGCCCCCTCATACCTCTTGTTGCTACCGTTGCCCGATATGTTCGCGCGGCGACATCGGTACATGCGATGCGGTCATTACAATTGGCATCGTGCTGCGATTTAGGGGGAACGTTTTGGTGTCTGAACAGGCAAATGTTGATTGTGCTGCTGGCTTTGGCGTGCGCTTGATCGGCTGTGCCGACGATGCGGTTTTGCCCATTGGCATGCACGACTATGCGGAGGCACTTGGTTGCTGCGTGCTGGTTGACAAGACCATGTTTATTGCCGATGTGTTGGACTGCGACGCGTCCGTTGTGGTGTGCTGTCGACCCGAGGGTTTTGGCAAGAGCATGAACTTGTCGATGCTCAGGGCTTTTCTGGAGCGTCCAGCGGTCGGTCGCTCTGGTCAGCGTTTGTTTGCCGATGCTCAGATTTGGGATGCGAACGGCGGGCGCTATCGGGATGAGTACGCTTGCTATCCGGTGATATCGCTGGACTTTTCTGGCGCTGCGAGGCGTGGCCCCGCTGTTGCCGACGTCGTGCGCGATGCCCTTTCGGGCGAGTGCGCTCGCTTGTTGGCGCTCTTGGAGGCTCCTGATTTAGCTCGAGATAAGGTGCGTCACATCGAACGCGTCGCGCGTGATGTGGCGAGCGCGGACGAGGTCGCCTCGGTGCTTGGCGTGCTCATTGAGCTGCTGGAGATGGCCTGCGATGAGCAGGTTGTATTGCTCGTTGATGGGTACGACGCGGCGTGGTTGGGCCGTGCGAGCGCGAGGGTCGCTTCCGGCGCCGATCCGGCAGGGATATTTGATCGCGTGCTTTTCGAGGTCATTGCCACTGCGCGCGATTCGTTGCGGCTGACGTGTCTGATGGGGGAATGTCCCGGCCCTGCCGAAGCGGCGCTTTCTTTGCATGGCTGCTCGTATTGTCTGACGACGCCGCTTTCGACCTGGTGTGACCGTTGTTTCGGCTTTTCGGATGCCGAGGTCCAGGCTCTGTTGAATCATGCTGGGCGCGAGGAATACCTGGAGGATGCGCGTGAATGGCTCGAGGGATATCGGTTTGGCAGGGCCTATTGCTCGAGTCCGGCGCGCGTGATCGGTTTTCTGGACCGAGGCTGCACGGCGCCTGTGCGCGCCGATCTGTATGGGTATGCGGATTGCCTGAGTAGGGTAGTTGCCGGGTGGAATCTCGACCGCCTTTCGGTCTTGTTTGATTTGCTCGAGGCCCATGGGTGCGCTGAGGTCCCGCTTTGTTTGGGCACTGCAGAGCCAGATTTCTCGCCTGACGATGGCATGTGGACAGCGCTGTATCTGTCCGGTTTTCTCACGACGGATATGACTGAGGAGCCAGAGCATGGCGATCGCCTCCGTGCTTTGCGATTGCCCAATAACGAGCTTCGCCAGGCCTTGCGTCTAGTGATTATTGAGTGGTTTGAGTGCGCTGCCGAAGACATTCGAGACGTCGATGCGTTTCGCGACGGGCTGTGCCGTGGGAACGAGGATACCGTGAGGCGGGCGCTAAGCCGCATCCTGGGGGATGCTGGAATCGGTGAGACCGACCCAGATAAGCTGCTGCCATATCATCTGCTCTTGCAGGGGCTCTGCTTTGGCTTGCCGGGTTATGCCAATCCTGCCTCGAGGCGAAAGTGTGGCGCGGGTCGCTGGGACATCCAGGTTTTCCCTACGGGTGCCGTGTTCGACATAGCCGATACGATTGGCATGCTGGACGAGCGCCCGCTGATAACGATTAACTTGATGTATGACCCCGATGTGGATGCGCTGGGCCTGGAATTGCTGGCCGTGCAGTCGCTACTCGACATAGAGCGCGACGGCATCGACGAAATCCGTGTGCCGCGACCCGGCGTTGGCCGCATGCGCTGGGGGTTCGGTTTTGATGGGCAGCATGTGGCTACGGTGTACCAGCGGCTTTAAGCGCTGAGGTGTTTCCGGCTTCCGTTACTCGGTGTCCTTCATGGGCGGCATGGGCTTCCAGTTGGGATCCTTGATGATCTTGCGGGCGTCTTTCATGCCACGGCGCAGCGCCGGAATACCGGTCTTAAAGCACTTGTCAACGGCGGCCAGGCGAATGAACTCCTTGCAGAAGGTCGCGGCGTTGCCCAGACGGAACAGCACGGGGTGATAGTCGCCGTAGATTTGCATGTAGCGGGCCAGATAACCGCGGTTGCGCATGATGTAGTAGCGGTTGGTGTCGCTCGTGGAGTTGAGCTGGCGTTTGCCGGCGATGTCCCAGTTAGAGACGGCGCGGGCGCGCTTGAGCACCACGTCGGCAACAACGGCGGCGGGGAAGTGCCGGCTGGCCACGTAGCCATAGCAGGCATCGTCGCCGTAGATAAAGAAGCGCGCGTCGGGCAGGCCGATCTTGTCGACCACGCGGCGCGAGAACATGCCGCCCTCAAAGCACAGCTGGTTCATGGCGCGATAACCCTCTGGACCCAAGTCCCACTTGGCGACTGGGTTGGGAATGCCGAGCGAAAGGATGAGCTGGTACTGCCAAAAGAAGGCGCCGCCGTCAAAGTCTAGGCGCGAACCCTGGATGACATCGTAGCGGTCGGTCCACTTGGCAAGACGCTCGATGCCTTCGGGGATGACGAGCACGTCGTCGTCCATCACCCAGAACCACTGGGCGCCCAGGTCGTAGGCGCATTTGGTGCCAGCGGAGAAGCCACCTGCACCGCCGCCGTTTTCGAGCTGTGGTGCGTAGATGACGCGGTCGGTGCCGCCCTTCGCGTCGGGCTGTTCGATGTCGGTGCCCCACAGGTTGGCCAGGCGCTCGTTGAATGCGGTGCACATGGCCTCGGTCTCGCGCGAATTCTCGTTATCGACAATCACGATGCGCCAGGGCGTTGCCGTGAGCTCGGTCATGGAGTCGAACAAGTTGGCCAGGAGTTCCTGGCGCTTGTACGTAACGACGACGATGGCGAGCTTATCGATGGGAGCGGGGAGGGTTGAAGGCATGGGGCAATATATCCTTTCACGCGCGGCGGGCGAGTGCTGCGCGGAAGCTATCGAATACGTCCTTGGGACTGTCCTATTGTAAAGGCTCGGCGCACCTTGGCGGCAAGCTTTGAATAAAACGCAGGAACCTGCCATGGGCCCGCCGCATGACGTGGGGCTGCTTTGCCCGCAAGAGGCTCCATAGATTATATAAACGCCCACGAGCGGGACGACCCTTTGATACCATTATCGACAGGTATTTCCTAAGGAGCACATTTGTCTACTAACGCCTCTGGCAGCCCTGTTCTGTCGCTGCTTATTCCCATTTACAATGTTCAGCGCTACCTGCGCGAGTGTCTCGATTCCGCCCTGGCGCAGACGCTCAAGGATATTGAGATCATCTGCATTAACGACGGGTCGACCGATAACTCGCCGGCGATTATCCGCGAGTATATGGAG
Source organism: uncultured Collinsella sp. (assembly GCA_958438955.1). Classification (GTDB taxonomy): domain Bacteria; phylum Actinomycetota; class Coriobacteriia; order Coriobacteriales; family Coriobacteriaceae; genus Collinsella. The sequence continues at coordinate 8,893 of CAUBTS010000065.1, forward strand.
CGCGATGGGCGCGTCAAGATGATCGACAAGGCCAACAGCGGCTACGGCGACTCGATGAACCGCGGCCTGGAGATGGCACGCGGCGAGTACGTGGGTATCTTGGAGTCCGATGACTTTATGGCGTCCGACGCACTCGAAAAGCTTGTCTCGGCCGCCGATAGCAATAATGCCGACTTTGCGAAGGCGAACTTTGATTTCTACTGGTCTAAGCCCGAGGAGCGCCGCTCGCTGCACGAGATGTTTAGACCTCGGGATTGCGGCAAGCCGGTGCACCCGAGCGATACGACTCAGTTCTTTAAGCAAAAGCCGTCGATTTGGTCGGCCGTGTACCGTCGCGATTTTCTTGAGCGCAACGGCATTAAGTTCCTGCCGACTCCGGGGGCATCCTTTCAGGACACGTCATTCGCCTTTAAGGTGATCGCGTGCGCCGATAAGGCTGTTTACCTGCATGATGCCGTGTTGTCGTATCGCCAGGACAACGAGAATTCCTCGGTCAATTCTTCGGCTAAGGTCTTTTGCGTCAATACCGAGTATGCCGAGATTGAGCGTTGGATTCGAGAGGATTATGCCTGCGACCATGCAAGCGGCGATGTCGCGCGCATGCTCAAGTTCAACCAGCTCATTAAGTACGATTCATACATGTGGAACTACGTGCGCCTGGCGCCTAAGTTCTATAAGGAGTTCCTAGTTCAGATGGCCAAGGAGTTCCAAGCGGCCTTGGACGCGGGGGAGTTTTCGCTTGACGACCTCAAGCCGTGGAAGCGCGCGAATCTCGCTGCCATCCTCAAAGATCCTGAGGGCTGGGTTGACGAGCATCCGAGTTTTGCGACGGATGGTGCCTTGGGGCGTGCTAAGTATTACGCCTCGGTTGGAGGCCCAGGCGTGGTCGCCGCCTTCCTCATCGAATCGCTGAGGGGGTAGGTCGGCATGGGAGAGGCCTCGTGTCCTAAAGCTACCATTGTCGTCCCCGTTTACAACTCTGCGCGCTCCATTCAGCGATGCCTCGATTCGCTGTTGGCCCAGTCCGAGCGCTCGATTCAGGTTGTCTGCGTCAACGACGGTTCGACCGATGATTCGTTGAACGTGTTGCGCCAGATCGCGCAGGCCGACAATCGCGTACTGGTGATTGACCAGGAAAATGCGGGCGTCTCGTGCGCTAGAAATGCCGGCATCGATGCCGCCGAGGGCGAGACCGTCTTTTTTGTGGACGCCGACGATTACATCGATGCCCAGGCGGTCGAGCGCGTGCTGCATGCCATGGAGTCCGCAGATGCCGAGGCCGCCGTTTTTGGCGGCGTTTGTGAACCTGCCGATGCTGCCCCCAAACGCGTCCAGCAACTCATGAGCCCCAAAGCCGGTACCTTCGGCGCCCGTGATCCCCAACTGCTGTTCCATTCGAATGCGCAGCCCTATGCCTGCCGTGCGGCTTTTTCGCGCGAGCTGCTCAATCGCGAAGGCATTCGCTTCGCCCCCGGTTTGGCTTTGGGCGAGGACGTCGTCTTCCAATTTGCGGCTTATGCGCTTGCCCGCAGGACCGTCGTCATGCCGGACAAGTTCTACCACTACGTGATGGAGAGCGAATCGGTGACGCACGAGTTCAACAGTGCCGAGGCTCGTGCCAAAAAGCTTGACGCCCACATGAGGATGCTCGAGGAGGTCTTGAAGGACTGGGCGGCCTACGGTCTTTTGGACCTGTGCCCCGGCGAGCTGATCACCTGGTTCTTGGACCTCATTGTGTTCGACTTGGCGCGTCTGGATGCGGACGGCTTCCACCGTGTTGCCGGCCGCGTCAACAGGGATTTCACGACGTTTTTGGGAACGGCGTGGGCGGATATGCCCGCCAAGGGCGCCGTTTGCCGTGTTGCCCACAAGCTCGTTGCGGCGACCTTGGGCGTTTCGATGGCAGACGCCACGCTGTTCTATCTTTCGACTCGTGGTCTCAAAGCCTGCCTGGAGCGCTTTATCTAATTCCAAGCGCTGCCGCCCGCTGCAACTCGGCTGCTAAAATAACCCTGTTACAC
>CAUBTS010000066.1 GCA_958438955.1 uncultured Collinsella sp.
CGCGCTGCAGGCTGCGCTCAAGCAGCTTGCAGAGGACGTTGAGGCTGCGGTCCGCGACGGCGTGAACATTGTGGTGCTGAGCGATCGCGCCGGAGCGGGCGAGGTGCCCGTGCCGTCGCTGCTCGCCGTGGGCTGCGTGCACAACCACCTGATCCGTGCCGGCGTGCGCACCTTTGCCGATATCGTGGTGGAGTGCGGCGACGCCGTGTCCCCGCACGACTTTGCGGCGCTGGTGGGCTACTCCGCGAGCGGCATCTATCCGTACAACGCGCATGCGTGTATCCGCGATCTGGCGGCACGCGGCGATCTGGACGTGACGGCCGAGCAGGGCATCGCCAATTACAACAAGGCCGCGACGGCGGGCATCGTCTCCATCATGTCCAAGATGGGCATCTCCACGGTGCAGAGCTACCACTCCGCGCAGATCTTCGAGGCCGTGGGCTTTACGCCGGAGTTCGTCAACGCGTACTTCGCCGGCACGGTGAGCCGTGTGGGCGGTATGGGTGTCGAGGACGTCGAACGCGAGCAAAATGAGCGCTACGACGCCGCGCTTGCTATCCTTAAGAGCCCGGCTCCCGATCAGCTGCCCACGTTGGGCCTGACCAAGTGGCGCCCGCTCGGCGGCGAGGATCACCTCATCGATCCGCAGACTGTCTACTTGCTGCAGACCGCCTGCCGTGAGGACAGCTACGACACCTTTAAGGAGTACAGCGCCCGCCTGCACCGCACCGGCCGTGCCGTGCGCCTGCGCGACCTGCTGGACTTTGATGCCAGCGGTCGCATGCCGGTTTCGCTCGACGAGGTGGAGCCCGCGCTCAACATCGTCCGCCGCTTTAACACCGGCGCCATGTCGTACGGCTCCATCAGCAAGGAAGCACACGAGTGCATGGCCATCGCCATGAACCGCCTGCATGGCCGTTCCAACTCCGGCGAGGGCGGTGAGGACCCGCGCCGCGAGACCCCGCTGGCTAACGGTGACTCCAAGAACTCCGCGATCAAGCAGGTAGCAAGTGCGCGCTTTGGCGTGACGAGCCGCTACCTGTGCAGCGCCTTCGAGATTCAAATCAAGATGGCCCAGGGCGCCAAGCCCGGCGAGGGCGGTCACCTGCCCGGCAAGAAGGTCTACCCCTGGATTGCCGAGGTCCGTCAGTCCACGCCCGGCATTGGCCTGATTTCGCCTCCGCCGCACCACGACATCTACTCCATCGAGGACCTGGCAGAGCTTATCTTTGATCTTAAGAACGCCAACCCCGGCGCACGCGTGTCGGTCAAGCTGGTCAGCGAGGCCGGCGTCGGCACCATCGCCACCGGCGTGGCCAAGGGCGCTGCCGACAAGATCTTGATCAGCGGCCACAACGGCGGCTCCGGTGCTGCGGCGCGCGATTCGATCTGGCACGCCGGTCTGCCGCTGGAGCTTGGCCTTGCCGAGGCTCAACAGACGTTGCTGCAAAACGGCCTGCGCTCGCGCGTGGTGCTCGAGGCCGACGGCAAGCTCATGGACGGTACCGATGTCGCCGTTGCCTGCCTGTTGGGTGCCGAGGAGTTTGGCTTTGCGACCATGCCGCTCATCTCCATGGGCTGCCTCATGCAGCGCGACTGCCAGCAGGATACCTGCCCGGCCGGCATCGCTACGCAAAACTGCCGCCTGCGTCGCGGCTTCCGCGGCAAGCCAGAGCACGTCGAGCATTTTATGCTCTTTGTTGCCGAGCAGCTGCGTGAGGTCATGGCGAGCCTGGGCTTCCGCACCGTCGACGAGATGGTCGGCCATCCCGAGTGCTTGCGCCAGATTGAGGTCCCGGGCAACCGCAAGGCCAACCTGCTCGATCTGTCGCCCGTGCTGGCGAGCGCGACCTGTGAGTTTGGTGCCCATATTCCGGGCGCCGACGGTCGCCACTTCCTGCTGCAGATGGCCGCGGACAGCGAGCTCGACAAGACGCTCGACTCCACGTTGTTTGTGCCCTATACGGCCGATGCCCGTGCGCACCTGCGTCCGATTCGCTTCCGCGCCGATATCGCCAACGTCAACCGCTGCGTGGGCACCATCTTGGGCAACGCGGTGACCAAGGCGCATCCCGAGGGCCTGCCCGCCGGCTCCATTACCATCGATTGCGATGGTTCGGCCGGTCAGAGCTTTGGCGCCTTCCTGCCGCGCGGCATTACGCTCAACGTGTGCGGCGACGCCAACGACTACTTTGGTAAGGGCCTTTCGGGCGGCGAGGTGTCGGTGCGCCCCAACCCGCATGCGACCTATAAGTTCGACGAGAACATCATCGTGGGCAACGTTGCGTTCTTTGGTGCCACGAGCGGCCGCGGCTTCATTAACGGTCTTGCCGGCCAGCGTTTTGCCGTGCGCAACTCCGGTGCCACCGTGGTGGTCGAGGGCTGCGGCAACCATGGCTGCGAGTACATGACGGGAGGTCTGGCGCTCATCCTGGGCGAGGTCGGGCAGAACTTCGCCGCCGGCATGACGGGCGGCGTGGCTTACGTCTTTGACCAGTACGGCACGCTCGATGCCCGTGTGAACCACGAGAGCGTTGAGCTTAAAGCCCCGACGGCCGGTGAGCTGGCGCAGATTCGCGAGCTCATCCAGGAGCACGTGGACGCGACGCAGAGCCCGCGCGGCATTAAGCTGCTCTACAGCTTTGAGACGATGAGCAAGCACTTTGTGAAGGTCATTCCAACCGAGTACGAGCGCGTGCTGGCGATTGTCGCCGCCGCCGAGGCCGTCGGCAAGACGCATGCGCAGGCCGAGGAGCTGGCGTTTGACATTGTGACCGGTCGCGCCGACGCCGCCGATGTCGCTCGCTTTGATGTGGCGGGTGGTGCTGCTGGCGCGGGCGCTGCGTCCGTGGCTGCCAGCTCTGTTGCTTCGACCAAGAAGGAGGCGTAAGTGCCATGGGTAAGCCCGGTGCTTTTCTTGATATCGATCGCGTGACCCACGAGCTGCGCCCCGTGGAGGAGCGCAGCCGCGATTTCGATCCGCTGTACGTGGAGCTCGACGACGATGCGCGCCGTGCCCAGGCGAGCCGCTGCATGATGTGCGGTGTGGCGTTTTGTCAGATGGGCGCGAGCTTTGGCAAGGCACGCCCGAGCGGCTGCCCACTGCACAACCTGATTCCCGAGTGGAATGAGCTGGTGTACCGCGGCCGCTGGGATGAGGCTACCGAGCGCCTGTCGCTCACCTCGCCCATGCCCGAGTTCACGAGTCGCGTGTGCCCGGCGCTGTGCGAGGCCGCATGCAACCTGGGCTCGGTCGATGGCCAGCCCACGACGATCCATGACAACGAGCGCGCGATTAGCGACCATGAGTGGGCCAACGGCGGTCCGCACCGCTTTGAGCCGGCAGGGGAGGGTGCACCCACGGTTGCCGTGGTGGGCTCCGGTCCCGCTGGTCTGGTGGCAGCATGGGAGCTTGCGCGTCGTGGGGCCCGCGTGACGGTGTTTGAGCGCGACGACCGTCCGGGCGGCCTGCTCATGTACGGCATTCCCAACATGAAGCTCGAGAAGTCCGTGGTCGAGCGCCGCGTGGCGCTCATGCGCGAGCTGGGCATTGTGTTTGAGCTGGGTGCTGACGTGAATGATCCTGCGGTGGCTGCCAAGCTCGACGACTTCGATGCCGTTGTGGTGGCTGCCGGCGCCCGTGCTCCGCGTGGGCTTTCGGCTGCGAACATTGATGCCCCGGGCGTAGTGTATGCCGTGGACTACCTGACGGCTTCGACCGTCTCGGTGCTCGATGGCGGCGAGCCCGCGGTGAACGCGCGCGGCCTGGACGTTGTGGTCATTGGCGGTGGCGATACCGGCAACGACTGCGTGGGTACCGCGGTGCGCCAAGGGGCGCGCAGCGTGCGCCAGTTTGAGTTCTTGCCGGCTGCGCCCGATAAGCGCGCGGCGAGCAACCCCTGGCCGCAGTGGCCCAACATTAAGAAGACCGACTACGGCCAGCAGGAGGCTATTGCTGCGATGGGCGGCGAGATGCGTGCCTGGGGCGTGGATACGCTCGAGGTGCTGCTGGACAAGAAGGGTGCGGCTGCGGGTCTGCGCGTGGTCGATTTGGACTGGTCGGCGGGAAAGCCCGAGCGCATCGCGGGCTCCGAGCACGAGGTACCGGCGCAGCTGGTGCTCATCGCCTGCGGCTTTACGGGCCCAGAGCACGGTGTGTTCGACGCCGTTGGCGTGCCCGTTGCCACTGCTGGTCGTCCGCTGCCGGTGATGGCTGCCGAGGGCTCGCACCTTGCGGCCCGTGTCGACGGCGTCGCCGCGGATGCCGCGCCGATGTATGTGGCGGGTGATGCTCGCAACGGCAGCTCGCTCGTGGTAAATGCCATGGCCGATGCCCTGGCCTGCGCAGCCGAAGTCGCCGATGCGCTGGAGCTGTAAAGTAGTCATTTAAGAACGTCCATTACAGTCGAAATTGTCAGCCCGGGACCGTCTCGGGCTACGATTGAGGCGCGCCCAGAACGGGCCGCCGACCGGGCGCCCGCGCACGGCCGAACGTCCCTGCCCCCGAGAGGGCCCGTTGGGTGCTGCCGGCGCGGGACGCGCCGCCCCCGACGGCTGATAGGAAAATGCCGGGCAGGTGCCGCGGCTGGTAATGTGAGTGCCGAGGGGGAGGCCATCCGGTCGAACGACTACCGGAAGGATACCACCGTGAAAGCGCCATCCACCAGACCCGCGGCCGTGCTCGGCCTGGACGTCGGCAAGTCATCGCACTGGGCCTGCCTGATCGACCGCGACGGGGAGGTGCTGGCCAGCGCCCCCGTCCGCAACAGGGAGGCCGAGCTCGACGCGCTGTTCGCCTCCGCGCCCGCCGGCACGCTCGTCGTCGTCGACCAGTTCCGCAGCATAGGGTCCCTCGCCGTGAGGCGGGCCCGCGCCGCGGGGCTCGGGGTCGCCTACCTGCCCGGCCTCGCCGCCAGCCGCGCCGCGGGCCTGTTCGCCGGCGAGGCCAAGACCGACGAGCGCGACGCCGCGGTGATCGCGCGGACCGCCCTGGGCGTGCCGGACTCCCTGTCGGGGGTCCCGGGCCGCGGCGAGGCCCTCGAGGCTGCTCGCGCCCTCTCGTCGCAGCGCGACCACGTCGTCGCCTGCGCGACCAGGGACAAGAACCGCCTGCGCGCGGTGCTGCTCGAGTCCTGCCCGGCCCTCGAGGCCGCGGTCGACCTGTCGGACCGGCGGTGGCTAGAGCTGCTCGCCGGGTTCGGCGGGGCGTGGGGGATCGCCCGCTCCGGGGCCGAGGGCCCGCGGGCCGAGGCCGCCGGGGAGGTCGCGGCCGCCTCCACCGCGCCCCCGCCGGCGCTCGTCGAGGCCGAGAACAGGCAGGTCAGATTCCTGGCCGCCCGGATATCGGAGGCCCTCGACGAGGCCGGGGCCCTCGAGGCCGAGACGGCGGCGCTGCTCGAGGGCGACGAGACCTACGCGTGCCTGCTCACCGTGCCCGGCATCGGCCCGAGGACCGCGGCGCAGCTCGCGGTGTCGGTCGACATCGGGAGGTTCCCGGACCACGACCACCTGGCCTCGTACTGCGGCATAGCCCCGAGGGTGAGGAGCTCCGGCACGTCGGTGAGGTCGGTCAGGGCGTTCAGGCGCGGCGACGCGAGGCTCAAGTCCCTGCTGATCTTCTCGTGCAACAGCCTGGTGAGGTCCTCGGGGCGCTACGGCGAGTACTACCGGGCCTGCAGGCACGGGGCATGGGGCACGGGCGGGCGCTCAAGGCCGTCGCGAGGAAGCGGCTCAGGGCGATATACGCCGTGATGCGCGACCGGGTGCCCTACCGGGAGTAGCCCCGACGGTTGACAAAACTATAGGAACACCCAATGACTAGTCATTTTTTTGTCTAGTCGTTGGGGACATTTTTTGCGAGCGATTTGCCCGTTTGTCGACGTGCGAGTGTCCATTCGGCGTCTTCTTGAGCTGTGGCGCTCTGCTGTTTCTGTGATGGCCGGGGGCGCTTGGCTCAAAAGGACGGGTTTGCCGTCTATGTTTACCTGCGGTTTTGTTGCGGTGCGCATTTTCGGTCAAGCTTTTCGTCAAGTGTTTGGTCAGCATCTGGTTTGCAGCCGGAGGCCTATTTTGCCCGCGCTGGTCGTGGCTGCCCACCCTCCCCGTAAGCTCAAATTGAGGTCCATCAGTTTGAGGAGGATGCCATGACTGACCACGCTTTAGACCGAGCGCAGCTAACCGAAGCCGTCGGCAACGATATTGCCGACATGGCCCATTTTTGGATGCTGCGGAAGTTCCAGTTTTTGGAGCCGGCGCGCGAACAGTTCGAGATCATTGTCGACCCGTGGCTCAGCTATTGCACCGAGCCTTCGCAAAACGAAATCATGGCCTACAACATGGCATTTACCGATTGGCTGCTCTTCGAGCGCCCCTATCGCCATGGCAAGACGCTGCTCGAGCTGTATGTTGAAGAGCCGCCGGCATCGCTTTCGCCCGCCTCGCTCAAGCGGCTCGAGCAGGTACGCGACACGCAGTATTTCTCGCGCTTTGGTATTTTGGACAAGGATCCTGCGAACGGCATGGTTGCGCTGAAGGATACGCGCACCGATCGTCGCTTTGATGTCTACGACCCGCATATCGTGCAAAAGGAGCATTGGAGCGACGGCGCGATTGCGGTGCGCCTCGCCTGCATCGACGATGTTTGGCTGACGGCGGGACAGCTCTACCTGTATGACATCGCGCGCCTGAGTGACACGGCGGTCGATGGGCCGGGTGCGGTGCATCCGGAGGACCTGCAGGACGGCTTTGACACCTCGTGCATCAGCTTCTTTTTGCGCCTGGTCCGCGACATCATGGGCGCCCAGGGGCGCTACGTGAAGTCGCTCAACATCTACGAGCAGGAGTGGGAGTAGGGGATGTGGCTGGTGTCGCCTGCCTTGCCTTCTGCCGTTATGTCTCGGTCTGTAACGTCTAGGGACCAAAAACCGGTCTACCTGTTACAGATCGAGACGAACGCTTGGGCGCCGCTGGTTTGTCTAAAACTGTAACGTTTGGGGGCCTGGAGAACGTCTAACTGTTACAGACCGAGACGTTTGGCACCTGGTTGGGGGAATGTCTCAATCTGTAACATCTACAGGCCCAAATTCGACCTGCCTGTTACAGATTGAGACAAAGGCTGGACGCGGTGCCGAACAATCTAAATCTGTAACAACTAGAGGCTTAAAGACTGTCTTCCTGTTACAGATCAAGACATTTGCCAGCGGAGGCAACGGTGACGAAGGTCCATTTGTCTGACGTGGTGGTGATGAAAGTGTCTAATACCGTTCTCAAACACAAACATACGACTCGCAACACGTTGGCGCGGAACAGGATGCTCGCGCGGCTCACGGAGACGGCCAAGCAAGGTGCGCTGTTCGCAACGCATGACAATACCGAGCTCATGTGGCTGCGACGCCATGTTGGAACCGACGATATCGCGGAGCCCGAGCCGTACCTGTTCTGTTTTCAGCATGATTGGGATGCATTGACGTCGGCGGAGCGAGCGCTGAGGACTATCAAAGGGCTTGCGGAATTTCATCCCGATTGGGCGTTTTGGGGCTATGACGCGGCGCTTTTGTGGGGTTTGGAGGTGCCGAATGATCTGCTCGGGCCGCGCTTTCTTGTTAAGACGGGTTGTTCGGTGACGTTGAGCAGCGGGTGCAGGTTGTTGCGTCCGCAGATGGCGGGCGCGCTCGAGCGTGTTGATGGCGTGCGGGTGACGTCGTTTTGGCGCACGGTGGAGGATTGCTTACTGCGTGCGCCGTTCTCCTACGGGTTGGCGATTGCCGATTCTGCACTGCGGGCGAAAGGCGTATCACGTTGGGATTTGTGCGAGCGCCTCCGCGCCGATTGCGAGGGCAGGCGAGGGTATCGCAGGGCACAGGTGATTGCGTCGTATGCGGACGGGCTGTCCGAAAACGGCGGCGAGTCTCGGTTCCGAGCCAGGTATTTCGCGTCGACTATTTTTGGCAGCTCGAGGACGGGACGTGTGTCATCGGCGAGCTCGACGGAAAGGGGAAGTACACCCTGCAGAGCGGCGGGGGCCGGGAGTCGGTAGACCCATTCGTGGCAGAGCGTCAGCGGGAATCTCATCTGACAATGCTCGGGCACAAGGTGCTTCGGTTTACGTTTGATGAGCTCAAGAATCCGGGGAAGCTGGTTGAGAAGATGAGGTTAGCGGGTATTCCGCGACGGCCCGATTTGGCTGAGGAGTGGAGACGTCAGTGGTATGGGTGCTGAGAGGTTTTGTCTCGATCTGTAACATCAGGGGGCCCAATAACCCAGTACCTGTTACAGATTGAGACATTTCCCTGGTTTCGCTGGGGTGGGACTGCAACGTATTCCGTCCCCCACATCCTCTCGTCCCTCCGTTAACCGATATGTTCGACTTTAGGTCGCTGCATTAGGTGATAATGGACAAATGTTCAAGTTAATCGTGAGGGAGGAGCTCGATATGGCGTCTGCCGATCGTTCTACGTTGTTTATCAATGCGACCATTCTGGATGGTTCGGAGCATATGGAGCCGCAACCCGATATGGCCGTGGCCGTTGAGCGCGGTGTCATCACGTGGATGGGGCCGAGTGCTGTGGCGCAGGCGCCTGCGGGTGCCGAGGTTATCGACCTGGCAGGTGCGTATCTCATGCCAGGCCTCATCAATATGCATGTGCATCTGTGCGGTTCGGGCAAGCCGGTTTCGGCGGGCGATGCGGGCGCGCTGATGAAGAAGCTCGATAATCCCGTGGGGCGCGCCATCGTGCGCCATATTCTTAAGGGCAGCGCCCAACAACAACTGGCAAGTGGCGTGACCACGGTGCGCGGCGCGGGCGACCCGCTGTTTGCCGATCTTGCCGTGCGCGATGCTATCGATGCCGGCAAGTATCAAGGTCCTCGCCTGGTGGCGCCGGGAACGGGTGTCACGGTGCCGGGCGGCCATGGTGCGGGTTTGTTCGCCCAGGTGGCCAACAGTCCCGCCGAGGCAGCCGAACAGGTGCGCGACCTGTATGCGCGCGGTGCCGACGTCATCAAGCTGTTCGTGACGGGCGGCGTGTTCGACGCTACCGAGGTGGGCGAGCCGGGTGTGCTGCGTATGCCGGTCGAGGTTGCCGCGGCGGCGTGCAAGGCGGCGCACGAGGTGGGCCTGCCGGTTATGGCTCATGTCGAGAGTACCGAAGGCGTGAAGGCCGCGCTTGAGGCCGGCGTCGATACGATCGAGCACGGTGCCCCGATGACTCCCGAGATCTTGGAACTGTACCGCGGCGCCGCGGGCACGCAGCTCGAGGGGCGTGCGCCCAGCGTTACCTGCACTATCAGCCCGGCGCTGCCGTTTGTATTGCTCGACCCGGAAAAGACCCATTCGACCGATACACAAAAGAAGAACGGTGACATCGTGTGCTCGGGCATCATCGAGAGCGCCCGTGCCGCACTGGAAGCTGGCGTTAAGGTGGGCCTTGGCACGGACTCGAGCTGCCCGTTCGTGACGCAGTACGACATGTGGCGTGAGGTGGCCTATTTTGCCAAGTATGTCGGCGTGGGCAACGCTTTCGCGCTGCATACGGCCACGCAGGTCAATGCCGAGCTGCTGGGGCTGGGCGGCGAGACCGGCACAATCGAGTGCGGCAAGGCCGCCGATATTCTGGTGACGCGCGAGAACCCGCTCGATGACCTGTGCGCACTGCGTGATCCGACGCACGTGATGTGTCGCGGTGATCTGGTGCGCAAGCTCAAGGTGAAGCGTATTCCCGAGGTGGACGCCGAGCTCGACGCGATTATGGCCATGCCTGCCGAGGCGTTGGCCGAGGAGCTTGCCCGCGATGGCGTGGCGTAAGCGCGCGATATGGCGATGCGACAAAGGGACAATCCTTTTGTCATAATCAGAAAAAGCCGAGGTCCCAGTGCGAGGCCTCGGCTTTTATTTGTCCCATAGTATGGCAGCTATGAGCGCGTCTCCATCTTGGCATGGCACTTGGGGCAGGTGACGCGGATCTTGCCTTTGCCCTTGGGAACGGAGAGCATCTGGCCGCAGTTGGGGCACTTAAGATAGGCCGTGGTCTTGCGGCCCTTCCACATCTTCTTGGCTGTGCGCTTGGCACGTTCAAAGTCTTCCTTGCTAGTACCGGCTGCGCGCGAGGCGTTGGCCGCTGCAGCTCCGCCGCCCAAGCTAGCTACAAACTTGCCCAAGCCGGGTACGTTTGCAGTCGCGGCGACAAAGGTCTCGTTCTCCTTGTGACGTGCGTCGATATTTTTGGACAGGCCGCGCAGCACGCCAATCACGATTACGGCGATGGCAATCCAGCTGAGCCACTGGATGCGGGCTATCGATCCGATCATCGCGATGACGATGCCGGCAAAACCCATCACGATGGTGAGTTCATCGGCACCATTGCGACCCTTCATAAAGTCATTCATGCAAATTGCCTTTCGTTCGATATGCTGCACGCCTTTATACCCGATTTAGAGCAAGGGGGACAGGTTAATCTGCACCAATGTGGTGCAAACATACCTGTCCCCGGAATACCAAGACGGTGCAAAGAAATCTGTCCCCAATGCCCCTATTACTTGGAGAGCTTGTCGACGACGCGTTCGATTTCGGCGAGCTTGGCGGCTTTGAGGTCTTCGTCGCCCGATTCGATTGCCGAAGTCACGCAGCCCTCGATATGCGCCTTGAGCACGTCGGCGTTAATGCGCGCGAGGAGCGCCTGCGTTGCCATGAGCTGCGTGGAAATATCGACGCAGTAACGGTCCTCCTCGACCATCCGCAAGATGCCGTCGATCTGGCCGCGTGCCGTCTTGAGCATGCGGGTCACCGATTTATGGTCTGCCATCATG
>CAUBTS010000067.1 GCA_958438955.1 uncultured Collinsella sp.
AAGTTTCCTGCTCTACAGTCCTGCGCAAGACGGAAAGCACATTAAGTGCTTTCCTTTGCGTGCGGAACTCGCGATAAACTTAATTACGCGCCGCTCCCCGCCCACGCCGGGCAAACATCGTTGGACTTATCGCTGACATGAAATGGGCGCTTGCATATCGTCTGCTAACTTGGCACGGTACAATGCTTTCAGATTTCAATTTGTAAATTAGTGGGGTTAATTCATGGCAGAATCTCGTGCGGAGCGTAAGGCTCGTCGTGCTTTGATCGAGGCGGCTGAGGGGTCAGAGGAGAAAAAATCTTCTAAGAAATCCAAGTCGTCTCAGGACGCGAAGGGTAAGTCGGCCAAGGGCAAGGCTAAGGCCAAGCGTCCCGGCTCTCGTCGGAACGAGGATAAGGCATCTCAGACTCGCTCCAAGCACTCGCATAAAGATCGGGTTTCGTCTGCGCGTAAGGCCGTGGACCCCAAGTCTCCCTGTTCGATCATGAAATCTTGCGGTGGGTGCACGGCGCTCAATCGTCCTTATAAAAAGCAGTTGGCAGCTAAGCAGGCTGCTATGGAGGAGCTTTTTGCTTCGCTTTGTGAGCGTGAGGGCATTGCTGTAGATCCTATTCGTGGCATGGGTGTCACCCTGGGCGACCCGGGCAAATATCCTGCGCCGCGCGGTTTTCGCCATAAGGCCGCCACTCCCTTTGCTCCCGGTAAGGAGGGCGCTGTCCGTTGCGGTTTCTTTGAGCGCGGCACGCACAAGATCGTTGCCGTACCCGAATGCCCCGTCGAAGCACCGGGCGCCCGTCAGATTCTCAACGGCATCGCACGCGAAGCTGAGCGGCTGCATATTCCCGCCTTTAATGAGGACAAGCATCTTGGTTTGCTTCGCTATGCCGTCGTCCGCTGCGGTTGGCGTACCGACCAGGTCATGGTCACGCTCGTGACCGCTCAGCGCGACTTGCCGCATGCGCAGGAGTTCTTTGAGGCTGTCGCCGCACTCAATCCGCACATCGTCACCGTCGCCCAAAACATCAACGGACGTCCCGGCAACGCCATCCTCGGCGAGGAAACCCGCATTGTATATGGCGCCGAGTGCATGCGCGACCAGCTGCTCGGCTGCGAGTTCGATATCTCCCCCACCGCGTTCTACCAGACCAACCCGCAACAGACCGAGCTGCTCTATCAGCTCGCGATTGACGGCATGGACCTGCAGCAGGGCGACGTACTCATGGATGCCTATTGCGGTAGCGGAACTATCGGCCTGTGCGCAGCCAAAGCCGCCCGGGACAAGGGCGTCGGCATTATGCTGCTTAGCGTGGAGCGCAACCCGGCGGGCATTGCCGACGCACGTCGTAATGCCGAGCTCAACGGCCTCACCCGCAGCGCTTGGTTTATGGCCGACGATGCCACCGACTACATCCTAGATGCCGCCGACAACAACGAGCGGGTCGATGTCCTTTCTATCGATCCGCCGCGCGCCGGCTCCACGCCCGAGTTCCTCGAAGCTGCCTGCGCGCTTAAGCCGCGCCGCATCACCTATATCAGCTGCAACCCCGTAACTCAAGAGCGCGACCTGCATCAGCTCCTCGACGGAGGCTATCGCCTGCTCAAGATCACGCCCGTCGACATGTTCCCTCACACCGACCACACCGAAACCGTAGCGGTCCTCGAACGCCGCTAACCAACCTCAGTAGATTTTTGGGACAAGAAAGGGGGCGACCCGCCTGGGCCGCCCCCTTCGCTTGGTTTATAAACTCCGCTACATCCCATTGCGCAGATCGCACACGCCGGCTGCCGCCATCTCGCGCAGCAGCGTCTCGCGGTCGCGCGTCACGATCAGATCCAACGGGAAGTGAATCTCGTCGAGCATCTTGCGAGCGTGATCGAGCTTGCCAATGGCCATGCCAATGTGGGCATCGGTCGACACGCCAATGCCCACGCCCAGCTCGGCGCAGCGCTCGGCAATCTTGCGGCATACGGCCCAATGCTCAGTGTCGACACCGTGTTCAAGACTATGGTTGTTGATCTCGATAATCTTGTGCTTGGCCTTAGCTGCCAACAGCACCTCGTCGATATCGAACGGCACGCCCGAACGCCCCGTGTGACCCAGCATGAACACCTTGGGGTGCTCCAGGGCATTGATATACATCTCGGTCGTCTGGGCCAGCGTCGCGCCCTCAGCAATCTGCGGATTATGCACGCTCGCAACCAAATAATCCAAATTACGCGTAACCAAATCGAACAGCGAATGCTGACGGCTGTACGAATCGCCGGCAATATCGAGCGTGACAGGAGTGTCCTCGCCAAACAGGCTTCCGTCCAGCGAAACGATATCGGCCTCGGCACCACGCAGCACCAGCACGCCGCTCCAAATGCGCGGCCAGATATCCTGGTTGATAAAGAACTGGTAACTGCGCAGGTCATTGGGGCAAGCCGTAACCATAGAGCTCAAATGGTCGGCAGATCCGAGCACCTGCAGACCACGCTCTGCCGCCCAGTACACATTCTCCTCAATGGTCGAATATGCATGCGCAGAGAACATCGTATGGGTATGAATGTCACAAGAAAGCAGGTAGGGCATCAGGTCTCCTTATCTGGCACGGCCGTCGCTTATATTCATTGTACGCATAGCCTTCGATAGTCGTAAAACCACTCCATCCCAAAGACACAACGTCCATGACAACGGGGTCCGGCTTAACACCAAACCCCGTTTCACGTAAAACATTGTAGGCAGATCGCTTTGCTTTTAACGATACTCGTCCGCCAACTGTTTCCAAGCGGGTAGCGAATTGACAATCGTTTCGTAACTCACGCAATAGCCCAGGCGGAACCAACCCGGCATACCAAAGCTGTCCGAGGGAACCGCAAGCAACTCATACTTCTTTGCGCGCTCGCAAAACGCATTCGCATCGGGCTCCAACGCTTTCACCCATAGGTAGAACGCGCCATCCGGCTCAACATAGGTGTAGCCATACTCCGCTAGTGCGTCGGTAAGCGCGGTGCGGTTGCGTGCATAGGCCTCAACGTCACTCGGCTCATCGATGCAGTCGATAATTACGCGCTGGAAGAGTGCCGGTGCGCATACAAAACCCAGCGTACGGGCAGCACCCGCAACAGCCGGCATCAGACGGGCGGCCTGCGGATTGGTGTTGGGAACCAAGATCCACCCCACGCGCTCACCCGGCAGCGACAGCGACTTGGAATACGAGTAGCACACGATGGTGTGCTCGTAAATCGAGGGCACCCAAGGCACCTCGGCACCGTACACGATTTCGCGGTACGGCTCATCCGAGATGAGCATAATCGGATTCTCGGGATCGCGCTGAGCGTTGGCCTCGCGCAGAACGTTGGCCAGTCGCGTCAGCGTGTCGCATGTATATACGGCACCGGTCGGATTGTTGGGCGAGTCGATGATGACGGCAGTCGTCTTATCGGTAATCGCCTTGAGCACGTTGTCCACGCTCAGCTGGAACGTATCTTCATCGGCGAGCGCCTCGACACACGTACAGCCGGCCTTCTCAATCCACACGCGATACTCCGGAAAGTACGGGGCGATAACAATAACCTCGTCGCCCGGATTCGTAACGGCGTTGAGTGTACAGGTGAGCGAAGCCGCCGCGCCCACGGTCATAAAGACGTCCTTGCCCTCATAGCTCGTTCCAAAGCGGCGGTTGAGCGATTCGGCGACGGCTGCTCGACATTGCGGCAGGCCCGGTGCGGGCGTGTATCCGTGCAGCTGGTCGCTCGGCAGCTCTAAGGCCTTCTTAATGGACTCCGCCACGGCAGCGGGCGCCGGAACACTCGGGTTGCCCAGCGAAAAATCGAATACGTTTTCCGCACCGATCTGCGCCTTGCGCTCAAGGCCATAGCTAAAAATCTCACGGATGATGGAGCTCTCCGCACCGCGAGCATACATAGTTTCGTTGATCATCTGTTCCCCTTTCGCATAGGCGCTATTGTACGCTTTAGTTGAGCAAAGCGCCGCAGCAATGTTAATTGGGGACAGACTTAAATGCGTGAAAACGCTCATTTAAGTCTGTCCCCAATCAACAGACGGCCCCATATCGGCCGGAAAGAAAAGCCTCCGCAGGTTTCCCCGCGGAGGCTTTCGCCACAAAGACTATTTGTCGGTGTCGGCATCAGCATCGACGACGGCACAGTCATCGCCAGCATCATCGGATGCGGCTTCGGCATCCTCCTGCATGGCCGCCTGCGCAAAGGCCGCGGCATCAGCCGCCAGCTCCTCCTCGCTCATGCGAGGCACGCGCTTCTTGGTCGGCATGCCGGCCGCCTTGGCATTGCGCTCCTCCTTGGCCGCCAGGATATCGTCCTCGCGCTCAAGGTAGGCGTCCCACTCGTTATCGAGCAGGGCATTCACGGCATCGCCCTCGACAGTCTCGCGCTCAAGCAGCACCTTCGCCATCAGATCGAGCTGATCGCGACGGACATCCAAGATCTCGACAGCACGACGATGGGCCTCGCGCATGATGCGCTGAACCTCGATATCAATGCGGCGCGCCGTCTCCTCGGAATAATCCTGGTGATCGGCATAGTCGCGGCCCAGGAATACCTGATGCTGCGCCTCGCCAAACACTTGCGTGCCCAGCTCCTCGCTCATGCCCAGACGCGTAACCATCTCGCGCGCCATCTTGGTCGCACGCTCCAGGTCGTTGCTCGCGCCCGACGTAATGTCATCGCACATGAGCTCCTCGGCAACGCGACCGCCCAAGAACACGGCAAGCTCGTCGAGCATCTCGTTCTTGGTCTTGAGGAAGTGGTCCTCCTGCGGAAGCTGCAGTGTGTAGCCCAGCGCCTGGCCACGGCTGACGATCGAGATCTTGTGAACCGGATCGGAATGCTCCAAGATGTGGCCCACCAGGGCGTGACCGCTCTCGTGGTAGGCAATCGTGGTGCGCTCGGCCTCGGTCATCACGCGACCCTTGCGCTGCGGTCCGGCAATCACGCGCTCCATCGATTCCTCGACCTCGTCCATCGAGATCACGGAACGATGACGGCGAGCGGCCAGCAGCGCAGACTCGTTGAGCAGATTTGCCAGATCGGCGCCGGTGAAGCCAACGGTCATCTGGGCGAGCTTCTCAAACTTCACGTCCTCGTCCATCGGCTTGTTCTCGGCATGCACGCGCAAGATCTGCTCGCGGCCCTTCACATCCGGACGGTCGACCGTAACCTGGCGGTCAAAACGGCCGGGACGCAGCAGCGCCGGATCCAGAATGTCGGGGCGGTTGGTGGCGGCGATCAGGATGACCGACTCGCTCTCCTCAAAACCGTCCATCTCGACCAGCAGCTGGTTGAGCGTCTGCTCGCGCTCGTCGTGGCCGCCGCCCAAGCCGGCTCCGCGCTGACGTCCCACGGCATCGATCTCATCGATGAAGATGATCGACGGGGCCTGGGACTTGGCCTCCTTAAAGAGGTCACGCACGCGGCTGGCGCCGACGCCCACGAACATCTCCACAAAGTCAGAGCCCGAGATGCTAAAGAATGGCACGCCCGCCTCGCCGGCAACGGCCTTGGCCAGCAGGGTCTTACCAGTACCCGGAGGGCCAACCAGCAACACGCCGCGCGGGATCTTGGCACCCAGCTTGCGATAGCGATCCGGATCACTCAAAAAGTCGCGGATCTCCTCGAGCTCCTCGACTGCCTCGTCCACACCGGCAACATCCTCAAACTTGACCTTGGGGCGCGTGGCCTCGTTGGTCTTGGCGTTGGTCTTGCCAAACTGCATGTTCCTGTTGTTGGCGCCCATCATCTGGCGCATAAAGTAGAACATGATGGCGATCAGGGCGATCGTCGGAAGCACGCTCATCGCCAGGTCACCCCAAAAATCGGGGTCGTTGGTGTTGACGATGTACTTGGTATCGGGGTGCTCCGCCATAAGCTCGGCAAGCGAATCGGAGCCGACATAGGTCGAGGAGAAGCTCTTGAGCTCGCTCGTATCGCCCTTGTCCTTCTTCGTCTTCCAGTAATGACCCGTCACGCTTCCGTCTTGAACCGTATAGGTCAGATCTTCGACGCGATCCTGCTTGATGGCGCTCACCATCTCGCTCGTCGCGAGCTTAACGGTATTGCTGGAATTGGCAAAGCCGGAGCCCATGTTAAAGAAGGCGTAGCCCAGAAGCGCGCAAGCCAAAATAAAATACAGCCAGCCCGTACGCGTGGGCTTCTTGCCTCCGGGCATCCCCGGGATCTTAGGCTCCCGGGGAGTCTGGGAATTGTTATCGTTACGGTCGTCGGGCATCTTACGAATAAACCTCCGGTTTCAAAATGCCCAGATACGGAAGGTTACGATAGCGCTCGGCATAGTCGAGGCCGTAGCCCACCACAAAGGCATCGGGGCAATGGGTTCCAACATACTTGGGCGTGATGGCCGAGGTGCGGTCCTCAACGTCCTTCCACAGGAAGGCAGCGACCTCCAGCGAAGCGGGCTTGCGGCTCTCGAGGTTCTTCATCAGGTACTTGAGGGTCAGGCCCGAGTCCAGAATGTCCTCGACGATCAGCACGTCGCGACCGCGGATGTCGATATCCAGGTCCTTAATGATACGCACGATACCCGAGGACTTCACACCGTCGCCATAGCTCGAAACAGCCATGAAATCGATGTTGGTCGGCAGCTCGATCTTGCGCATCAGGTCGCCCATAAAGACAACAGCGCCGCGCAGAACCGCGATCAGCACCAGATCCTTACCCGCGTAGTCGCGAGTAATCTGCTCGCCTAGGCGAGAGACGATACCGTCGATATCCTCCTGCGTAAACAGAACCTTCTCGATATCCGGATGTTGAGAAGCCATGACAACCCTTTCTTGTGCTTAATCGCCCACACACCGCCGTATGGACGCGAACTACACATTCTAGCAGCGCACGGGGTATATTTTCCAGCCCGCGCACCATTAGCGCGGGAATACCGTCAACGTCGCACAGAACAGCTGGTGCGAGGGACTAATCCGCATCAACCACGCGAAGCAGATAGGCCACGCGCGTTGCGGCCGTGCATTTGAAACGCTCGTCCGCGCGAACTCCGGCGACCCATACCACGGCACCTCCCGGAGCCGTTCTCACCACAGGAACGCCTGCGCGCTCAGAAACGGGAATACGAGCCTCGTTGAGCAGGTCGGACACCTTCTTGCTTCGCCCACTCATGCCCAACGGACACATTACATCCCCCGGCGCGGGACCGTCTACCCACAGACGCGCCAACCGCGCCTCGGCAGGGATCTCGCCACGCGAACCCGCCAGGATCCGCTCACCATCGCTGTCGGCAAAACCCAGGGCAGCCGCGTCTACCAAAGCTGTCACTCCCCCGGCGGCCGCAAGCTCACGGGCGCGGCGCACGATATCGCATCCCGGCTCAACGGCCATCGGCTCTGCGACCAGCACACGCCCCCCGCCCAACGGCAAACGCCCGGGTACGGTAACCCAGTCCGCGACCAGGCCCTCGCGAGCCGCCGGCGCCTTAAACGCCAGCATGCCAAACTCGACGCGCGCGTCAATCCCCGCCGGAAGCGTGACCGAGCCGCCGCCCTCGGCAACGCAGGAAAGGACTCGCTCCACATGTCGCATCTCTGGACGAGCGTCCGGATCGATGCGTTTAATCGCCAGTCTCACGATGCGCCGCGCGATTACCACCTCAGCCGCGGCCAGTCGACGAGCGTCAAGGACCAGTGCACCCGCCGCCTCCTTACGCAGGCAGCTTCGGAACGCCTGTGCGGAAAGCTGGGAAAGAAAGGCGTCTTCGTCGCCCAGAATTTCACAAGCGGCGCCAATCGTCTTACAGACGTTCGCGTTGCGCTGCGCCACCACCGGTATCACTCGATGGCGCACGTAGTTACGCAAGTACGACACGTCCTCGTTGCTCTCGTCCTCTCGCCACGGCTGACCATGCACCTGCAGATAGCCCACGAGCTCATCATGAGTCAGGTCGAGCAAGGGACGCACCACGATATTCCTCCGGCGAGGAATGCTCGATAGACCAGCGGGCCCCGAACCCTTAATCGCGTTCATCAAAAACGTTTCCGCGCGATCCGAAGACGTGTGCGCGGTGCAGATACGAGCCGCCGTTCGCGGTGCCCCCGTCTGGGCGCAGAGCTCGCGGACATACCTCCGCGCCGCGGCATAGCGCACCTCGCGGGCAGCCGCCTCGATATTGCCCGATTCATCATCAAAATAGGCATGCTCAACACACAGCGGCAAGCCATATTGTGCGCATAGGCCGCGCACAAAGGCCTCGTCGCCATCGGATGCCTCACCGCGCAGATGATGGTTCACATGCAGCACGTGCAGTCGCTCGCGCGCGATGGGAGCTACACCACGCCCATCCTGAATATCCAACTTTGATGTGCACGCCATAAGGAGCAAAGCCGTCGAGTCCGCACCACCTGATACCATGAGCACCACGGGGGCAGCCGTCTGCCGCGTTGCCAGAGCTTTATCATCAGCCCACGATGCAGCATGGTGTCCATAATGCTGAGATACCGTTGGCATTTGCTTCCTCCTCTATTCGTTCGCACCCATTGTATCCTTTGGAATCTTATGTCTCGTCTGCACCTTCATATCCTTGGCAGCGGCTCAAAAGGCAACTGCGCGCTCATCGAAGGCCCCCGGGGGCTCATCATGATTGACGACGGTCTTTCTCGCCGCGAGACATTAAAGCGCATGGCAGAACTGGGGCTCTCGGCAGACAACGTCTCGGCTCTTCTCATTACTCATGAGCACAGCGATCACATCAAGGGTCTCGATGTCTGGTGCAAGCACTGGCACGGCCCCCTCTTTGCCAGCAGGGGCACACTTTCGAGCAAAGAAAATCTTTCGCATCTGCCTGTCGAGGAATTCGATCCCGGTGACACCCTATCCATTGCCGGCATCCACGTGCAAACCTACTCAACGTCACACGATGTCATCAATCCAGTCGGCTATCGATTCGACACCCTCAATGATTCCATCGGCTTTGCCACCGACACCGGAGAGCTATCGAGCCAAGCCATGAACACCCTCAAAGATTGTCGAGTCCTCGCGCTCGAAAGCAACCACGATGTGACCATGCTGCGCGAGGGAGAATATCCCCGCTTTCTTCAGGAGCGCATCCTGTCTGCAAGGGGACACCTCTCCAACGACCAAGCCGCCGAAGCCGCGCGGGAACTTGTTACCGATCGCACCGAACAGCTCATTGCCATGCATATCAGCCAAGATAACAATCGTCCGAGCCTGACCGTCAAAAGTTATGCCAAAGCTCTAGCCGCAACCCTGGATGACGAGGTCGGTAGCTCCGCCACCCTTCTCCAAGGATCGCGAAAACTCTCGATACGCCCCGCAAGTCAGTATCAACCGACAACCATTGTATAGACCGCTCAATAAAACAAAAGGGGCCGGGAATCAAATCCCAGCCCCTTTATCTTGCCTCAAAAGCTCTGACCATCGGAAACGTTAGTCGATGGAGATCTTCGTAACGTTCTTCTTCTCGACGATCTTGGGAACCGTAACGGTCAGGATGCCGTCAGCATACTTAGCAGAGAGACCCTCGCTCGAAGCGTCCTTCAGATATACGCCACGCGTCGCGCTGTACGAGCTGAACTCCTTCTGCAGGAAGTTCTTGCCCTCGTTCTCCTCGTTTTCCTCGACATTCACGCTAATGGACAGACGGCCCTCGTTAAGCTCAACATCGATATCGTCCTTGGCGACGCCGGTCAGATAAGCCTTGACCTCATAGCCATCGCCCTTATCCTCAACGTCAACGGGGAACGCCTTGGAAGCAATCGAGTTGTTTGCAAGGTCGGTCATATCATCAAACAGATCGAACAACGAGCTAGCAGAAGGACGAACGCCAAAAACCGAACGATAAGGAACCATGCTTGCCATGTTTACCACTCCTTTTAGGACTGC
The DNA here is from genome assembly GCA_958438955.1 of uncultured Collinsella sp. GTDB lineage: Bacteria > Actinomycetota > Coriobacteriia > Coriobacteriales > Coriobacteriaceae > Collinsella. The sequence goes on from CAUBTS010000067.1 coordinate 9,883, forward strand.
CGAGCCATCTTCTAGGTGACTGGGACTTCTTTTGACGCTCTTATATATGCCCATACAGTGCTTATATATACATCGACTATAAAGTTTTTTGAGTCCAGTACTATAAGCATATCTAAGTGTGCATGACTAAGGTTTTAGTAAGGTTAAGGTTCTTTGAACCAGGGCTTAAATAACAAGTATGTTCGCAGCTACAAATAACAGGGGGCTTACAATGAGCGCGTACACGTTGTTGGTAACGAGCTAAAGGGCATCATGGACGACCAAAACCAGAACAATATGTTTATGCCGACGCAGGGCGAAGATACTTCCACGCAGCCGCCGCGGTTCCATCGCCCCCACATCTCGCAAGAGCCCATTAATGATCAAGAGCCCGAATATGTGACGAGAAATCGGTATCAAACACTCGAGGATGCCCAAACGGGACGTAAGCATATGGGCGTGGCCTCGGGAGACCCTGTATATCTGAAAGACGCACCATTATCTAAAAACAGCGCAGCTAGTGAGGAGTCACTGAAAGCATCCGCCGCCAATCAACATAGAGGTCCTCGACCAAAGCAAACCTTGACGCATTCGGCTCGCTATCTCGAAACGCCAAAACAAGGAAAATCGATCTTCGTTTCGTCAAGTAAACGACGCAAGCAGCATCGAATGACAATCCTGCTTTTGATCATTGCGGCTATAGCAGTTGCCCTTGTTATTCGTTTTATTTTCTTTAAATAAAAGCTCAATACCAAAAAGAATTAAATCGTCTGGCGTAAATGAGTCATTTATGCCACACAAACGCAAAAAAGGGGGAGGCCGCGAGGCCTCCCCCTTCTAAGTTCAAGCGTACG
>CAUBTS010000068.1 GCA_958438955.1 uncultured Collinsella sp.
CCTTGATCTTTGAGCTCGACCGACAGCGTCTTAAGCGACGCATCGAAGGTCACGCGCTCGATCTCTTCACCAGGAATGGAGCCACCGCTCAGCTGCAGCTGAACAAACTCGTCGCGCGGATACCAATAGTCGCCCGGCGCGGCAACGGTATTGTCGCCCGCGACCTTCACTGTCATGATCGGCAGGGCATCGTCGGCCTCAAACTCCCAGGCAGCGCCGCCGCGACCACCAAACGTCCAGATACAAAAGGCAATCACCAACACGGCAAGCACCGCAAAACCAATCGCGACAAGGCCATGGTGCGCGCGGCTTTCCTCGGCCGATACATCCCATTGCGTCTCTCGATATAGATGCTTGTCTTCCATGTTCGCCTCCCCACAGGCACGCTCGTTGGCCCAATCGTACCCATTCAGGCTATACTTGAGCCCATGACATAACGGGGAGCTTGCAGGACAAGACGGCAGGCTGAGATTGGGCACGCCCGCCCTGACCCGCAAACCTGATATGGGTAATGCCAACGAAGGGAGCCGTGCCAATGAGCACACAGACCGAGCCCAAGCTCGTCACGCAAATCGACTTCGCCCGCGCCGGGCAGATCACACCGCAGATGAAGGAAGTCGCCGAGCGCGAGCATCGCGACCCCGAGTACATCCGCGAGCGCGTGGCCGACGGCCGCATCGCCATTCCCGCCAACATCGTGCACATCAAAAAGGGCATGCGCGCCTTTGGTGTCGGCGAGGGCCTGTCCACCAAGGTCAACGTCAACCTGGGCATCTCGGGCGATAAGGCCGATGCCGCCGAGGAGTGGAAGAAGGTCAAGATCGCCGAGGACTTTGGCGCCGACGCCATCATGGACCTTTCCAACTCGGGCAAGACGCGCCAGTTCCGCCAGCAGCTCATCGACGAGACGCCGCTCATGGTGGGCACCGTCCCCATGTACGACGCCATCGGCTACATGGAAAAGCCGCTGGTCAAGCTTACCAAGGACGACCTGTTCGAGGTCGTGCGCGCGCACGCCGAGGACGGCGTGGACTTTATGACCATCCACTGCGGCATCAACAAGTCGGTCACCAAGACCTTTAAGGAGACCGGCCGCCTTATGAACATCGTCAGCCGCGGCGGTTCGCTGCTGTTTGGATGGATGGAGGTCACCGGCAACGAGAATCCGTTCTACGAGTTCTACGATGAGCTGCTCGAGATTTGCCACGAGTACGACGTGACGATCTCGCTCGGCGACTCCTGCCGCCCGGGCTGCCTCTACGACTCCAACGATGCCACCGAGACCGCCGAGATGATCGAGCTGGGCAAGCTGTGCAAGCGCGCATGGGCCGCGGGCGTCCAGGTTATGGTCGAGGGACCGGGCCACATGGCGCTCGACGAGATCGCCGCCAATATGAAGCTGCAGAAGCGCCTGTGCCACAACGCCCCGTTCTATGTGCTGGGGCCGCTGGTGACCGATATCGGTGTGGGCTACGACCACATCACCGCCGCCATCGGTGGCGCCATCTCCGCGAGCTCCGGCGCCGACTTCCTGTGCTACGTGACACCGGCAGAGCACCTGTGCCTGCCCAACGCCCAGGATGTGCTCGACGGCCTCATGGCCACTAAGATCGCCGCACATGCCGCCGATATCGCCAAGAAGGTGCCGCACGCCCGCGACATGGACGACAAGATGGGCCAGGCACGCCGCAAGCTCGACTGGGATGCCATGTGGAAGTGTGCTCTCGACCCAGTTACGGGCAAAAAGCGCTACGAGGAGTCCCCTGCCGCCACCGAGGGCACCTGCACCATGTGCGGCAAGATGTGCGCCGTCCGCACCGTCAACAAGGTGTTCGAGGGCACGACGATCGATCTTGGCATGGAGGATTAGCCTTTACAGGGCAATTGCCAGCAAGCCTGCTGCGGGGCCCATCAATTGTTGACGTGTGAACATTTGCTAACATTTGCGTAAAGATTGCACCACCAGCCCGGGATCGGCATACAGCCGGCCCGGGCAACTTTATAATGCAGGTAGAAGACCCATTTGAATCCAACCGAACAAGGGAGCGAACATGGATCGTAGCAAGGTACCTGCCGTCCTGTCCATCGCAGGATCCGATTCCAGCGGTGGTGCCGGCATTCAGGCCGACATCAAGACCATTACGGCGCACCGCTTGTATGCCGAGACGGCCATCACCGCCATCACCGCACAAAACACGCTCGGTGTCACCGCTGTGCAGAATATCTCCCCCGATATCGTCGCTGCGCAAATTGACGCCGTCTTTGACGATATTCGCCCCAATGCAGTCAAAATCGGCATGGTTTCGTCCACCGAGATTATCGAAGTTATCGCCGATCGCCTGAGCGCATGGAACGCAACCAACGTGGTCGTCGACCCCGTTATGGTCGCCACCTCGGGCGCTCGCCTCATTGCCGAGGATGCCGCCGAAGCGCTTACGCGTCGCCTGTTCCCGCTGGCGACCGTCATCACCCCCAACATTCCCGAGGCCATGGCGCTGCTCGACTACGAGGTCGATTCCGAGCGCACACAGCAAAACGCTGCCATGCTCCTCACCCGCCGCTTTGGCTGCGCGTCCCTCGTTAAAGGCGGGCATTTTGTCAACGAGGCCAACGATGTGCTCGCAGAGCCCGCGGCGCTCGATGACGAGGGTAACCACCTGGGCGATCCGCTCACCACGTGGTTCCGCCACAAGCGCATCGAGACCGGCAACACGCATGGCACCGGCTGCACGCTCTCATCCGCCATCGCCTGCGCGCTGGCCCAGGGCATGGAACTTGCCGACGCCATCAACGCCGGCAAGGCCTACCTAACCGGCGCTCTCGCCGCCGGCTTTGACATGGGCAAAGGCTCCGGCCCCGTCAACCACATGTGGCAGTATTAAGATTCGCAGCCCAAAACCGCCGCAAAGGCGACAGACACCTTTGCGGCGGCTTCCACAAACATCTCGATCTGTAACAGTTAGAGCCCATTTTTCGGCCCACCTGTTACAGATCGAGATATTCAAATTCCGCTGAGAAGACAATCTCGATCTGTAACAGTAACTCGGCAAAATCGACCCTAGATGTTACAGATCGAGACAAACGACCGATATCGACCTAAATAATCTCAATCTGTAACATCTAGCCCGTTTTCGGCCTTACAGCTGTTACAGATCAAGACAAACAGACGAATCAAGCCACCGCAAAGGTACCTTTGTGGTGTCTTGGGGTCGCGCTACTCACCGAGCATCTCTTTGAGCTTGGCTGCCACGGCGTGGCCCAGGCTCTCGTGACTTTCGGGCATCATATGCAGATAGTCGATATCGCCCGGCTCGGCAAAATCGGCGGCATTCAAAAAGTCGCAGCCAAACTGCTCTGCCACGTGCGCATAGTACTCGCCAAAATGCTCAGATGCCTCAACGGAATGCTCGTCAAAGTCGGTCATATACACATCGGCGATCTGCGGCTTGATCTTGATAGGAGCCATCAGCAGAATGCGCGGACAAGGCGCAGCGTCGGTCCACGGAAACGCGCAGACGGCGCGAATCAGTGCCATGGCGCCACGGGCGATATCGGAAGCTGTCACGTTAAAGACCGTCTTACAGTCGTTGGTGCCCAGCATGATCACAATGGCGTCCAGCGGCTTATGGGCCTCGAGCAGCATCGGAAGCGCACGAATGCCGTTGAGGTTAGTGTCCAGATGACACATATCGTCGCGCACCGTCGTGCGGCCGTTGAGCCCCTCCTCAATCACATGCCAGCCCTCGCCCAAGTCACGCTGTGCCACGCCGCACCAGCGCACATCCTGCGCATAGCGCACCGCGGTGCCATCGCGCATACCAGCCGGATCATAGCCATAGGTATTGCTGTCACCAAAGCACAGAACGTTTTTCATCGTAAGCCCTTCCTTTAGTAAAAAGCCGACGGGAGCAGCCCCCGTCGGCTCGGCATGTCGCATCACGCGCGCCGTTTACAAGTATTTGCGCCAATCGTCCTCGTCCTCATCATCCTCGGCAGCAGCCTGGGCCTGCTCGACGGCACGAGCGGCTGCAGCACGGGCGGCAGCCTGGGCATAGGACTCCTCGTTGCGCTCGGGGAAGCTTGCCAACACGTGCTCAAACTTGGCGAAGTCCTCATCCCAGCGCGTAGAAGGCACAGCAAAGAACACCTGCTTGACCTTGAAGTCGCCCGATGCGAGCTCCTCGCGGAAGAGCTCGGCCACGGCCTCGGCATCAAAGCCGTTATTGTCGCAGCCCCAAGCACCCAGCACGAGCTTCTCGCGACCCAACTCATCGCAGATGGCAAGGACAAAGCGGATACGGTCGCGCAGGGCATCCAACAAGGCATCGTCGCTCACGCGGTACTCCTGGCGAGCACGCTTGACGTTGGGCGCGGCGGCCACGATCACGTCGGCATACGCATGCACATGGTTGCGATCGAAGCGCACCGCGGGCACCACCAGCGCACGGTTGCGGTACAGCTCGCAGTTGATGTTGCGGCGACGGTTCTCGCCGTACCACTTGCGCTGCTTGTCGAGCACGTTGTACAGGTACGAATCGGCGCAGAGCGTCGCCTCCTGGCCCAAGTAGCCCTGGATATAGCCGCCGCCCGGATTGGTAAACGAGGCAAAGGCAAGCACGGCCATATCGCAGAACTGCGCATAGCCGCGGCCGTTATCGAGGATTGCTTGCGTGGCGGAGGCATCAAGCACGGTGACCTCGGGCAGGACCGGAGCAGCCTCCTCCGCGGGCGCGGACTCAGCCTCGTCGGCCAACTCGGTGGAACCGAGCGCCACCTCAGGCTCGACCGCAGTCTCCACCTCAGCGGCCTCAACCTCGACAGCCTCAGCAGCCTCGACGTCCTCGGCAGCCTGCTCCTCAGCAGCCGCAGCCGCTTGGGCCTTGGCCTTCATCGCCGCGACAAAACCGGCAGGCATACCATCGAACTCGCGCACGCCGGCAAGCGAACGCTCGATGTCCTTGGCGCAGGCCTCGGACACAGCCGCCACATGGCGCTCGGCGGCCTTGGCACGCGCCTCGCGCTTGGGATTGGGCTGACCCGCTCGGTTAGACCTACGGTTACGGTTCCTGTTGTCGACATCTGCCATACGTGGCCACCTTTCCTGTCGCTGCCGCTATCGGCTTTTTCCCATCCATGATACCCCGCCACGCACAAAAAAGACGGCCCCGAAGGACCGCCTTTCGTATCGTTTTACCGTGTCCGGCAGGAAACGTCGCAACGCCGCGCTAGTCGCGACGGCCGAGAATGTTCAGGATGCGCAGGAACACGTTGATAATGTCCACGAACAGATTGGACGCCATGAGCACGGCGTTGGGCAGCGTGGGCGGCACCGTCGTGGCAACATAGGTGTCGTAGCCAATAAACCCGGCGAACACCACGATCACGATCAGGTCGGTGATGGACTGCGAAACGCCCATGAACATCAGCACGATCTCGACCAGAATCGTGGCAAGCAGGATGCCAAAGCCGATGCCATATACGCGTTGGAAAAACTTGGGGAACGTCACGCCCAAGGCGCCAAAGACAAAGGTGATTGCAGCGGTGGCGATAAAAGCGGTGTTGATGGTGGGCAGGTCATAGTTGGCAAGGCCAAACGACGCGGTCAGGCCAAAGGTGCTCGCAAAGATCACGTAACCCGCGAGCGACAGGCCCACGGACTGTTTGCTGGCAGCAGCAGACATCATGACGATGCCGACAATAGTCAGGATAAACGAGCCAAAGACCAGTGGCAGGGCGGCGCCGCTCATCATCATGCGGGCAAACGCCATGGTGCTCGTAAAGTAAGCACCGGCGCCCATGGCGCAAAAGCCCAAAAAGATCAGGGCAGACATGGCAAGATTATACGCACGCGGCGACATCTCCTTGGCACGGCTTGCGCCGGTTTCGATGGGGCCGTTCTGATAGCCCTGGATATCGTTCATACTTCGTCCTTTCAAAAAACGCAAGACAGCGCCGTAGTTGACAAGATTCCTGCCATTGTACCCGAATGCTGTACGTCCTTACCTGCGGCGCTTGCCCTCAAGCGTACGATCAAAGGCCCAGACCCACCAACGCATCACGTGCGCCTGCGAGCCGTCCGCCCGCTCGCGCGTCTGGTCCTCCAGATACAACTCGGTCGCGTGCCTGCCAAAACGCACCTTATATGTTGCTGTACGGATGCCGTGGACCATCAGGCCAAACCCAATGGTCGAGATAATTTCGTCGATCGTAAAACAACGGCCGTCGACCCAGCAGACGGTGACCGGCACGACCTGTCCGCCCGCGAGGATGCGAGCCACGACGTCCACATACTGCTTGTGCACGCGCCGAGTTTTGCCGTCTGTCTGTCGATATTCCATGCCCTCTATTATCGAACGCATGTTTGTATGTTGTAAAGCGAACAGACTGTGGTTTTGGGGTGTTGGGGCGCGCACGCGTGTCCTCATTGCGTGTTAGCAAAAAGAATACCCGCGGTCAACAGGGCTAATATTCAATTTTAGTGCCAAAAAATTCACTTCTCCCATCAGAACTCGGTAAAGAAACCCGCAGGAGGTGATACGATTTATCATGTTTTTGTAACGTGCCTGCAAACTTCGAGAAAGCCCATATATGGACGTAACGTTCTCAACCTTCCTCGGCCAAATTGTGTCGAACCCAGTCCTTGCCGTCACCGTGATCCTCGCGCTCGGCGCCATCTTCGTCAACGGATGGACCGACGCGCCCAACGCCATCGCGACCTGCGTCACTACGCGTTGCATGCCCGCCCGCGCCGCCATTCTCATGAGCGCCGCATTCAACTTCTTGGGCGTGCTCATCATGACGCACTTTAACGCGAGCGTCGCCAACACCATCTCACATATCGTCGACTTTGGCGGAAACAGCACCATGGCGCTCGCCTGCCTGTGCGCGGCGCTGTTCTCCATCGTCGTCTACGGTGCCACGGCATCGCGTTTTGGTATCCCCACCTCGCAAAGCCACAGCCTTATCGCCGGCCTGACCGGTGCCGCTATCGCCCTCGGCGGCGCGAACAGCGTCAACGTCCACGAGTGGATGAAGGTCATCTACGGCCTGGCGCTCTCCATCGGCCTGGGCTTTGTCATGGGCTGGATTCTGTGCAAACTCGTCTCGATTCTGTTTGCCGCCGCCAACAGGCGACGTGCCAATGTCTTCTTTAAATACGCTCAGATCGCGAGCGCTGCGGCCATGAGCTTTATGCACGGCGCGCAAGATGGACAGAAGTTCATCGGCGTGCTCTTTTTAGGCGTGGCCTTCGCCAACGGCCAGACGAGCGTCGGCGATGCCGGCATTCCCATCTGGATTATGCTGCTGTGCTCGGCCACCATGGGTATCGGCACCAGCGTGGGCGGCGAGCGCATCATCAAGTCCGTCGGCCAGAGCATGGTCAAGCTCGAGAAGTATCAGGGCTTCTCCGCCGACCTCGCAGGCGCCGCGAATCTGCTGCTTGCCACCCTTACCGGTATCCCGGTGTCCTCCACCCACATCAAGACCTGCGCCATCATGGGCGTCGGCGCCGTCAAGCGCCTTTCGGCCATCAACTTCGGCGTGGTCAAGGACATGATGTTCACCTGGTTCTTCACCTTCCCCGCCTGCGGACTCATCAGCTTTGTCATGGCCAAGCTGTTCATGATGTTCATCTAGTCAAACCGAACGTCCATCCGGACCGCAACACTTCGCCCACCCGTCTTCGCCTCGAAAGGACCCACCCATGGCAAAGAAACCCGATTCGTTCTACTTTGACAACTACGTCGCTTGCGCCGACCTCGCCGTCCAGGCCGCAGAGCTGCTCACCAAGATTTTTGAGAACTTCGATCCCGCGCAGATTCACGACATGCTCAATAAGATGCATGCGATTGAGCATGCGGCAGACAAGAAGCACCACGAGCTCGAAGACGCCCTGCTCACCGCCTTTATCACCCCGCTCGAGCGCGAGGATCTGGATCTGATGAGCTGCGCGCTCGACACCGTGCTCGACCGCATCGAGGGCGTCGTGCAGCGCGTCTACTTCACCAACATCCAGAGCATCCATCCCGACGCCATCGTCATCGCCCACAAGGTGACTGACGCCTGCCGCGCCATGAAAGACCTGATGGTCGAGCTGCCCAACTACCGCAAGTCCAAGACCCTGCGCGAACTCGTCATCCAGATCAACACCATCGAGTCCGAAGCCGACGAGCTCTATATCAACGCCATGCGCAACCTGCACGTTAACGGCAAGGACCCGCTCGAGGTCATCGCCTGGCGTGACGTGTACGCCTTCCTGGAGTACTGCGCTGACTGCTGTGAGAATGTGGCCGATGTCGTGGATTCGATTGTCATGAAGAACAGTTAATTGGGGGTACGTGTCCCGGCGGCGAAGGGCCGGCACCTGTTTGCTTTCTCACTCCGGCTGCATGGCAGAGTCGTTCGAAAGTAAACAGGTGCCGGCCCTTCGCCTTACGTACCACCATTGGGAACTTTGGCTGATACTTTGAAAGCGATGGGGCTTTTGTTGGCGGGGCCTTTGGACCCGATTGGGAACTTTGGGACCGCCTTAAACGTTTGGGTGGATGGGGCTTTGGGTACCCTTTGTTTTACTTTGGATTGATTCGTTGAATTTGGAGGTCTTGGTTGTGAGTTATTTGGATCTGGCTCGTGGTCGGTATTCTTGTCGTTCGTTTGAGGACCGTCCTGTTGAGCAGGCTGTGGTGGATGCCATTGTTGAGGCTGGGCGTATTGCTCCTTCTGCTTGTAATAATCATCCAACCCGTGTGATGGTGTTGGATACGCCTGAGCTTCTGGAGAAGGCTGCTGCTTGTCAGCCTCGGTTTGCTCGTGATGGGTCTATCTTTGGGGCTCCGCTTGTCTTTCTTATTTGCAGCGTTACCGATGATGCTTGGGTGCGCCCGTATGATCAGATGAATTCCAGTGAAATCGATACGTCCATCGTGTGTGATCAGATGATGATGGAGGCCACCGAGCAGGGCCTGGGAACGTGCTGGGTATGCCATTTTAAGCCTGGGGTGGCACAGGAGCAGTTCAATCTGCCCAAGGGCGTCTATCCCTATCACATGCTCGTCTGTGGATATCCTGCCGACCACATCGCCGATCCCGAGCATCGCGAGGCCCGTACCATTCCCCTCTCCGACTTCCTCCTCAAGTAGGTTTTGGGACATGCCTTAAAACCTACCCTTGACCGCTCACCCGTTCGCCGAGTTCTGCGCCATTATGTGCAGGGCTCGGTTTTTTATGTTACGCACTCCGGCACAGTCATAAAAAAGGACCCGCAAGCTGCGGGTCCTTTCTAGGCACTAAATTGTAGGCCGAATGTTAGTCCAGGTCGTCGGCAGCAAAGTTGTCGATCGGGGCGAAGGGATCGGCCACGGGGACAACCGGGTCAGCGACGGGCAGCGGCTCGGCGGGAACAGTCACTGCAGGAGAAGCGGCAGAACCGACCGGCGTGGAAGCCATCAGATCGGCCGGGAAGGAATTCTGGGCATCGTCCATGAAGTGCTGGATGAGCTTGAGATACTCTGCCTTGAACTCCTCACGGGAAGCCTTGAGACGATCGATCTCCTCGAGCTCGGCCTGCTTCTCGGTCAGAGCCTGGCGGATAACCTCGCGGGCCTTGGCGTCAGCCTCGTTGCGGATACGCTCAGCGTTCTCGTTGGCATCGTTGACGATGGTCTCAGCGGTCTGCTGGGCAGCGATCAGGGCAGCGGAAATCTGGCGCTCCTGAGCGGAGAAGTCAGGGGCGGGAGCAGCCACGGGGGCGGCAGGAACGGCCTGGGCGGTGGCATCCTGAGCCTGGGCAAGCTGAGCCTGCGCATCGGCAAGCTGCTGCTCGGTAGCAGTCAGACGACCCTTAAGGTCGACGATCTTAGCGAGCATAGCGTCAACCTCGGAGGACAGCGTCTCCAAGAAGACGTCGACCTCGGCAGGATCGTAGCCACGCTTGGCCTCAGAGAAAGTCTGAGCCTGGATGTCTGCAGGGGTAATAGCCATAACAAGTCTCCTTTTTCATCGCCTCGGCGCTACACGCCCGACGTAAGTTACTAAGACAGTTCTACACGAGTATACCTATAAGAAGCTGCAGAACCAGCCTCTGCACCAACTGCAACGCAATAATCGCAACGACCGGCGAAAAATCGATACCGCCCATCGGCGGGATGAAACGACGGAACAGGTTGAGCCACGGACCGCACACGCTATCAAGCACCGCAGCAATATCCTGAAGCAAACCACCCTGCTTCATGGGAATCCACGTCATAAAGCAGTAGACGACAATGAGCGTGGAATAGAAGTTGAACAGCGTGTTGACCAGCTGGACGATAGTGTAGATGTTGATGGGAATCTCCTCGTCTTGTCTTTACTTAAGGTAGCCGTCGGCACGAAGCTTCTTGAGATCGGAATCTTTGACCTCGCAACCGGCGGGCAGCACCATGAACACGCGGTCGCCCACCCCCTTGACCGTGGCACCCAGACCGCAGGCAAAGCCGTAAGAGAAGTCCAAGACGCGCTTGGCAACTTCGGTGCGTACGCCCACAAAAATCAGTGCGACAGGCTGCTTGGTGCGAACGCGGCGCACCACAGTCTCCACGTCGTCATAGCTCTCGGGGCGCAGGACATAGGCCGGCAGCTGCGGCGT
>CAUBTS010000069.1 GCA_958438955.1 uncultured Collinsella sp.
ACGTTGGAGCTGTAAAGCGACAGGCCCTTCTCGTAGTCCTTGCTGTACAGATCGAACGGCGCGCGTCCCGGCACAAACAGCAGGGCGTCATACTCGAGCGTGCCCTCGGCGTGGAAGCTGATGGTGCGCGCAGGATCGTCAAAGTCGCGGAACGTGGACTTGTAGAACTCGTCGTAGTCCTTCTGCTCGACATCGGAGCTGCGCTTCTTCCAGATCGGTGTCATGGAATTGACGGTCTCGAGCTCCTGGTAGTCCTCGTACTCGGGCTTGTAATCATCCGGCGCGTCCTCGGGCTTGGGTTTCTGGCGGCTCTTGCTCACCATCATCTGAATCGGGTAGCGCACATAGTTGCTGTACTGCTGAATCAGGCTCTTGAGGCCCCACTCGGTCAGGAAGCGATCGTAGGTCTCGGCCTCGCCGTCGGCGTCGAGCTTCTCGTTCTCGCGCAGCGTCAGGATGACATCGGTACCGTGCTCGGCGCGCTCGCCGTCCTCGATGGTGTAACCCTCAAGACCGTCGGACTCCCAAACGTGGGCGGTATCCTCGCCATAAGCGCGGCTGACGACCTTCACGTGGCTGGCGACCATAAAGGCGGAGTAGAAACCCACGCCAAACTGACCGATGATGTCGACATCGGAGCCCTGCTGCTCGGCGTTCTCGGTCTTAAACTCCTCGGAGCCGGAATGGGCGATGGTGCCCAAGTTGCGCTCGAGCTCCTCGGCGGTCATGCCGATACCGTTATCCGAAATAGTGATGGTGCGGGCGTCTTTATCAAAGGAGACGCGAATGGCCAGGTCGCCCTGGTCAATCTTGACGCTCGGATCCTGCAGGCTCTTAAAGTTGAGCTTGTCGACGGCGTCGCTCGCGTTAGAGATAAGCTCGCGCAGGAAGATTTCCTTATTGGTGTAGATGGAGTTGATCATGAGGTCGAGCAGTTTTTTGCTCTCGGTCTTAAATTGACGCATGTGCAGTCCTTTCGCGCTACCCCCGTCCGCAAAAACGGCCCGGTTGCCCGAGCCGCATCGCAGACCTGCTATGTTCAGACTTAGATTTTATAACCCATTAGCGCGCATATATACATACGGAATCGAAAAACTGTATGTTGGAACACCCATGCGTCGATTGCCAAGGAGTATCCCCAACTGCCAGCAGAAAAGGAACGTCCCTATCTGCCATCTACGCGCTTGGCCATCCAGACATGGGGCTGGCCCTCGTCTTCGTAATCTACCGGGGCAATTTGCGTGTAGCCCGCCTTTGCATAGAGCGGCAACACGTATTCCTGCGCATGCAGCTTAATAAGCTTAGCGCCGGCATTGCGTGCACACACAGCACTGGCCTCGACGATCGCACTCGCCAGTCCGCGACGACGCATAGCCGGCAGCACGGCGACGCGCCCCATAATGTAGGTCTCCCCCGCCGCAACGCCTTCGTCCATGTCGCATGCCGGCAACACCGGGGCCTCTGCGTCAGCCACGCGCTCAAGCTCTTCGGGAAACACGCGCGAGCAACCGGCAAGCTCGCCGTCTACATAGAGCGTCACATGAATGCAGTTTGGATCCTCGTCGATAGCGTCGAACTCATTCTCGTAGCCCTGCTCGTCCATAAAAACGACGCGGCGCACCAACGCCGCGTCATCAAAGCATCCCGTCTTAAGTTGGATATCCATGGCTGCCCTTTCATTCAATGCGAACGTTAGGGACAGATATTAGCGAAAATGAGCTCCGCGCACACTAAACTTCGCGCGAGCCTTCGCCAGGCAGTCGTAATGACCCACGTTATGGGCATCGCTCGCGATGAAGCTGTACAGGTTCTGATCGAACAGGCGCTGTGCCGGTTTTTTCTCGCGACCAAAGCGACCGCCGGCAATAAAGTCCGCCGAAGCCTGCAGCTTGCAGCCCATATCGACCAGGCGCTCCGCCACGCTTACATCCTTTTGAACCGCACGATAGCGCTCAGGATGAGCGATGATCACCTGATAGCCACGGCACTGCAAATCGTAAATCGTGTTCTCGTACTCTCTAAACGCATACGCATCGGCATGCGTCGAAAGCTCGAGCAGAAACTCGTTGGTTCCATCGAAATGCAAGTGCTCCGCGGCATCGATACCAAGCTCAACGAGCTTTCGATGGTTGACCTCGAAGCCCATCTGGAGCGGAAAACCGTCAGCGTTATCACGCAGCAGCTCAAAGGCATCCCACATCTTGTCGTAATCAAAATAGGGATCACGGCAGTGAGGAGTGCAAACGATTCTGGTTACACCGGCCCGCTTGGCAGCCTCGAGCATCGCCAAGCTCTCATCGAGATCGGCGGCGCCGTCGTCTACACCCGGCAAGATATGGCAATGAATGTCACGCATAGGTCAGCCTTAATCAACTAAACGTTTGCTCGGTTGGTGAAGATGCCCTTTTTGGAAGTCCCCTGATCGTCGGAGCCCTTCTTCACCTTCTTACCGTCCTTGGTGTAGTAGGAGTAGTAGTACTCGCTGGTCTCGGTCTCGCAGTAGTTCATAACGGTACCGATGAGCTTGACCTTCTCGGACTTCTTAAGCTGGCCGATAGCGTTGAGTGCCTCCTCGCGCTTGGTGAAGTCCTCGCGCACCACGAACAGCGTACCGTCGGTCAGGCTGGCAATCTCGGCAGCATCGATGAAGGTGCCGACCGGGGGAGCATCAAAGATGACGTACTGGAACTTGGCGGACAGTGCCTTTACCAACTTGGCAAAGCGGTGAGAGGCGATGATGTCGGCAGGATTGGGAATATGCGGCTCAGCATCGAGGAAGTAGAAGTTCTTCTGACCCGTCTCGACAATTGCCTGGTCAATGGAGATCTGCTCGGAAAGGACCGCATAGAGTCCGCCGCGCGAACGAACGCCGAGCATATCGGAAAGGGACCTGCGGCGCATATCGGCCTCGACCAGGAGCACGGACTTGCCGCTCGTGGCGATTGCCTGAGCAAGGTTAATGGAAACCGTAGACTTGCCCTCGTTGGGAATCGAGGAGGTAACGGTGATGGTGCGAATGGGGTCGTCCACGCTCGCAAAGCGGATGTTGGCCAGAAGGGTCTTGGCGGCATTCTGTACAACGAGCTTATCGGTGTTCTTTGCCTTAGCCATGCCTATTTACCACCTTTCATAGCCGGAATTCGGCCAACAACGGGAATGCCCAGGAGCTCTTCTGCCTCTTCGGCACCGCGGATGCGGGTATTGAGCATGTCTGCCAAAACGACATAGGCAACTGCGATAAAGATACCGGCGAGGAACGCGACAGCAACGTACAGCGTGCGCTTGGGGCCGCTGGGAACTTCGGGAGTCTTAGCCTCGTCGATAACGTTGATGCTCTGGGCAGCGCCGACGTTCTGAGCGACCGTACTCACCGAGCTAGCTATGGCCTTTGCGACCTCAGCCGTCTCCTTGGCATCGGTGCCGGTAACCGAAAGCGCAATGACACGCGTGGTGGTCTCGGAGGAAACAGACACCTTGTAGTCATCCAGATCGGTGAGGCCCAGTTCCTTGGCGGCGCCGCTCTTAACGCTATCGCTATCCAGCAGCGTGGCGATATCGTTGGAAAGCATCTGGCTCGCCGAGAGATCGTTGTAGCTCATCTGGCCGCTATCGTCGGTCTTGGCGAGAATGTACATGCTCGTCGTCGCGGTATAGGTGTTGTCCATCGCGGCGAAGGACACGATACCCATGGCGATCGCGCAGACCACCGGAAGGGTGATGACCAGCTTGAGGTGCTTCTTCAGCAGCTGGAACAGTTCGAGAAGGGTCATGCAGCTTGCCTTTCATTTCCCCAGTTCGGATTGACAAAACTGTCCGTATGTTATCGCATCTTTTTACCGAGACCAAACTCTATACATAAGAAACAGGCTCTCCTGTAAAAATGTCGGAAGCAATCGTAAAATTGCACAACAACGCCGCACCCGAAAGTCAAATGCGGCGTCTGCATCAATACCTATGTTGTATCGCTATGCGAATGGCTCGTCCTGCTGTATGGGAAACGTCACCGTAATGGTGGTTCCCACGCCCAACTCGCTCGACAGATCGAGCGTGGCGTGATGATACAGGGCCGCATGCTTGACAATGGCAAGCCCCAGACCGGTTCCGCCGCGCGCCTTGGACCTACTCTTGTCCACGCGATAGAACCGCTCAAATACCTTGCCCTGTTCTTCAGGCGCGATACCGATTCCCGTGTCGGCGACCGCAAGGAACGGATGGCCTTCGTCGTTGGTGCCGCACTGCAGCGTAACCGTACCGCCGGGTCGATTGTAGCGGATGGCGTTGCTTGCCAGATTATAGATGAGCTCGTCAATCAAGCGCGACACGCCCTCGATGACCACAGGCTTGGTCTCATGACTTATCGTCACATTCGCCTGACGGGCGACCTGTTCAAGACGCTGCTCAACCGCATAGACGGCGCGCGAGAGCTCAATAGGCTCCGTGGACCCAATGGGCACCGTCTCGCCCTCAGCTGCACGCTCGGCCTCGTCCAAGTTAGACAGCGTAAGGATATCGTTGACAAGCGCTGCCAAGCGGCCCGCCTCACGATAGATGCGACCGCCAAAGTTGCGCAGGTCGCCCTCGCCCTCGACCATGCCGTTTGCGATGAGCTCGGCATAGCCCGAAATCGCCGTAAGCGGCGTCTTGAGCTCATGGGTGATATTCGCCGTGAACTCGCGGCGCATACGGTCGTTGTCCGCCAGCACCGCCATTTGGCGCTTGAGCTCCTGGCGCTGCGACTCAATACGCTCAAGCATGGGGACCATCTCGGCATAGGCGTGCTCATAGCTACGGCGTGGGTGGTCCAAATCCACCTCTTGCAAAGGCGCGATGATGGCACGGGACTCGCGGCGCGCCATAAAAAACGAGAGTACCGCACCCGCTGCTGCGATAAGCAGCATCGGCGCCACCATCGACAGCAAAATCGCCGCAACGCCAGGCTGGGCCTGCGCCAAGCGGACAACCTGGCCGTTATCAAGGGCGACGGCGCGATACAGCATAATCTCGTCGAGCGTAGAGCTTGCGCGCTCCGCGGAACCCGAACCACTCTCAAAGGCCTCGATGACCTCGGGGCGATCGCCATGGTTGGGCAGTGTGGAAGGCGACGCCTCGTTGTCGTAGGCAACCGATCCATCCTTGTTAATCAGCGTGATGCGCAAGTCCTCTCGATCGAGGCTACGCAAGAACGGGATGCGCTCCTGCTGCTCGTCGAGGGCGGCAGCAATGAGCTCGGTTTCCTGCGCCAGATTGGCACTCGTGGCATCCGCCAAGGTGTTTTGCACAAAGAACGCACCCAGCACCGTAAACGCCACGATAACCGCCATGGCGCAGACAAAGATCGTCACAAAAACGCGGTGCGACAGCGTATGTTTTCCCTGGGGGGCGAAGACCACGGGTTACTCCTCCGATGCGGTGGCCGCGGTGTCGTCACCTTCGGCACCATCACCGGCAGAAGGCTCGGCCAAGCGGTAGCCCACGCCGCGCACGGTCTCGATGGCGCTGGCATGCTCGCCCAGTTTTTGGCGAAGCGTCTGCACGTGCACGTCAACGGTGCGCGAACCGCCGTCGAAGTCCCAGCCCCACACGCTCTGCAGCAACGACTCGCGGGTAAAGACCACGCCGGGCTTGCGCATGAGGTACTCGAGCAGGTCGAACTCGCGCAGGGTGAGCTTAAGCGACTCGCCGGCAACAGTCACCTCACGATGGCTGGGCGAGAGCACAATGTCGCCCACGCTGAGCACATCGCTTGCCTGTTTGACCATGCCGCCGCGACGCAGCAGTGCGCGGCAGCGGCTGGCGAGCTCCATGAGCGAAAACGGCTTAGTCAGGTAATCGTCGGCACCGCCATCGAGCGCCATCACCTTGTCGAGCTCGGTATCCTTGGCGGTAAGCATCATGATGGGCACCGTCGCCGTCAGGCGATCGGCACGCAGTCGACGCATAATCGCCAAGCCATCGGTATCGGGCAGCATGATGTCGAGCAGGACGGCATCGGGTACCCGTCGCGCCACGGCGGCCTTAAACTCGCCATCGCACGAAAAGCCCTCGGCCTCGATTCCCTGCTTGCGCAGCGCGTAGACCGTCAAATCCCTGATGTTGTCATCGTCCTCGACGTAATAGATCATGTTGAACCCCTTTGCGGCCGGCATGACCGCATCTTAACCCTAAAGGTACCTTTACTAGATGGTATCAGCCAAAACGCCCCGTCAAATAATCCGCCGTGCGCGGATCGGTCGGATTCTTGAAGAGTTGCGCGGTGGGCGCGTGCTCCACCAGCTCACCCAGCAAAAAGAATGCGACCGAATCGGAGATACGCGCCGCCTGCTGCATATTGTGCGTAACGACCACGAGCGTGCAGGTCTCTTTGAGCTCGCAGGCCAGCTGCTCCACCACCAGCGTCGACACAGGATCGAGTGCCGAGGTCGGCTCGTCCATCAGCAGAATGTCGGGCTGCACGGCAAGTGCGCGGGCGATGCACAGGCGCTGCTGCTGGCCGCCCGAAAGACCCAGACCCGACTCTTTGAGCTTGTCCTTGGCCTCGTCCCACAGGGCGGCGCGTCGCAGGGAGTCTTCGACCAGCTCGTCGAGCACGACGCGATCGCGCACACCCATACCGCGCGGCCCATAGGCGACGTTGTCGTAGATGCTCATGGGAAACGGGTTGGGGCGCTGGAACACCATGCCCACGCGCTGGCGAAGGCGGCAGATGTCGTAGTCGCCCAGGATATCTTGACCATCGAGCGCAATCTTGCCCTCGATTCGGCAGTCCTTGATGCCGTCGTTCATGCGGTTAAAGCAGCGCAGCAACGTGGACTTTCCGCAGCCCGAAGGCCCGATGAACGAGGTAATCTGCTTGTCGCGGATCTTGATATTCACGTCCTTGAGCGCATGGTGGTCGCCATAGAACAGGTCGAGGCCCTCAACATCGATTCGCGTCGGCGAGGCGGCAAGATCCTCTGCCGTGGGGCGAATCGCATCCCCAACCTCGCGCTCGTGCGCGGCCTCGGCCTGCGCTTTCATGAGTTCTTCAAGCTCCGTGGGCTCCACAGCCGCAGCAGCCGTCATACCGCATACCTCCACATCGATATCAATTCAGCAGTATCGATAGTAGGAATCGCGGCTCATATGCACGTGAGCGCATTGTCAAGTGTTTGTAAGGGCACGCTGGCTATGCGGCGGGCAGCTCGATGGTGAATATCGTGTGTTCGGGCGTCGATTCACATGCAACGGTACCGCCGTGCGCGCATACGATCTCCTTGGCGATGGCAAGCCCCAGTCCAGCGCCGCCGCGATTGGTCGCACGCGCCGCATCCAGGCGATAGAACTTCTCAAAGATCACCTTGAGCTTAGCCGCAGGGATGGGATCGCCCTGATTGATAAAGCGCACGCGCACGCCACCGCCGTCCCGGCGTCTGGCCTCGATCGTGATGGTCGAGCCCTCATAGCTATAGGCAATAGCGTTTTTCATGATGTTGTTGAACACGCGAGCCATTTTGTCGCCATCCACGAGCACCGTCAGGTCCTCGCGAATATCAACTTGGACTTCCTTATGCTGCTCGTTGAGGATGGGATAGAACTCGTCAGTCACCTGAGCCAGCAGCAACCCCAGATCAACATAGCCGCGCGTGAGCACGATATCGTGGAAGTCAAAGCGCGTGATATCGAAGAACTCTTCGATGAGCGTATCGAGCCGGTGCGCCTTGTCGAGCGCCACGCCCGTAAAGTGCGCACGTTGCTCAACCGGCAGCTCAGGAGCCTCTTGCAGCAGCGAAAGATAGCCCACCACACTGGCAAGCGGGGTGCGTAGGTCATGTGCCAAGTACGTGACCAGATCGTCCTTGCGATGCGACTCGTCACGCAGAGCTTGCTGCACCTTGCGCTCACGGTCACGCACGCGGTTAAGGGCGCCCTCGACCTCCAAGAAGTCGCCGTCGATGTTGTCCCAGGTGTCGGGGTGATCGATCAGGCGATCTTGAATACGAGCAGCCAGCACACAATCGGCATGCTGCTCGCCCTGCTCGTAGCCCTGGTAGTACAGGGCGCGGCCGCACAAGAACAGCACGCACACGGCAAGCGCCAGCACAAAGCCAAGCATGTTGAATACAAAGCCGGCATCGAACAACACCGGCCCTTCGATGCCGCCGAGCGCCATGGCGCCAATCGCCAACGTCATGGCCCACGCGGCGCCGCCAATCACCACGCAGCGGCACACGATCTCAAATCGATCGATCAGCAAAAAGCCGACAAGCAGCACCGCCAAGATTCCGACGATGTTGTCGATGCCAATCAGCAGCAGGCTCAGCAAAAAGAGCAGCACCGTTGCAAGCGCGCGGTTGTCGACGACCGACCTCACGTATTCAAAGAGCCGATCGGGCACCTCGAACGCTTGTCTATCGTCTTTTGTCATATCAAGATCCTCACAAGCGAAAAGCGTTATTCGATGATGTAGCCGACGCCCCAGACGTTTTTGATAAAGCGTGGTTTTTGTGCGTCGTCGCCGATCTTTTCGCGCAAGTGGCGAATGTGCACCATCACCGTATTGTTGGAGCCGGGCATAAAATCCTCGTTCCACACCGCGCGGAACAGGTCCTCCACGGCCACCACACTGCCGCGATGCTCGACCAGATACAGCAAGATTGAATACTCGGTGGGTGTGAGGCGTACCGGTGCACCGTCCACCGTCACGGAACGAGCGTCGCGGTTGATCTCCAAGCCGTCGAGCTGAATGGTCGGCGACTCGGCCGCCTGTGCACGGCTACCGTAGCTGGTGTAGCGGCGAAGCTGAGCGTGCACGCGCGCGATGAGCTCCAGCGGGCGGAACGGCTTGACCACGTAATCGTCCGCGCCAAGCGAAAGGCCTCCGATCTTGTCTTGCTGGGCATCGCGCGCCGTCAGCATGATCACGGGATAGGTATGGCTGGAACGGATCGTACGCAGCAGCTCAAACCCATCGATATCGGGCAGCATGACATCAAGCAGCGCCAGATCGAACTCCTGCTCCAAAATCGCCTTGGCAGCATCGGCCCCGCTATAGGCAATCTGGACATCAAAGCCCTCTTTTGTAAGGTAGATGCCAACCAAGTCGGCGATGGCCTTCTCGTCATCAACTACCAAAATGCGCTCGTTCATGCGTGCTCCTCTCGCGCTCCATTATGCCTGAGGCGACGCACGCCACACACAACAAGCGTGGGTGATTAAGTCGGCCTTAAGCACCCTTGTGCCCGTTCGGGTGCGGATGTGGGCCAAGCGCGCACGCGATGATCGCCGACGCCGGCAAACGATATACTCTAGTTTCAGAAGAGACCATCCCGTCGAAAGCGAAATCTGTGAAGTCCCTCACCTCTTTTGCAAAGCGCTCAGCCCAGCTTGCCGCCGGCTTTGTCTGCGCTATCGCCCTTGCCGCTGGCGCGCCCACCGTCGCCGGCGCCCAAGTGCTCACGACCGACAATGTTTGCGGCAAAACCGCCGATGCGCGCGGCATCACGGCCGAAAACCTGCCCGATATCGATGCGACCAATGCCCTCGTCATGGGCAAAGACGGCACCGTCTACTATGGGCGCGGCGCCGATGAGCAGGTCAAGATTGCCTCGATCACCAAGGTCATGACCGCAATCCTAACCGTCGAGAATTGCAAGATGGACGAGAAGGTCACGGTGAGCAACGCCGCAGCCACCGTGGGTAATTCGACCGCCGGCTTGCTCGAAGGCGACGAGCTTACCGTGGAGCAGGCACTGCGCGGCCTGATGATTCCCTCGGGCAACGACGCCGCCATCGTGCTCGCCAAATATGTGGGCAAGAAGATCGACCCTAAGACCAAAGACGCCGAGGCCACATTTGTGAAGGCCATGAACGAGCGCGCTAAGAAGCTCGGCTGCACCGGTACGCTTTTTGAAAACCCGCATGGTCTGGACTTTGATGAGTGGGCTGGCGATATGCACTCAACCGCACACGACGTAGCGCTGATGATGCAGGAGGCCATGAAAAACGACACGATCCGCGAGGTCGTAGCGAGCGAGGATTCCTGGATCGAGGTCACGGGCGCCGACGGCACCGACCATTCGCATTCCATGGACACGCATAACTATTTGCTGGGCCAAGATGGCAACATCGGTGGCAAGACCGGCACCACCGACGATGCAGGCTATTGCTTTACGAGCGCCTACAACCGCGACGGCGACGAGATCTACACCGTCGTTTTGAACTCCACCACCACCGACCAGCGCTTTACCGATACCGCAACCCTTGCCAATTGGTACTACGGTCACAAGGCGGCGGTCGTAATCGCCAACACGCAGGAAAAGACTGCCAACGGCAACCCGCTTATGGCGCGCATTAGTCAAACCGACTGGACGGATAAGACGATCGACGCCACGCTCGCCGATCCTACGGCGCAAGCGACCGTGTTTTCCCTTGCCGGCGAGGTGACCGAAAAGGTTAGCTACGACGATCTTTCGGGCACGGTGCATGTGGGCGACAAGGTGGGCAGCGTTACGCTCAAGCAGGACGGCACCAAGATCGCCGTCATGGACCTGGTTGC
>CAUBTS010000070.1 GCA_958438955.1 uncultured Collinsella sp.
ACCAACTACCCGCAGCTCACCGGCGACGCCTGCTACATCGCGCAGGAGCACGGCATTACGATGGAGCATCTGGACTACGTGCAGATTCACCCCACGGGACTGTTCTCGCCGCAGCCGGGCCGCACCTTCCTGATCAGCGAGAGCTGCCGCGGCGAGGGCGCGATTCTGCTCAATGCCGCCGGCGAGCGCTTTACTGACGAGCTGCAACCGCGCGACGTGGTCGCCGCCGCCATTCGCGAGCAGATGAAGCAGGACGGCACCGAGCACGAGTGGCTGAGCTTTGCGCCCGTCGAGCGGGACGTGGTGACCGGGCACTTTGCCAACATCCGCGCGCGCTGCCTGGAGGACGGCCGTGACATCTTGGACGAACCCATCCCCGTCACGCCCACGCAGCACTACTTTATGGGCGGCGTGTGGGTCGACAAGGACGGCCGCACCTCGATGCCCGAGCTCTACGCCGCCGGCGAGACGGCCTGCAACGGCGTTCACGGCAAGAATCGCCTGGCTTCCAACAGCCTGCTCGAGTCTCTGGTCTGGGGCCGCCGCGCCGCCTGGTACATGCGTACCGGCGAGTCGCTCGCCGTGGAGCAGGCAGGCGAGCCTGCGCTCGACGGACGCCACCGCGCCCTGAGCGCCGACACCCTGGCAATCGATGATTTGGCCCGTGCCGCCGGCGCGCAGGCCGTGGAGGAGTAGACCATGAATCCCATTACCATGAAACTCGTCGTCGATGATCTGATTTTGCAGGCTCTGCGCGAGGACATCACCTTTGAGGATGTGAGTACGGCGAGTGTATGCCCCACGGCGCGTCCTGCCACGGTGGAGCTCATCGCCAAGGCCGACGGCATCATCGCCGGCCTGGATGTGTTCGCCCGCACCTTCGAGCTGCTGGATTCGCAGAGCTCGGTGCTGTTTGATGTCGCCGATGGCGACGAGGTGCACGCCGGCGACCACGTGGGCCAGGTGCGCGGCGACGCGCGCGTGCTGCTTTCGGGCGAGCGCGTGGCGCTCAACTACCTGCAGCGCATGAGCGGTATCGCTACCTATACACACCAGATGGCCGCGGTGCTCGAGGGCACCAAGACCGTGCTCGTCGACACACGCAAGACCACGCCGGGCATGCGCGTCTTCGAGAAGGCCGCGGTCGAGATCGGCGGCGGTAGCAACCACCGTTACAACCTGTCGACGGCCGTCATGCTCAAGGACAACCACATCGATGCCGCCGGTGGTGTGACGCGTGCGATCGAGATGGCGCGCGCCCATGCATCGTTTACCACGACGGTCGAGATCGAGTGCGAGAACCTGGACATGGTGCGCGAGGCTGTGGAGGCCGGCGCCGACATCATCATGCTCGACAACATGACCCACGACGATATGGCTGCCGCGATTGAGCTTATCGCCGGCCGCGCCAAGACCGAGTGCTCGGGCAACGTGGACGCCAGCAATATCCGCGCGCTCGCCGACCTGGGCGTTGACTTTATAAGCTCGGGAGCGCTGACGCACTCTGCGCCGATTCTCGATCTTTCGCTTAAGCACCTGCGTCTGCTGGACGGTAAATAATGGACGCCCGCGAGCGTCGTCGTGCCATCATGGGCGTGCTCGAGGGAGCCAAGGAGCCCGTTTCGGGCAGCGCACTTGCCCGCGAGGTTGGCGTGAGCCGCCAGATTGTCGTGCAAGACATTGCCCTGCTGCGTGCCGATGGGCACGATATCGTGGCGACCAATCGCGGCTACGTGCTGCAGGAGGCCCCCAGCAGCCCCGCCGTGCCCACGCGCTTGGTCAAGGTTCGCCACGGCGTGGAGCAGGCAGGCGATGAGCTTACGAGTATCGTCGACGCGGGCGGTGCCGTGCTCAATGTAATCGTCAACCACCGCGTGTATGGCAAGATCACAGCCGATCTGGACATTCGCAACCGTCGCGATGTTGAGCGCTACCTGCACGATATCGAGAGCGGCAAGAGCTTTCCACTACTAACGGTGACGAGTGGCTACCACTTCCATCGCATCGCGGCGGAGGACGAGCAGACCCTCGACGAGATCGAGGCGATGCTCAAGGAGAAAGGCTACCTAGCAGACCTGATGCCCTACGAAGACGATTTGTCCTAGCACATAAGCAAAAGGAGGCCTCCGCGGCGATGCGGAGGCCTCCTTTTTGTGCACGGTGTACTTTTGAGTGTGCAAGTGGGGGAGTTGTTACTCCTCGACGATCTCGGTGATCGCGCCGGCGGGGCAAGCGTCCTGGCAAGCGCCACAGGCGACGCAGGAGTCCTCGTCAGCGACGGTAGCGACGTCCTGGAGCTCCAGAACGCCAGCGGGGCAGGAGTCGACGCAAACGCCACAAGCGATGCACTCGTCGGCATCAATTACGGGATGAGCCATGGTAGTTTCCTCTCTGTTGACCGACGCTACAGGCGATGCGCGTCGGTTTGATTCGGGCAAAAACATACCACGGGAGCGACCGTTTGCAATACCCTCTGGCCGGCATCTTCATACCGTTCGCCGAGTATGCCAAGGTTTACTAAAAAACGCGCAGGTGGGGCCGTTGAGCTGCGCAAATGTTAGCTAAAGGTGACTTGAAATAAAGGGCGATTGAGCGAGCTTGCGGAAAGCGTATCCCATTATTCGGCCGAGAAACGGGTCGTAGTTTCCGGTTGAGCCACTGGCGGAAACTGCATCCCGGAATACACGCTCAAGGCGGGACGCACTTTCCGGTTGAGCCTTCTAGCGGAAAGCGCGTCCCGGAATCGACGCTCAAAGTGGGTCGCGCTTTCCCCCGGGGTCGCCTCAAGCCACCCCATGCGGCCTCGGGCCCAAACCTCAGCCATCTCTACATAGATCTCGATAGATTTGCCGAGAACTCAATCAGTGCGTCTACCTGCGCATTTGTGAACCTAAACTCTCAGCAATAAGAAATCTTATATGAATTGACTTAGATTTTGTATATTCCGGCCCATAAGGGGATACACTACATCCTGAAAGACAAGCCGAAACACCGCGCGACAGATCGTCGAGGCGGCGCGAACGCAAAAGAGAGAGGGAATTTCTAATGAGTAAGATTCTTGGTATCGACCTTGGTACTACTAACTCCGCAATGGCCGTCCTCGAGGGCGGTTCTCCGACCATCATCGTGAACGCCGAGGGCGACCGCACCACCCCGTCCGTCGTGGGCTTCCGTGCCGACGGCGACCGTGTCGTGGGCAAGGCCGCTAAGAACCAGGCGGTCACCAACCCCAAGAACACCGTGTTCTCCATCAAGCGCTTCATGGGCCGCAAGTACTCCGAGTGCACCTCCGAGATCAAGACCGTGCCGTATGAGGTCAAGGAGGGCCAGGGCGGCCGTGCCGTCGTCGACATCGAGGGCAAGGATTACACCGCCGAGCAGGTGAGCGCCATGACGCTCGCAAAGATGAAGGCCGACGCCGAGAAGTATCTGGGCGAGACCGTCACCGACGCCGTCATCACCGTCCCGGCCTACTTCAACGACGCCCAGCGTCAGGCCACCAAGGACGCCGGTAAGATCGCCGGCCTCAACGTCAAGCGTATCGTGAACGAGCCGACCGCTGCTGCTCTGGCCTATGGCCTGGACAAGCAGGGTTCCGACCAGCGCATCCTGGTCTTCGACTTGGGCGGCGGCACCTTCGACGTCTCCATCCTCGACCTCGCCGACGGCGTGTTTGAGGTCCTGTCCACCTCGGGCGACAACCACCTGGGCGGCGACGACTGGGATCAGCGCGTCATCGACTGGATGGCCGATAAGTTCCAGCAGGAGAACGGTGTCGACCTGCGTCAGGACCCCATGGCCCTGCAGCGTCTGAAGGAGGCCGCCGAGAACGCCAAGAAGGAGCTCTCCGCCGCCCAGCAGACCACCATCAACCTGCCGTTCATCACCATGAACCAGTCCGGCCCGCTGCACCTCAACTACACGCTGACCCGCGCCGAGTTCGAGAAGATCACCCGTGACCTGCTCGAGCGCTGCAAGCAGCCTGTCACCAACGCCCTGCGCGACGCCAAGCTTAAGCTCTCCGATCTGACCGAGGTCATCCTCGTCGGCGGCTCCACCCGTATGCCCGCCGTCCAGGAGCTCGTCAAGACCATGACCGGCAAGCAGCCCAACATGTCCGTGAACCCCGACGAGGTCGTTGCCGACGGCGCTGCCGTCCAGGGCGGCGTGCTCACCGGTGACGTCGAGGGCATCCTGCTGCTCGACGTTACCCCGCTGTCGCTGGGCGTCGAGACCATGGGCGGCATCATGACCAAGATGATCGACCGCAACACCACGATCCCGACCTCCAAGACCGAGGTCTACTCCACCGCTGCCGACAACCAGACCAGCGTCGAGATCAACGTGCTCCAGGGCGAGCGCGAGCTTGCCCGCGACAACAAGTCGCTCGGTAAGTTCCAGCTGACCGGTATCCCGGCTGCCCGCCGCGGCGTGCCGCAGATCGAGGTCACCTTCGACATCGACGCCAACGGCATCGTCAAGGTCTCCGCTAGGGACAAGGGCACCGGCAAGGAGCAGCAGATCACCATCTCCGGCTCCACCGCTCTGTCCGACGACGAAGTCGATCGCATGGTCAAGGACGCCGAGGCTCATGCCGAGGAGGACAAGAAGCAGAAGGAAGAGGTCGAGGTCCGCAACCAGACCGACAGCCTGTGCTACTCCACCGAGCAGACCCTCAACGAGCTGGGCGACAAGGTTTCCGCCGACGTGAAGTCCAAGGCCGAGGCCGCTATCGCCGACGCCAAGAAGGCGCTCGAGGGCTCTGACGTCGAGGCCATCAAGGCCGCCGGCGAGTCCCTGCAGTCCGTGGCCTACGAGCTGGCTCAGGTTGTCTACGCCGACGCTCAGCAGCAGACCGACGGTGCCGCTGGTGCCCAGCCTGCCGACGATGACGTAGTCGACGCCGACTACGAGGTTGTGGACGACGAGGACAAGTAATCATGTCCGCCCGTAAAGCTCGCACGGAGGCGGCTGCCGCCGGCGCCGCCCCCGTTGACTCTGAGGAGAAGGACGTGAAGATTCCCGTAGAGGCCGCAGACGATACCGAGGTCAATGAGGCCCCGGCCGCCGAGGCTGCCGAGAACCAGGTAGAGGATTCCAACAAGGAGGCGACGATGACCGAGGACGAGATGGTGGAAGCCGCTATCCGCGCCGGTGAGGAAGCCGCCGACAACGACTTTAAGCTCAAGTTCGAGCAGGCCCAAAAGGAGCTTGCCGACGTGCGCAATGAGCTCGATGCTGCGGCAGAGGCTCAGAAGGCCGCCGAGGACAAGGCGAAGGACGCTACCGAGCGCACCGCTCGTCTGCAGGCCGACTGGGAGAACTTCCGTCGTCGCACCGCCAACGAGCGCATCGCCGAGCGCGAGCGCGCGACCGAGAAGCTCGTCACCGCGCTGTTGCCGGTGATCGACGATATCGAGCGCGCGATCGACCATGCCCGTGGCCAAGAGCTTTCCGACGACTTTAAGCAGTTCGTCGATGGCGTTGACGCGGTACATGCCAAGCTGCTCGATGTGTTTGCGCACGAGGGCGTTGAGCCCATCGATCCCAAGGGCGAGGCGTTCGATCCGCTCGAGCACCAGGCTGTGGGTCGCGTCGAGGACGCATCGCAGTACGACGAGACCGTCAACGACGTGTACCAGAAGGGCTACCGCATGGCGGATCGCATTCTGCGTTCCGCGATGGTGACGGTGACCTACGGTGGCGAGAAGCGCCCCGCACCGGAGCCCGAAGCGGCGCCCGAGGATGCTACGGCCGATACGGCCGAGAGCACCGAGGAGTAATTGAGAAGGGCCCCGGGGCAACACCCGGGGCCCTTTCTGGCCTAGTGCCATATGACAGTATGAGCCGCCGTCCGCAGGGGCGGCGGATATAACAGGAGAGGAGCTACGATGGCTGCAGGCAAAACCTTCTATGACATCCTGGGCGTATCCAAGAGCGCCTCCGACAAAGAGATCAAGAGCGCGTTTCGCAAGCTCGCGCAAAAATATCACCCCGATGCCGGCGGCGACGAGGCCAAGTTTAAGGAGATCAGCGAGGCCTACGAGACGCTTTCGGACGAGAAGAAGCGCAAAGAGTACGACCAGATGCTCATGTTTGGCGGCATGCCGGGCGCGGGCGGCGCGTATGGCGGCGGCTACGGTGCCGGTGCGGGCGCCAGCGGCTGGGGCGACATCTTCGACAGCATCTTTAGCGGCAACGGCGCCTGGGGCAGCGATTGGGGCTCGGGTTTCGCCGGGGCTGCGGGCGCTGCCGGTGCGGGTGCGGGTCGCAGCCGCGCTCGCAAGGGCGGCGACCTGTCGCTGACCGTCGATGTGACGGCCGAGGACGCGTTTCGCGGCGTGACGCACAAGGTCACCTACCGCATTCCCTCGACAGGCGAGCAACAGACCATTACGGTCTCGGTGCCCGCGGGTGCGGTCGACGGCGGCAAACTGCGCTACAAGCGTCGCGGCGAGTATGGCGTTGCCGGCGGCGAGCGCGGCGACCTGGTCGTGACCACGCACGTGGAGGAGCACCCGCTGTTTAAGCGTAAAGGTGCCGACGTGACCATGGAGGTACCGGTCTCGGTCTATGAGGCGGCGCTCGGCTGCACGGTGGACGTGCCGACGCCCGGCGGTGCGACGGTTCGTCTGAAGGTGCCCGCGGGTACCCAGACGGGCAAGAAGTTCCGCTTTAAGGAGATGGGCGCGCCCGACGTTAAGCACCGTGGCCGTACAGGCGCGCTGCTCGTCGAGATCAAGGTGCAGGTTCCCACGAACCTGTCTGATGACGAGCGCGATGCCATGACCAAGCTGCGCGAGGCCGACACGCGCGACTATCGCGAGAAGGTCAATCGTTACAAGGCGACGTACTAGGGCGGTCGCGGCGCACGCCCGCGCCCGCGGGCTTATGATGGACGATAACGAGACGGAAAGGGGTCAGGTAGCATGGCCGAGGACAATAGGAACAAACCGCTGTACATGATCAGCGTGGCGGCCGAGCTGACCGGCATGCATCCGCAGACTCTGCGCGTCTACGAGTCCAAGGGCCTGGTGAACCCCCAGCGCTCGGGCGGCAACACGCGCCTGTATTCGCGTGCCGATATCGAGCGCTTGGAGCTCATCAACCAGCTGACCGACGAGGGCATCAACCTTGCCGGCGTGGTACGCATCCTCGATATGAAGGAGCGTGCCGAGGAGCGCGAGCGCGAGAACGAAAAACTCCGTGCCCGCGTGCGCCAGCTCGAGGACGAGCTGCACGAGTACAAGATGCAGAAGAAGATCACCGCCCTGGCCCCGCGCGACGGCTCGGTTAACCCCGAACAGGTCATGCGCAAACTGCTGGGTGCGGGAACCGATTTGTAGTTACGCGGGATGCATTCGGGCAATCTGGCATTCAACTTCATGATCCCTTGGGGACGGAGGAAAACGGATCACTGGGTCGGCCTGACCCAGTGATCCGTTTTCCTCCGTCCCCAAGGGATCATTTTTGCCTGCTCACACCGGGCTTGCCCTTTACTTTACCGAGATAAAGTGAACGTGCAGATTCGTAACCAACTCGCAACCGTTCTATGGCACGATATTGAACGAATGTATGCTATGCGCCCGAGCCTTTCGGGCAGAGTGGGAGACAGTATGGTTAAGCTGTACGAGGACGGCATCTACCTGCGCGGCGGCAGCGAGGTTGTGCCTGCGGCCGAGGCTGCCGAGCGCGGTATTACGCAGGCGCCCGAAGATGCCAAGCGCGGCACCATCGCGTATTCGATCCTCCAGGCACACAATACGTCCGGAGATCCCGAGGCGCTCAAGATTCGCTTCGACGCCATGGCGAGCCACGACATCACCTTTGTCGGCATCATCCAGACGGCGCGTGCCTCGGGCATGGAGCAGTTCCCGCTGCCTTACGTGCTCACCAACTGCCATAACTCCCTGTGTGCCGTGGGTGGCACCATCAACGAGGACGACCACGTCTTTGGCCTCTCGGCTGCCAAAAAGTACGGCGGCATCTTCGTCCCGCCGCACATCGCCGTCATCCACTCCTTTATGCGCGAGAACTTCGCCGGTTGCGGCAAGATGATTCTGGGTTCCGACTCGCACACCCGCTATGGCGCCCTGGGCACCATGGCCGTGGGCGAGGGCGGCGGCGAGCTGGCAAAGCAGCTGCTGCGCGACACCTACGACGTCGCCTATCCCGGCGTCGTCGCCATCTACCTCACGGGCGCCCCGCGTCCCGGCGTCGGCCCGCACGACGTGGCGCTCGCCATCATCCGTGCCGTTTTTGCCAAGGGCTACGTCAAGAACAAGGTCATGGAGTTCGTGGGCCCGGGCATCGCGAGCATGACGACCGACTACCGCAACGGCGTCGATGTCATGACCACCGAGACCACCTGCCTGTCGAGCATTTGGGCCACCGACGAGGACACGCACGCGTTTTTGACCATGCACGGCCGCGGCGACGACTATCGCGAGCTCAAACCCGCCGATGTCGCCTACTACGACGGCTGCGTCGAGGTCGATCTGTCGAGCATCAAGCCCATGATCGCGCTGCCGTTCCATCCTTCAAACGGCTTCGAGATTGACGAGCTCAACGAGAATCTCGAGGACATCCTGCATGAGGTGGAGCTCGAGGCCGCCAAGATCGGTGAGGGCAAGACGCACTTTAGCCTGCTCGACAAGATCGTCGACGGCAAGCTGCATGTGCAGCAGGGCGTTATCGCCGGCTGCTCGGGCGGCAACTACGACTCCGTGGTCCAGGCTGCCCGCGTGCTCAAGGGCGCTAACACCGGCTGCGGTGAGTTCTCGCTGTCGGTCTATCCCACAAGCCAGCCCGTGGCGCTCGAGCTTACACGCCGTGGCTATATCTACGACCTTATGGAGGCTGGCGCGATCGTGCGCACGGCGTTCTGCGGTCCGTGCTTTGGCGCCGGCGACACGCCTGCCAACAACGGCCTTTCGATCCGCCACACTACGCGCAACTTCCCCAATCGCGAGGGTTCCAAGCCGGGTAATGGCCAGCTGAGCGCCGTGGCCCTGATGGACGCCCGCTCCATTGCGGCGACG
The DNA here is from genome assembly GCA_958438955.1 of uncultured Collinsella sp. GTDB lineage: Bacteria > Actinomycetota > Coriobacteriia > Coriobacteriales > Coriobacteriaceae > Collinsella. The sequence goes on from CAUBTS010000070.1 coordinate 9,042, forward strand.
GCGGCCAACGGCGGCGTCCTGACGCCGGCGACCGACCTGCCCGAGGAGACTTGGGACGAGGCCTGTGAGTACACCTTTGACGACGCGCCGTACAAAAAGCGCGTGTACTGGGGCTTTGGCAAGGCGGAGCCTGCCGACGAGTTGGTCGAAGGCCCCAACATCAAGCCGTGGCCCGCGATGGAGCCCCTCGGCGACGATATCCTGCTCAAGGTTTGCTCCAAGATCATGGACCCGGTCACCACGACCGACGAACTCATTCCCTCGGGTGAGACGAGCTCCTTCCGCTCCAACCCGCTGGGCCTGGCAGAGTTTACGCTCAGCCGCCGTGACCAGGCCTACGTGGGCCGCTCCAAGGAAGTCGACGCCGTGGAGAAGCGCCGCGTGGCCGGCGAGGCCGCGGGCGACCTGGCGGCGCTCGATGCCGAGCTTGCCGGTGTGTTTGAGGCGTTGGCCGGCGCGGGTGTCGCGGCCGATGCCAGGGCGACCGAGTACGGCTCTATGCTCTATGCCAAGAAGCCCGGTGACGGTTCTGCCCGCGAGCAGGCCGCGAGCTGCCAGCGCGTGATTGGCGGCCTGGCCAACATCGTCCACGAGTACGCCACCAAGCGCTATCGCTCCAACGTGATGAACTGGGGCATGGTGCCCTTCCAGATGGAGGCCGAGCCCAACTTTGAGGTGGGCGACTACGTCTTTGTGCCGGGTATCCGTGCCGCGCTCGATGGCGACCTGAAGAACATCGCTGCCTACGTGGTGCGCGCCGACGGTGCGGTCGAGCAGATTGAGCTCTACATTGCCGATATGACGGCAGAGGAGCGTGCCATCGTCAAGGCCGGCTGCCTGATCAACTACAACAAGTTCAAGGCCGCTGCCGAGTAACGCACTTAATTGTCCGCCCGGGGCTTACCCTTTCCCGCCCGCTCACGCGCTTCGCGAGGGTCGCGTTCGGGAAGGGGTAAGCCCCGGACTACATTTCTGCATTCTCGTTGGGTCTTGAGGGACGCTAATAAATAGACTTGCTTGATGCCGCCTCTGTTAATGGGGCGGCTTCTTTTTGTCGAAAACCACCACAAAGGTGCCTGTCCCCTTTGTGGTGGTCGCGGTTTGTCTCGTTCTGTAATAGGTAGACCCTTATTTGCCGAGTAGTTGTTACAGATCTAGATAAACGGGCACTGCTAAACAATTCATCTCGATCCGTAACATCTGGACCCAAAAACGGCCGCTAGATGTTATGGATTGAGATGGTGAACGCCGGGGCCGAAGATCACCACAAAGGCTCCTGTCCCCTTTGTGGTGGTGGGGGGCGAGCTCGATGTTGCCGTGTTCGTTGAACGACATTCTAATGAGCGTCCCTACAGGATTTCATCCGGGCTGGCGGGTTTGGTTGTTTTGGGGATGCCGAGTTTGGATGACGCGAAATCGTCAAC
>CAUBTS010000071.1 GCA_958438955.1 uncultured Collinsella sp.
GCCAGGTCGATATTGACCTGCCCGGCTATCACCAAACCTGGAGCTACGCCGAGCGTAAAGGCTATTCGGGCACCGCGGTCTTTAGCCGCCAGGAGCCGCTGCGCGTACTGTGCGCCGATGCGCTGCTGCCCTACGCCGGCGAAGGCGAGGCGGCCGTGCTCGTCGCCCAAGCCGCAACCGAGGGCCGCGTCTGCGCGCTCGAGTTCGACAAATTCTGGTTTGTGGATGTCTACACGCCCAACGCACAAAATGAGCTCGCGCGCATCGACGTGCGTATGGCCTGGGACGATGCCTACCGCGGCTTTTTGAACGCGCTCGAGCGCGAGACCGGCAAACCCGTCGTAACCTGCGGCGACTTTAACGTGGCGCATGAGGAGATCGACCTTAAGAACCCCAAGTCCAACCGCGGCAACGCAGGCTTTTCGGACGAGGAACGCGGCAAGTTTACCGAGCTGCTCAACGCCGGCTTTACCGATACCTGGCGCGCGGCAAACCCCGACGTCGAGGGCGTCTACAGCTGGTGGAGCTATCGCTTTAATGCCCGCAAGAACAACGCCGGCTGGCGCATCGATTACTTCCTGGTAAGCGACGCAATCGCCGACAACGTACGCGACACCGGCATCCGCGGCGACATCTTCGGCAGCGACCACTGCCCCGTCACCCTCACGCTAGAACTCTAGCCCCAAGTAATTCCTGGGGGGACAGAGGAAAACAGATTGTGTGGCCCCTCTCCCCCTATAAGTTGCGGTGGAATAGTTCCTGTTTGGGCAGCAAATAGCCAAAAACGAGAACTATTCCACCGCAAGTTCGTGAGGGAACGCGAAATGCCCTACAGCCCGTATTTCACGACGACACGGTTAATGCGGCGACACCAGGGCTTGTACAGGGCGGCCAAAAACACGCAGGTCGCAAGGCCGTGCGTAATATCGAACGGCACTGCCGTGGCAAGACGCGCCACGGCACCCGTCCAAGTAAGCGGCTGTACAAATCCAATGATGTCATACGCGTTGATCACCACGCCGTACAGCAAACCCGAAGCAAAGCCGTAGGTCAGTAGCGCCGGCATGCGCACGGTGCCATCGGCGCGGTCGAATGCACCCGCATACGCCAGCGCACCGCCAACGTATCCCACGAGCCCCCAGGCATACATCTGCCACGGCGTCCACATGCCCTGTCCAAAAAAGAAATTGCTGGTCAGCGCCGCCAGCGCGCCAACCATAAAACCATTGCGGCGACCAAGCGTCGCCCCCGCGATAATGGCGATGGCGCTCACCGGTTTAAAGTCGGGAATGGGCCCAAACAGGATGCGCCCCGCCGCCGCCAGCGCCGCCAGCACCAGCGTGGGCATAATCTGGCGCAAACCCGGACGAGATGCCTCGTAACCCGCAAAGAACAGTGCAAGCACCAGCGCCACCACGACAAGCATGGCAAGCGCCGCCTGCTCAACGCCCGCCAGCAATGCCGCTGCCATCACCGCCGGCACCGCCAACAACAGCGGGATCTCCAGTTTTGTGAGTAAACGCGAGAAACGACAGTCCGTCATCCCATCACGCCCTATAGAACACGTTGTCGGCAAAGAAGTCGGCCGGGGGCTCCATGCAGGCAATCTCGCCATCAAACATCATGGCGACGTCGTCGGCTACCTGCTCGGCAAAGTCCAAATCGTGCGTAGCCATGATGACGGTGCCGCCAGCCTTCACATGGTCACGCAGGGCGCGGGCGATGATGCGACGGCTCTCCAGGTCCAAGCCCTTCGTGGGCTCGTCAAGCAGCAGCAGCTCGGGGCCGATCAGCAGCAGCTTTGCCAGCGCAAGCAGCTGGCGCTGTCCGCCCGAGAGGTCGTAAGGGTGGCACGTCTCCAGGCCGTCCAATCCCAGTTGCGCCGCACGCTCCCGCGCCAAGTTCTCGTCATATCCGCAGGTCGAGGCCCATTCCATCAGCTCGTCGCGCACCGTCTCGGCAACCAGCAGGGCCTTGGGGTTCTGCGGCAGCAGCGCAGCCGAGGCCGCCCCGCGCACCATACGACCACGCTGCAGCTTGGCAGTCTTGGCCAGCACCGAAAGCATCGTCGACTTGCCGCAGCCGTTACCGCCCACAACCGCATGCACCGCGCCAGCCGAAAACGACGCATCGAGCCCGCGCAGCACCCAGCCGGACGCTCGATCGTAGCGAAACCAGCCTTCCGACAGGGTGGTAGCCGACCCGCCGTGCATTTTTTGGAGTATTCTGCTTCCATCCGTGCGCGAGAAGGCTTCCGAGCCGTTCTCGAGCGACGTTTGCGCCACAAATTCGGACGATTTGTCCAATTCTGAACTTTTTTTCGCGCTCGATACGTCCCCGGGCGGCTCCAGAGAGCCCAAATTGTCCTCACGCCTGCTGAATACTCCTTTATTTGCACATCGGATGGCACCCCACCCCAACATGTCATCGGAAAACAGCGATTCTCGGCGTCCCAAAGAAGCCATATCCGCCACCTCGAGCACGCGACCGCCCTCAATCCGGTACGCACACGTCGCGTATTCGAGCATTGGGCGCGGCTGATGCGTCGCCACAACAACCGTGCAGCCCAGCTCGCGATTCACACGAAACAGCGCGTGCAGGAAATTCTTCTCCGCAACCGGATCAAGCTGAGACGTGGGCTCGTCGAGTAGCAGCACACGCGGACGCAGCGCCAGGACGGCGGCAAGCGACAGCAGCTGCTTGCGGCCACCCGAAAGCGTGTCGGTATCGCGATGAAGCCAATCTTCCAGCCCAAAGAAATAGCTGGTCTCAGCTACGCGACGGCGCATCTCATCACGTGCTAGCCCCAAGTTTTCCAGGCCAAACGCCATCTCGTGCCACACGGTTTCGCACACGATCTGGTTCTCGGGATCCTGGAACACATAGCCCACGCGCTCCGCCGATGCCCGCACATCCATGTCGGCGACGGGCTCGCCCAGCACGCGCAGTTCGCCAGTGCGCTCGCCCGCCGGAGCGATCTCGGGCTTGAGCAGCGACAGCAGCGTCGACTTACCCGATCCGGTACCGCCAACAAGCAGCGCAAATGCACCTTGGGGAACAGACCAGTCGAGCCCCTCGAGCACCGCAGCATCAGCATCGGGGTAGGCAAAGCTCAGGCTCCGCACCTCAATCGCCGGCATATCCGGGCCGCACGCCGCGCCCGACACCGGGCCCCTATCCAACCGAGCCATCAGCCAAACCTCTTCTCATCAATCGCGTGCAACGCGCAAGGCAGCACCATCCAGGCAGCGTACACAACATAGCCCGGCCACGGCGCCGGCACCAAGAGCTGAGGATAAAACGAATACTGCGTCGTCGCGGTCCACGCCACTGTCACCGTGACCACGCCAAACAGTGCAAGCCCAACCAGCGCGGCAACATCGCTGCGCCCCAGTCGATACCGCGCGTACGTCGTGCGACGCGTCGCGGCGCCCCACCCGCGCGAGCGCATCGCGTCCGCGCGCTCCAGCGAATCTTCCATGCCCCAGCCCATCAACACACTCGATGCCCGCAGGCGCGAGCGCACGGGGTCGGCCGGCGCGCGGCCCGGCACATCAATCGCATCTTGCACCGCCAGCACCGTGCGGCCGCGGCGCAAAAACTGTGGAATAAGCCGCATGCACATCGAGATCATGAGCGCGATCACCGGCGCGGCGTTACCCAGCAGCGCGAGTACCTTGTCGTATTCGAGCATCGACGCCGCGGCCTCAAACCACAGCACGCTCGCCACAAACAGCCCACCCATGCACAGGCCGTATACCATGCTTTCCAGATACACCGCGCGCATGCCAATACGGAACAGTTCCGTCGAACCCGAAGCGCTAAACAGCGGATTGACCAGCGCGATAATCAAAATCACCGGCAGCTGCCAGCGAAGTGCGCCCAGCGTGCGGGCAGCCCCACGCGTCGCAAATCCGTACGCCAGCCCGCCCGCAAGCGACAGCGCGATCAGCACCGGCTGCATCGAGAACATGGTGAGCCCCAGCGTCAGCACTATATAGAGTGCCGGCACAGCCGGATGCGACATCGAGAACGCCGCGACGGGATCGCCGCCAAACTCCTCTTGTATGTTGTCCACGGGCACCCCCGTCCCCTCGCTCAAAAGACAGCTCCGCAGCACCGCCAACGCCGCACGCAAGCAGCGCAAACGCCACGACGGCGGCGCAAACCCCAACCGCCGCAAACCAATCGCTACGCGCTCAACATATGCCTGCGGTATCATATTGCGCCGTGTATCGTTTCCAAACACACGTCTCTATAACGTAACAGGAGATCACATGGACGCAACCGCAATTATCCTCGCCGCCGGCGAGGGCACCCGCATGAAGTCGAACCACTGCAAGGTTTCGCACAAGATCCTGGGCAAGCCCATGGTTCAGTGGATCGTCGACGCCACCATCAAGGCCGGCTGCAGCCGCGTCGTGGTCGTCATCGGCAGCCACGCCGACGAGATGCGCGCCCTTATCGACGGCGCCTACGCCAACAGCGCCACCAAGGTCGAGTGCGTCGAGCAGACCGAGCGCCTGGGCACCGGCCACGCCGTCAAGGTCGCGCTCGAGGCCTGCGGCATCACGCAAGGCCCCGTCGTCGTGCTCAACGGCGACTTGCCGCTCATCACCGCCGACACCGTCGCCAAGTTCGCACAGACCGTCGCTACCGGCGAGCTCGCCTGCACCGTCATGACCATGACCCCGCCCGATCCTTTCGGCTACGGCCGCATCAAGCTGGGCGCCGACGGCCAAATCGAGCGCATCATCGAGCAGAAGGACTGCACGCCCGAGCAGGCCGCCACGCTGCTGGAGTGCAACGCCGGCTGCTACGCCTTTGACGGCGCGCAGCTCGCCGCCCACATTGACGAGATCGGCAACGACAACGCGCAGTCCGAGTACTATCTGCCCGACATGCTCGAGATCCTCAAAGGCCATGGTCAGGCAGTCTCCATCTTCCACTGCGACGACTACCGCGACGGCCTGGGCGTCAACAGCCGCATCCAGCTCGCACAGCTTACCGCCATTGCGCGCGACCGCATCAACGAGCACTGGATGGCCGAGGGCGTCACGTTCATCGATCCCACGCAGGCCTGGATCGGCCCCGATGCCACCATCGGCCGCGACACCGTCGTGTGGCCGCAGACGCACCTGATCGGCCACGTCACCGTGGGCGAGGAGTGCCAGCTTGGCCCCAACAGCCGCCTCACCGACACCACCGTCGGCAGCGGCTGCACCATCGATGAGACCATCGCCATCGAGGCAGTCATCGAGAACGGCGTCGACTGCGGCCCGCGCGCCTACCTGCGCCCGGGCACCCACATGCTCGACGGCTCCAAGGCCGGCACGCACGTGGAGATCAAGAAGTCCACGATCGGCGAGGGCTCCAAGGTGCCGCACCTGTCCTACATCGGCGACACCACCATGGGCTCCGGCGTCAACGTGGGCGCAGGCTCCATCACCTGCAACTACGACGGCGTGCACAAGCACAAGACCGTCATCGGCAAGGACGCCTTCATCGGTTCCGACACCATGATGGTCGCGCCCGCCCAGATCGGCGACGGCGCGCTCGTGGCCGCCGGCTCCGTCATCACTGAGCCGGTCCCGGCCGACGCACTTGGCCTGGGTCGTGCCCGTCAGGTAAACATTGAGGGCTGGGCCGCCGATTATCGCCGCCGTCTGCACGAGGACGACGAGGCATAACGTTTTACCAAGCATCTAAGGAGCTGTTCCCATGGGGGCGGCTCCTTTTTCTATCGTGACCTGCGCAACCGGATGAGTGGTCGGTTCGTGTCCGTTGACGGTAAAGACGTTATCAAGACCCGATTAACCCCGCCGCGCGGTTACAATGCAAAAAGGCATCTATATGGCATTCGATATAAAGGAGAAGGGTAATGCCGATTAATGATCCCGAGAAGTCGGAGAATATGCGCAAGTCCATCCGCGTGTATTCCGGTTCCTCCAACCGTCCCCTCGCTCAGAAGATTGCTGAGTACCTTGGGGTCGAGCTTTCGGGCCTTACGCTAAAGCAGTTCGCCAATGGTGAGATTTACGCCCGCTACGACGAGACCGTCCGCGGCGCCGACGTCTTCCTGATTCAGTCCGTGGCCGGCGGCAACGTCAACGACATGCTCATGGAGCTGCTCATCGCCACCGACGCTGCCAAGCGCGCATCCGCCCGCTCCATCACTGCCGTTATCACCCACTACGGCTATGCCCGCCAGGACCGCAAGGCCGGCCCGCGCGAGCCCATCACCGCCCGCCTCGTCGCCAACCTGCTCGAGCGCGCCGGCGTCAACCGCATCATCACCCTCGACCTGCACCAGGGCCAGATCCAGGGCTTCTTCGATATCCCGGTTAACCACCTGTCCGCGCTGCCGCTGTTTGGCCAGTACTACAACGACATGCACTTCGACACCGACAACCTGGTCGTCGTCTCCCCCGATGTGGGTCGTGCCAAGGCCGCCAAGAAGCTGTCCGACATGCTCGGCTGCGACCTGGCCATCGCCCACAAGGGCCGTCCGCGCCACAACGCCGCCGAGGTCATGGGCATCATCGGTGACATCAAGGGCAAGACCTGCATCATCAACGATGATATGATCGACACCGCTGGCACCCTGTGTGCCAACGTCAAGGAGCTCAAGGCAATGGGCGCTGGCGACATCTACGTCTGCGCCACCCACGGCATCTTCTCCGGTCCGGCCATCGAGCGTCTGAACGACGCCCCGATCGTCGAGTGCCTCGTCACCGACGCCATTCCCGTCGAGGTCGGCGGCAAGATCAAGACCATCTCGGTCGCCGAGGAGTTCGCTCAGGCCATCTCCGCCGTTTACCACGAGGAGCCCGTCTCCACGCTCGTCGGCGGCGATTTCGCGCTGTAGTCGCTCGACCCTCGCATCCCTCCGGAAGCCCCGGACACGCCTGCGGGGTTATCACGCGAACGTCCTCGCCGCTTTGCGGCTGCGGGATGTTCGCTTTGATAACCCCTCCCGGCGTGTCCGGGGCTTCCTGCTGTCTCGGGGCAGCTGTTTTCTGAAATGACTTTGCTGCAACCTTTCCTCGCCTTCGGCGGGCGTGGTAGCCTTTGTCGTTGATTGAACTTTTGTGTAACGAAAGGATGAACATGGCAGCTGCACAGCCGCTTAAGATTCGCATGGTTGCCGGACTTGGCAACCCTGGCGATGAGTATGCCGAGACCCGCCACAACGCCGGTTTTAAGGCGATCGACGAGCTGGCCCGTCAGGCCGGCGTCACGTACTGGAAAAACCAAGCAGGCGCCGAGGTCGCGCTCATCAATATCAACGATGCCGAGGAAGAGGGCGGCAAGCGCCAGATTGTGCTGGTCAAGCCGCAGTCGTACATGAATACCTCGGGTGGCCCCATCTCCAAGCTTTGCCGCGAATACAAAATCAAGGCCGAGGAGCTACTCGTAATCCACGACGAGCTCGATATTCCCGCCGGCGACGTGCGTGTTAAGGTGGGCGGCGGCCATGCTGGCCATAACGGCCTGCGCTCCATCATCGACAAGATGGGCAGCCGCGACTTTAGCCGTATCCGCACCGGCATCGGCAACCCTCCCGGCAAGATGGCCGTGGCAGACTACGTGCTCAAGCAGCTGCGCGCCCGCGAAGCCGAGGATTTCCAGGACACCTGCGCCCGCGCCGCAGATGCCGCCGGTCTGGCCATCGTCCACGGCGTAATCTACGCCCGCGATCACGTAAACGGCGCCGCTTCCGCCAACGGGAAGCACTAAAACCTACCATTTAGGGACAGGTTTATTTTGGCAGCTTTTATCTGCGGAAACGCCGCAGTCGATACATCGCAATAAACATGCTGCCACCATACATGCATAACGCCCCAAAGGGGGCCGGCCTCAACGAAGCGCGAGGCCGGCCCCCTTTGCCGTTTTGCCTGATAAAACCGACCAAAATAAACCTGTCCCTTTTTGGCAGGTCACTTTTCCCGCCTGCCAAAGATACACGTAAGCGACATTGCCATGAGGGTATAATTTGCACCGTATGTCTGCACAACGCCTGTGCGCGTACGGTTTTATTCGGGCTACCGTCCATTTCCGTGGAGGCACGGTTCGGCGGCCCTAACAAGAGAGGGGTTCTATGTATAAGATCCTGGAGAAGACGCAGTTCTCGGAGAAGGTGTTCAAGTTCCGCATCGAGGCGCCTGCAATCGCCAAGCATGCGCACGCTGGACAGTTCCTCATGGTTCGCGCCAACGAGACGGGCGAGCGCGTCCCGTTTACCCTGGCCGGCTGGAACGGTGACGAGGGCTGGGTCGAGTTCATCTTCATGGTGATCGGCAAGACCACCGAGATGCTTTCCACCTACGAGGCCGGCGAGTCGCTGCGCGACGTCGTGGGCCCGCTGGGCGTTCCCACCGAGATGGCCGAGGGCCCCTGCGCCGTCATTGGCGGCGGCGTCGGCCTGGCAATTGCCTTCCCGGTCGCCAAGCACCTGGTCGAGACCGGTCACGAGGTGCACGCCATCATGGGCGCCCGCACCAAGGACCTCCTGCTCATGGAGGACCAGTTCCGCGAGCTCCTCGACGAGGACCACATCCACATCACCACTGACGACGGCTCCTACGGCGAGCAGGGCGTTGTCACCGCTCCGCTGGAGCGCCTGCTGCAGGACAAGGCCGTGAGCCAGGTCTTCTGCGTCGGCCCCGTTCCGATGATGAAGTTCTCGACCCTCACCGCCCAGAAGTACGACACCCCCATCACCGCGTCGCTCAACCCCATCATGGTTGACGGCACCGGTATGTGCGGCTGCTGCCGCGTCGAGGTGGGCGGCGTGACCAAGTTCGCTTGCGTCGACGGCCCCGACTTCGATGCCACCCTGGTCGACTGGGATGACCTTCGTGCCCGCCAGGCCGCTTACCGTTCCGAAGAGGGCGAGTCCCTCAAGGCCTATGAGGAAAAGAGCTGCGCATGCCACTAGTTAACGGTCGTTTCGTTGCCGATATGAAGTCGCCCCGCACCCCCGATAACGAGGAGCCGGCTGCCGAGCGCGCCTGCGACTTCCGCCCCGTCGACAAGGGCTTCACCGAGGAGATGGCGCTGGCCGAGGCCGAGCGCTGCCTCAACTGCAAGAAGCCGTTCTGCGTTGAGGGCTGCCCCGTCAACATCAACATCCCCCGCTTTATCGAGCAGATCCGCGCGAAGGACTTCGGCGGTGCCCTCGATACCATCCGCGAGGACTCCATGCTTCCCGCTATCTGCGGCCGCGTCTGCCCGCAGGAGAACCAGTGCGAGGGCAAGTGCATCCGTGGTAAGAAGTCCGAGCCCGTGGCCATCGGCCAGCTCGAGCGCTTCCTGGGTGACCGCCCCGAGCTCGCCTCCACGCCCAAGATGGCTCCCAAGAACGGCAAGAAGGTCGCCGTCGTGGGCTCTGGCCCGTCCGGCATCACCTGCGCCGGCGAGCTCGCCCGCAACGGCTTTGACGTCACCGTCTTTGAGGCCTTCTTCACCGGCGGCGGCGTGCTGGTCTACGGCATCCCCGAGTTCCGTCTGCCCAAGGCGGTCGTCAAGCGCGAGATTGACGGCCTGGAGGACATGGGCGTCAAGTTTGAGTACAACTCCGTCGTGGGCAACATGGCCACGGCCGAGGAGCTGTTCGAGCAGGGCTTCGACGCCATCTACGTGGCGACCGGCGCAGGCCTGCCCAAGTTCCTCAATGTCCCCGGCGAGAACCTGCCCAACGTCTTCTTCGCTAACGAGTACCTCACCCGCGTGAACCTGATGAAGGCCAACAAGTTCCCCGAGTACGACACCCCCACCAAGCACGGCAAGAACGTCGTCGTCTTTGGTGGCGGCAACGTGGCTATGGACGCCGTCCGTACCGCCAAGCGTCTGGGCGCCGAGCACGCCATCATCGCTTACCGCCGTACCGAGGACGAGATGCCCTGCCGTCGCGCCGAGCTGCACCATGCTAAGGCCGAGGGCGTCGAGGTTCTGCCGCTCGTTTCCCCGCTCGAGTTTGTCGCTGGCGAGGACGGCTCCGTGTGCGCCGTCAAGGTCCAGAAGATGGAGCTCGGCGAGCCCGACGAGTCCGGCCGCCGTCGTCCGGTGCCCATCGAGGGCGCCATCGAGGAGATCCCCTGCGACGTCGCGATCTCGGCTATCGGCACCAACGCCAACCCCTTCGCAAAGAAGATCGGCGGCAAGATGGAGCTCAACAAGTGGGGCTACATCGTCGCTGACGAGGAGACCGGCCAGACCACCGATCCCCGCATCTGGGCCGGCGGCGACATCGTCACCGGTGCCGCTACGGTCATTCTGGCGATGGGCGCCGGCAAGAAGGCCGCCGCTTCCATCACCAAGAGCCTGCTGGGCGAGTAATCATCCGCAGCGCTAGCCATCAAACGGCAAAGTCCCCGTCGAGCACACGCCCGGCGGGGACTTTTTCTAT
>CAUBTS010000072.1 GCA_958438955.1 uncultured Collinsella sp.
GGGGTCGACCCCCGTCATGCGATTAAAATACTGAACCCTTGCCAATGGTGGACTGTGACAAAAGGAGAGAACTTATGAGCGCCGGCGCTACGCTACTCAAGCTGCAACAGATCGATTTGGAGCTCGCCCGCAACAAGAGCGAACTTGCCAATATGCCGGAGCTCAAGGAGCTCGCTTCCAAGCGCAAGACCTATGTGAAGCTCAAGTCCGAGATGACCAAGCTCTACGCCCAGCGCAAGGATCTGGACATTGAGCTCGACGATCTCAACACCACCGAGATTCAGACCAACAACGCCATCGAGGCTGCCAAGAAGCGCCACGTCGACGGCTCCGACTACCGCGAGGTTCAGGACCTGGAGAATGAACTCGCCACCCTGGCCAAGCGTCTGGACAAGATTGAGCACACCCGCAAGGACGTCGTCGTTGCCCACAAAGAGGCGCTCGACCGCGAGGCCCGCGCGCAGGCCATCATCGCCAAGTTCGAGGAGGGCGTGAAAGCCGATACCAAGGCCGCCCGTGCCAAGGCTGCCGACCTGCAGGCTCAGATTGACGCCGCCACGAAGGAGCGCACCGCGCTTGCCGCTACGCTGCCGGCCGACGTGCTCACCGACTACGAGCGCCTGCTCAAGCAGTTCCGCGGCCTGGCCGTCGAGACCATCCAGGGCAACATCCCCACGGTCTGCCACACCGCGCTGCAGGCATCGTCCATGAGCGACCTCAACCACGACGGCAGCGAGATTACGCACTGCCCGTACTGCCACCGTCTCCTAGTACTCCCGAGCAAGGAAGCCTAGCGATGACGGCGGCATCCAACAATTCAATTCAACTTGAGGGAAAAACGATCCTGCTGGGCATTACCGGCGGGATCGCCGCCTATAAGTCGTGCAATATCGTGCGCCTGCTGCAAAAGCGCGGCGCGCACGTCAAGGTCATTATGAGCGAGCATGCCACGGAGTTCGTGGGGCCGCTTACCTTCCGCGCACTCACCAATGAGCCGGTCGCGGTTGGGCTATTCGACGACCCGTCTGACCCCATCCACCACATCTCGCTTGCGCAGGAGCCCGATCTGGTGGTCGTGGCGCCCGCGACGGCCAATATCATCGCCAAGATGGCCAACGGCATCGCCGACGACCTCATTTCCACCACGCTGCTGGCAACGCCGCGACCCGTCGTGATCGCGCCGGCCATGAACAACGGCATGTGGAAGGCGCCGGCGACGCAAGCCAACATGGCCACGCTGCGCGACCGCGGCGTGCATGTGGTGGGTCCGGGCAGTGGCTACCTTGCCTGCGGCGATGTGGACACGGGACGCATGAGCGAGCCCGAGGACATCGTCGAGGCTGTCTGTGAGGTGCTCAATCCCGTGCCTCAGGACCTAGCAGGTAAGCGCATCGTGATTACCGCTGGCCCCACGCACGAGCCGATCGACCCCGTGCGATTCATTGGCAACCGGTCGTCGGGCAAGATGGGCATCGCCCTGGCGGGGGAGGCCGTACGCCGCGGCGCTGCTGTCACGCTCGTGCTGGGACCGACGTCGCTCGATGTTCCCCACGGCGTGGAGTGCGTGCGCGTGCAGACCGCCGCAGAGATGCTGCAGGCGGCGTTAAACGCCTTTCAGACGGCCGATGCGGCCATTTGCGCGGCCGCCGTCGCCGACTACACACCCGCGGCCCCTGCCGACCATAAGCTCAAAAAGGCCAACGAGCGCTTGGATCGCATCGAACTGGTCGAGACGGTCGATATTTTGGCTGAGCTCTCGCGCCAGAAGGGCGAGCGCCGTGTGATCGGATTTGCAGCCGAGACCGATAACGTCGTGGAGTACGCTGAGCGCAAACTTGCCCGCAAGGGCTGCGATGCAATCATCGCCAACGATGTCTCGCGCGCCGATTCGGGCTTTGGAACCGATACCAACAAGGCCTGGATTGTGAGCACAGCGGGTACACAGGAACTTCCCGTACTAACAAAACCCCAGCTCGCGGATACAATTTTGGACTTGCTCAAAAATATTTAAAAAAGTTCTTGCGCAAGGCCAAAGTTTCGGGTTAATATATTTCCTGTTGCGAGCGAGAGCAGAGCAACAAACAAAAGCTTCGGGACGTGGCGCAGCTTGGTAGCGCACTTGACTGGGGGTCAAGGGGTCGCTGGTTCGAATCCAGTCGTCCCGACCAGAAGTTTGCAGGTCAGGTACTTAGTGCCTGACCTTTTTTGTTTTAATCACCATGATTATTTTGCTTAAAGCAACAACGTTCCCGCTCGATGTAATCACCGAATCAAAACGTGTACATCAGCCACCAAAATCGACATTTTTCGACATGTTTGGAGGCTGATGTACACGAATGCGAAATCCCCGCCGCCTAAAAGCGCCCTCCACATGTCTGGACTCTCTATGCTTACGCTGGATAGACATCGCCGGAACGGGTATAGTATCGAAAGTTTTGTCGTTAACCAGCGGGGGAGTCCTGTGGGCATTAAAAAGAAGATCAAAAAGGAGCTTATCGGCACTTCCGATTACCCGTCGAATAAGATCTTTACGATCTCCAATTTCATCACCTTTACGCGCCTGGTCCTCACCCTGGTATTCCTGTACCTGTTTGTGACGGATAACAACCGTGTCATCGCCATCGTTATCTACGCCGTTGCCGCCTCCACCGACTGGATGGACGGGCAGATCGCCCGCATGACTAAGACGGTCTCGTGGCTCGGCAAGGTCATGGATCCCATTTGCGACCGCGCGCTGCTGTTCACCGGCGTGCTGGGACTGGTGGTCCGCGGAGAGCTGCCCATCTGGGTCTGCGTGCTCATTATCGGCCGCGACATCTATCTGGGCATCGGCACGCTTATCGTGCGTCATTATCACCGTCGCCCCATCGATGTCGTCTTCCCCGGAAAGATTGCCACAGCGCTGCTCATGACCGGCTTCTCGCTCATGCTGCTCGGGTTCCCCGTTATTGACGGCCTGCATCTTTTACCTTCAACCCTTAAGGCCTTCCCGGGCCTCAACGAAAGCTCGGTGCCCCTCGGCATCTTCTTTGTGTACGGCGGCGTGATCTTCTCCATGCTCACGGCTGTCATCTACTCCATTAAGGGCGGAGTGGCCATTAAACAGGCTGTCGCGCATCCCGAGGACGAGGACATCGACTTTCTGAACCCTGAAATCGAAGACTGATTCGTTGGGGTATGATTACGTACGGTTCATTATTTGCGGCACGTCCGCGATAAGTTAGGGGTTGTCATGGACAACATGGTTAACAATATGCCTCAGAATGATAAGACTGCTGACGCTACCTGCGTATTCCGCGTGCCTTCAAGCGACGTCACCGTTCCCGACCTCATGGCCAACGTGCGCATCACCGCCCCCGTTCTGTCCATCGTCAAGGGTCCGCAGACTGGTGCTGCCTTTGAGCTCGAGGACGACGTGACCACCATCGGCCGCGATCCCGCGAACGGCATCTTCCTCAACGACATGACTGTTTCGCGCAGCCACGCGCGCATTATTCGCGAGGGCCTCGGAGCTCGCATCGAGGACCTGGGCTCGCTCAATGGCACCTGGGTCGACGGTGCTATAGTCAACGCGGCCCCGCTGCACGACGGTTCTTCCGTCCAGATCGGTACGTTTACGCTCATCTACCACGAGAGCACGCCGGAGCGCATCGAAACCGGTGAGTAGGGAATGGCCGAACGCAACTATCTGAGTATCGGCCAAGTCGTCAACCTACTTCGAGGCGCATACCCCGATCTTTCGAACTCAAAAATTAGATTTCTAGAGGATGAGGGGCTCATTACCCCTCATCGTACGCCTAAGGGATACCGTCAGTACTCTAAGGAGGACGTTGATCGCCTGGAGGTCATCCTGCACTTGCAGAAGACCCGCTACATGCCGCTCAACGTGATTAAGCAGCGCTTGGAAAACGCCACGGACCTGTCAACGCTCGCCTACGAGGTGGGCTTGCTATCCGATGTTCCGCTCAAGACGGAGCCCAAGGAGACTAAGCAAAAGCTGCATCCCATCGAGACCATTCCCGATATGCTGGGCGTCGAGATTTCATTTATCCGCTCGCTCGCCGAGAACGACCTCATTCGCATCATCAAGAGTCCGCAGAATCGCGAGCTTGTCGATGGCCGCGATTTTCCGATCATCCGCTACTGCTCCGAGCTGTCACGCTTCCATATCGAGCCGCGCAACCTGCGTCAGTACGTGTCTTCCGCCAACCGCGAGTCCTCGATGTTTGAGCAGGTGCTCGTGAGCATGCTCGGAATGGATACCTCCGATGACGAGCGCGACGCCAAGCTCGAGCGTGCGTTTAAGAAGCTTCACGACCTGACGGAAGGTGTGCACACTGCGCTGCTCAAGAACCGCGTTTTTGAGTCGCTCAACGCCGTGGTCGAGGACGCCGACATCGATGCACTCGATGAGGAAATCACTCGCTCCGAGTCCACCAAGGCCAAAAACGAAGAGATAGCCGCGCCGGCTTCGCACGAGGATTCTCTCGTCAAGCCGCTCAAGGTCGTCCCCCCTTCGCAATCCGGCACCGCCACCGCGGCCAAATAACCGCTGCCGCTTATCCGGCAACCCATTGAAAGGTCCTGAAATGTACGACTTCGAATCTCAAATCGTCGACATCCCCGACTATCCCGAGCCCGGAGTCATCTTTAAAGACATCACGCCGCTCTTTGGCAATCCCGAGGCGCTCAAAGCCATGACCGATTCCCTCGCCGAGCACTTTGCCGGCATGGGAATCACCAAGGTCGTGGGTCCCGAGGCTCGCGGCTTTATGGTTGGCGTACCGGTGGCTGTAGCCCTTGGCGCCGGCTTTGTTCCCGCACGTAAACCGGGCAAGCTACCGCGCGAGACCGTAAGCCAGAGCTACGAGCTCGAGTACGGAACGGATTCCATTGAGATCCATGCCG
Organism: uncultured Collinsella sp.; assembly: GCA_958438955.1. Taxonomy (GTDB): domain Bacteria; phylum Actinomycetota; class Coriobacteriia; order Coriobacteriales; family Coriobacteriaceae; genus Collinsella. Next base: position 4,909 of record CAUBTS010000072.1, read on the forward strand.
ACGCTATCAGCTCTAAAGATACCGTGTTGATTCTGGACGACTTGGTCGCGACGGGAGGAACCGTCGAGGCAACAGGTAAACTGGTGCGAGATATGGGCGCAAAGCTTGTCGGTTACGGTTGTATCCTTGAGCTTGCGTTTCTCAACCCGCGCGAGAAGCTCACGCCGTCTGATGACGATGTGGAGCTCTTTAGCCTGGTGACGGTGGACTAGCCGTTACCCTTAGTTACTGGAAAGGAAGCTACATGCGCACAGCAAACACGCATAAAAACATGGCACGCTGCGCTGCTACGGCAACCCTCGCTTGTGTTTTGGGCTTGGGCCTCGCGGCTCCTGCCTACGCCGATACCGCATCCGACCTTGCCGCTGCTCGTACTAAGCTCGAGCAGATCGGTACCCAAACCCAGCAGATTTACGATGAGCTCGCCACGCAGACGCAGGCGCTCGATCAGACTGCCGGCGAGATCACGCAAAAGCAGCAGGAGATCGCCGATGGTCAGGCTAAGCTCTCAACCTATGTCGCCGGTGAGTACAAAACCGGCGGTCTGAGCCTGCTTCAGGTTCTGACGGGTGTCGATGACCTGAGTGATATGCTCAACCGTCTGTTCTACTACGGCAAAGTCTCCGATAAGCAAGCTCAGACCATTCAAGAGGTCAAGGAGCTTAAGCAGCAGCTCACCGATAAGCAGTCCGAGCAGGAAAAGAACGTCGCAGCCACGCAAAAGAAGGTCGACGAGCTTAACGCCCAGCAGGCTGAAGCCCAGAACGTCGTAAACTCCCTGGATTCGCAGCTGCAAGCCGAGCTTGCCGCAGAGGCCGAGGCCAACGCCGCACTGCAGGCCGGCATCAACGCCAGTACCGCCGAGAAGGCCACGGTGAGCAACGAGACTGCCGGTACGACCGAAAACACCAACAACGGTGGCCAGACCAGCAATAACAACAACCAGGGCGGCAACACTCCGGCTCCTACGCCGGCACCTGCTCCGACGCCGCAGCCCTCCACGCCCGCTCCAGCTCCGACGCCTTCTGCTCCGAGCCAGTCCGTCGATGGCGGCTCTGTTGTCTCGCGTGCGTACAGTAAGCTTGGTTGCGCTTATTCCTGGGGCGGAATTGGCCCGAACAGCTTCGACTGCTCTGGTTTTGTTAGCTATTGCCTCACTGGTCGCTATTGCCGCCTGGGCACCACGGGCACCTTTATGGGCTGGACGCGTGTGTCCGATCCGCAGCCCGGTGACGTTGTGGTCAACTCGTACCACACCGGCATTTACATCGGTGGTGGTCAGATGATTCATGCTTCCGACTACAACACGGGTGTTATCATCAGCTCCGTTGCCGCCGGCATGAACAATAACTACATCTTCGTGCGTTACTAAGTCATCTTACACAGCGTGTGAATGTGGACCTCGTGGCTTTGAGCCATGGGGTCCATTCTTTTGCCTTTCGTGCAGTCCGCTATCTAGTTTTGAATACTAGATAGCGGCCCAATCGGTCTGCAAGATGGCTATAATTGTATGGGAACAATTAGAAAGGACCCTCTATGAGCTGGGCACTTATCTCCGATTCAAGCTGCAACCTCCGCGATTGGCAACCGACCGCGCCCTATACCACCTTTGCATTTGCGCCCCTCAAAATTCGAGTGGGGGAGCGTGAATTCGTCGATGACCTTTCGCTCGATGTTCATGAGCTCAACTGCGCTGTTCAGGCGGAGACGAACGCTTCTTCGAGCGCTTGTCCCAGCGTAGGGGAGTGGGCCGAGCTCTTCAAATTGGCAGACAAGACCATCTGCATGCCGATCTCTGAGGGTGTGTCGGGCAGCTACAACGCGGCAGCCACTGCTCGCGATATGGTTCTTGCCGAGGAGCCCGACCGACAGATTCATCTAGTCAATTCACGCGCAGCTGGCGGCAAAATGGACCTCATTTTCTTGCTGTTCGACCGCTATCTTGCAGACAATCCGAATGTCTCATTCGAGGATGCTTGCGCATACTTCGATAGCCTTGAACAGAACAGCAAAATCCTCTTCAGTTTGTGCAATTACGAAAACCTCGCCAAAGCCGGACGTATCCCTAAGGCAGCCGGCGTCATTGCCAACAAGCTCAATATCCGCATTTTGGGCACGGCGAGTGAGGCCGGTAAAATCGAACTCGTGGGGCACACGCGTGGCGAAAAGAAGATGCTCAACAAGATCATCGACACTATGGAATCCGAGGGCTTTACGGGCGGTGAGGTCATCATCGATCACGTTGAGAACGAAGCTGGAGCCCAAGCGCTTACTGATCGCATTGTCGAACATTGGCCCGGCTCCAAGACCATCATCATGCCCTGCAACGGCCTGGATTCCTATTACGCCGAGATGCACGGCCTGATCATCGGCTACGGCATGGGCGTAGCTTCGGGCAAATAAAGTCCAACCAAGCAAAAAAACGGGCGGGACAAAGCGACAGATGGCTCTTTGTCCCGCCCGTTTTATACGTCGGCTAGCTATTAAACCCGTTGAACTTGAGATAGCTCATCAGGTACGCTTTCGAAACAAAGGATGAAACCGCGCTGCGCACAAGCAGCGACTCACGCGTTACCTGATGCGCCGTATCGGGAACCGGCGTCTGCTCGACAGAAAACGCCGAACGAATCGATGCCTCGAGCTGATCGACCACATAGTCGAAGGCCGTCGGGGCATCGTAGCTCAAACGCTGAATGTTAAAGAGCGCCTGCACCGCAGCAATAGGTAGCACCTGCTTAAAGATGCAGATAGCGATCAGGCGGGCAATCTGCTCGCGACCATACTGCTTTTTGACCGGAGCAGGCACCAGGCCGACCTTCACGTAGTTATTGATCATCGATGGCGTAATGACAGGCTGCTCAACGCAAATGGACAGCGGCTCCATCCACAGCGTAACATACTCAATAACCTGGTCGCGGTAGAGCGTCACATTGGGCAACTGGTTATAGCGCGGCAGACTCAACGTATTAAGTTTGCGCACGATATCGGACTGAATAAATGCATCGGGCAGCACAGTGGGCTGAATATCCTCAGGCTTAATGCTGACCGACGAATCGGACATCGGGATAACGCGTTTGGCGTGGTTCATAAGGATCCTCCGTTCATTAGCTATATTGTATTCTAGGTTATCTAGTTTTGCATACTATATAGCAGGAAAGTAAAAGTGGTTGGACAGCACATTGATGCACCGTCCAACCACTTTGTATTAAAGATAGCAACCTTACATAAGAAATATTATCGTACTTATCTACGGAGAAATGCGTATGCGCTGGTTGCCGCTATGGCTCCGTCAGAAACCGCGGTCACAACCTGACGTAAACGCTTGGAACGGATATCGCCAGCGGCAAATAGACCTGGCGTGCGGGTCGCCATGGATTCATCAGTCAGAATGCCGCCATCAGGCGCCAGATCGACTAGATGCTCAACAAGCTCGGTATGGGGTTGCGTCCCGGTATAGACAAAGATGCCAAAAGAGCCGGGCTCAAATGACTCGGTATGAATTTCCCCGGATGAATTGTCCTTAAAGGCGATCGTCGTTGGCATGGCTTCGCCCGAGAGCTCCACAATACTAGTTTGGTACCTAACTGTAATATTGTCCTTTTCGAGCACCTTCCGAACAACACCATCAGGCGCACGGAACTGGTCGCGGCGCAGCACGATGGTCACACTGCTGGCAATGTCTGACAGGAACAGCGCTTCTTCGCATGCCGAATTGCCACCACCGATTACAAAGACCTGTTTGCCGCGGAAGAACATGCCGTCACATGTTGCGCAATATGAAACGCCACGACCGCGATACGTATCCTCGCCAGCAAAACCTGCCGGACGCGGCGTGGCGCCCATGCACGCAATGACGCTCTTAGCCTCCGTGTCGCCCATATCATGATGAACGGTAAACAGTGCGGAATCAGCATCATAATCGATGCCCGTTACCATACTCCATTCAACCTGCGCACCCAGGCCTTCTGCATGCTGCTGAAAGCGTTCACCCAGCTCTGCACCACTTAGCAGCGGAATACCGGGATAATTCTCGATCTCGTTGGTTGTGGCGATCTGTCCACCCGACATGCCCTGCTCAATCACAGTCGTCGTCAGGTTGGCACGCGCAGCGTAAATGGCGGCAGCATAGCCCGCGGGGCCTCCACCGATAATCGCAACATCAATCGGCTGATCGGTAGTCATGGAATATCCTCTCGTCGATACATTGACGTTCTTTGCGCTCATACCCAAATTTACGTGAACATGACACTCATGCACTACAATGATAAATCGCGTAACAAAGCTGAAGGGGAGTTATCGATGGATCAAACGCAGACGGGCAATAGCGCTCCCCTGCCCATGCAAGCCACTCCCCAACCGGAGCAAATGACCGTTTTACCTGCACAAAAACCCCTAGTAACCATTGTGCACGCATCGGTTGGATCGGGCCACAAAGCCGCCGCCAACGCGATTGCACAAGCATTTGACCTTATCCGCGGCACCAAGGGAATCCCTGAGGATATTGAAATTGAAGTGCTCGATATCCTTGATTTTGGACGTATTAAATTCGACGGCAATAAGACCGCGGCTTCTTTTACGGGAGCCACACGCCCCATTTACGACCTGACCTGGCGATATACGCTTACGGGACATCTTCTCTGGGGTGGCGGCACGGCATGGTCGCGAATTATGTTCCCCGCCTTCAACGAATATATTCGTCGCCGCAGGCCTATAGCCGTGGTCGCAACGCACATCACAGCTGCCAATGTTGCCGTGGGCGCCCGCGTAATTACGGGTATCGATTATCCGGTCATCTGCGTACCAACAGACTATGAAGTCGAAGGCTTTTGGCCCCACAAGGACACCGACCTGTTCTGCGTGGCCAACGAGTTTATGGCCGAAACGCTGCGCCCCCGCAAGGTCCCCGAAGCAAAGATTCGCATTACAGGCATCCCTATTCGCGCCGGCTTTGACACGGATTACAATCGCGAGGAAGAACTTCAGAAGTTCAACCTCCCCGTCGACAAGACCATTGTGCTGGTAATGGCCGGCGCCAGTTTGCCTCAACCGTACGTCCGCTTTCGCGCGGAGATGGACCGCACCCTCCCCTTCCTGCGCAGTTTCGAGGACATGCACTTTATCTTTTTGCCGGGCAAAGACACCGAATATGCCACCCGTCTCAAGACGCTATTCGACGCCATGAAGCTCGACAACGTCACGGTACTGGACTACGTGGACGACATGGCGGCCCTCATGCACGGCTGCGACCTGGCAATCCTCAAATCGGGCG
>CAUBTS010000073.1 GCA_958438955.1 uncultured Collinsella sp.
AAAAGGAACGTCCCTAACTGCCAGCTGCCAGAGCTGCCCCCTTTGCACCAAAATGGTGCAGATTAACTTGTCCCCCATGTGCCAGGTGTGTCGCGGGGTCCGCGTTGTGACACAATGGCGTTTGTTCGATTCGTAATGCGAAAGGCCAACTATGGCAAACAAGAAAAAGAACTCCGAGGCCGTGCCGACGCCCGAGCAGCAGGCTCGCGCTGCCTCCAGCTCTCGTAAGAAGCAGCGCAAGACGTACGTGTCTAAGACGGTCAAGATCGTCCTGGTGGTTATCGGCGTGCTAGCAATGCTGCTTTCCGTCTCGGCCATGGCGTGCTCCGGTCTCATGTCGCAGGCAGAGGATACCTCGGGTTACAAGCTTACCGGCGGTGTCGCCGCTACCATCAACGGCACCAACCTCACCGAGGACACCGTGACCAAGCAGATCATGAGCATGCGCACGTCCTACGGCTACACCAAGGACAAGGACTGGGCGCAGTATCTGGTCGACAACGACCTTACGCCCAAAAAGTACCGCAAGCAGCTCATCGACTCCTACACGCAGCAGATTCTGCTTCAACAGGCGCAGAAGGAAAACGGCGTGACGGTGTCGGATGAGGAGGTCGAGAAGGCATGGAAGGACGCGTGCAAGAGCGCGGGCGGTGCCAAGACTTTTAAGAAGACCCTTAAGACCTACGGCTATACCGAGGACACCTACAAGGACTCGCTCAAGGAGAGCTTGGCACAGCAAAAGCTTAAGGATGCCGTGGCGCCTACCAGCAAACCCAAGGACAGCGAGATTGTCGATTACATCAACGAGAACCTGTCTAACTACAATGACGCCCGCCGCTCGTCGAACATCCTGATCAAGGTTGATTCCGACGCATCCGACGAGGACAAGGCCGCCGCCAAGGCCAAGGCACAGGAGTGCCTGGACAAAATCAACTCCGGCGAGCTGAGCTTTGAGGACGCCGTGAAGCAGTATTCCGACGACACCGGCTCCAAGGAGAAGAAGGGCGATGTGGGTTGGGATAAGCTCACTACCTTCGTCGACAGCTACCAGGCGGCGCTCGACGGGCTCAACAAGGGCGATGTGAGCGACATCGTCGAGTCGACCTATGGTTACCATGTCATCAAGTGCACCGACTACTTCCATGTCGATAGCCAGGTCGATGATATCAAGCAGGTGCCCAAGGACATCAAGAAGTACGTCTCCAACGTGGTGAAGACGCAGGCGGCCAGTACTGCATACAGCGAGTGGCTGGAGCAGTACAAGAAGGACGCCGACATTACCGTCAACCCCATGCCCAAGGACGTGCCGTACAACGTCAGCCTGAAGGGCGTCACCAAGAGCTCGACCGACAATTCGTCGACGACCAAGTAATCATGGGACGGTGCTCGCGCGAGTGCCGCCCACACTATTGAGGAGGATTTGCAGATGACCAACGAAGAGCTGCAGAAGGAAATGATTGCGGCCATGAAGGCCAAGGACAAGGTTCGCCTGTCTATCATTCGTCAGGTCAAGGCCGAGGTGAAGAATATCGAGGTTAACGAGCGCCGCGAGGTGACCGAGGAAGACGTCAACAGCATGATCAAACGTCTGATTAAGCAGACGAGCGAGACGCTGGAGATGTCCATCAAGGCCGGTACCGACCAGGAGCGTACCGACAACCTGACCGAGCAGGTCAAGATTCTGGAGAGCCTGCTGCCCGCGCAGGTTTCGGGTGAGGAGCTCGAGGCCCTGATCGAGCAGGTTATCGCCGAGCTGGGTGCCACGTCCAAGAAGCAGATGGGCCAGGTTATGGGAGCACTCGGCAAGGCCACCGGCGGCAACTTCGACAAGCCGGCAGCGGCAAAGATCGTCGGAGCAAAGCTTGCGTAAGGGCCGAGCGGTACATAGTTGATGTTGAGGGGGCGTGGCCGTCATGGTCGCGCCCCTTTTGCTGGGCTGGGCACTCATTGGGGACAGGCTTAAATGAGTGCCCAATGGGTGGGTACTCATTTAAGCCTGTCCCCAATGAGTGGGTGGAAGGTTGCGGGTTCTTTACGGGAATGTAGTGTGGGCTGCGGAAATGCGGTTCTTTCCGTACAATAGTTCAACTCGTGTAAACGCAGGGAAGGGACATTCATGGCAGACATGATCGAGATCAAGCATCTCAACAAGTACTTTGGCGACCTGCATGTGCTCAAAGATATCAATCTCACCGTCAAGCGCGGCGAGAAGCTCGTAATGATCGGGCCTTCCGGCTCGGGTAAGTCGACGCTCATCCGTTGCGTCGATTATCTGGAGGAACCCACGTCGGGCGAGGTCGTCATCGACGGTACGCCGCTCACCAAAAAGAATCACCTGGAGATGGCTCGCAAGTATAGCTCCATGGTGTTTCAGCAGTTCAACCTGTATCCCAACATGACGGTGCTGGGCAACCTGACGCTCGCGCCCATCAAGCTGCAAAAGAAGAGCAAGGAGGAGGCGACCGAGATCGCCATTGCCGCGCTCAAGCGCGTCGGCATGGCGCATAAGGCCGGCGAGTATCCGCAGAATCTCTCGGGTGGTCAGCAGCAGCGCATCGCCATCGCCCGTGCCCTGTGCACCAAGCAACCCATCATCCTGTTTGACGAGCCGACCTCGGCGCTCGACCCCGAGATGGTCCAGGAGGTTCTGGACGTTATGATTGAGCTCGCGCAGGAGGACATCACCATGATCTGCGTGACGCACGAGATGGGCTTTGCGCGCCAGGTGGCCGACCGCGTCATCTTTATGGAGGACGGTCGCATTCTGGAGGAGGGCACGCCCGAGCACTTCTTCGACAACCCCGAGAACCCGCGCTGCCGCGAGTTCCTGTCCAAGATTCTGCACTAGGCGCGGTGATGGACATGACGGATATGACGAGGGCGGCCGTGTCGCGCCGTCGCTTTTTGCAGCTGGCCGGCGCCGGCATGCTTGCGCTGACGGGGACCGCGCTTACCGGTTGCGGCAACTCCACCAGCGGCGAGGGCTCCGACAAGGGGTCCAAGCTTGCGGCCATCAAGTCGCGTGGCCATCTGAATGCCGGCGTTAAGAAGGACGTTCCCGGCTATGGCTATTACGACACCGCCAAGGGCCGCTTTGAGGGCATGGAAGTCGATTTGTGCTACCAGATTGCCGCTGCCGTCTTTGGCGTGAGCTACAAGGAGGCCCGCGCCCAGGAGCTTGTCGAGTTTACCGATGTAACGCCCAAGACGCGCGGCCCACTGATCGATAACGGCCAACTCGACGTGGTCGCGGCGACCTACACCATCACCGACGAGCGCAAGAAGAGCTGGGATTTCTCGACGCCGTACCGCACCGACTACGTGGGACTCATGGTCAAGAAGCGTTCGGGCTTTACCTCGATTGAGGATCTGGATGGTAAGGTCATTGGTGTGAGCCAGGGTGCCACCACGCAGGGCCTGATCGAGCAGATGATCAAGGACAACGGCTTTAGCTGCAAGCCCGAGTTTAGGGCCTTTAGCGGCTACCCCATCATCAAGAGTTCGCTCGATGCCGGCAATATCGACGTCTTTGCCATGGACCGCTCCACGCTGGCCGGTTACATGAACGAGACCGTTGAGCTGCTGCAGCCCGAGGTCAAGTTTGGCGAGCAGGGCTACGGCGTGGCGACCAAGAAGGGCTGCGACCTTTCGGCCGTGGTCGATCAGGTGATTTGCGATCGCCTGGCCGATGGCTGGCTCGACCAAGAGGTCAAGACCTGGGGTCTCGTATAGGCGCATCGTCCAAGGAAGGAATCAAATGCTCGAAGGATTATTTGACGCCGACCGTTGGTCGACGACATTTCAAAACATGGGGCCCTTCTGGGAGGGCTTTGGCGTGACGCTGCAAGTGGTCGTTGCCGGTCTGCTGCTGTCGCTGGTGCTGGGCACGCTGCTGGGCGTGTTCTCTACCACTCGTTCGCGCGTGCTGCGCGCCATAAGCCGCGTGTACGTTGAGTTTTACCAGAACACCCCGTTGCCCGTACAGGTTCTCTTTATGTACATGGCCGGTCCGCAGTTTTTGCAGGCCATAACCGGTGCCGACCAGCCGGTGCGCATCGCGCCGTTCGTGCTGGGCTTCTTGGGTGTGGGTCTGTATCACGCGGCCTACATTTCGGAGGTCATCCGCACTGGTATCGAGGCGGTTCCGCGCGGTCAGATGGAGGCGGCCCAGAGCCAGGGCTTCACCCGTGCGCAGGCGTACTGGTATATCGTGCTGCCCCAGACATTCAAGATCATTCTGCCGCCGCTGTGTAACCAGGCGCTCAACCTGGTCAAGAATACGTCGGTGCTGGCGCTTGTGGCCGGCGGCGACCTTATGTACCGTTCCGACAACTTTGTGAGTCTGTACGGTTACCTGCAGGGATACATCGTCTGCTGCCTTATGTACTTTATCATCTGCTTTCCGCTCGCCATGCTGGTGCAGTGGCTCGAGCGCCGCTCCAAGGAGCGTCCGCGCGGCGTGAGCCTGGCCGAGCTGGGGCTCGACAACGTAGAGGAGGCCTAGCGCATGGAAATCTTTAACGCGACCAACCTGCTCTACATTTGGGGCGGCTTTGTTAAGACGATCGAGATCTCGGCGCTGTCGATCTTTTTCTCGCTCATCTTTGGCACGGTGCTGGCGCTCGTTAAGAGCTATGCGCCCCGCCCGTTCCGTATTTTGGTGAGCGCCTATATTGAGCTGTTCCGTTGCACGCCAAACCTGCTGTGGATCCTGTTTATCTACTTTACGGTGCAGGGTTTGGACATTGTGATTTCGACCATCGCCTTTACGCTGTTTACCAGCGCTGTTATGGCCGAGATTGTGCGCGGCGGCCTCAACTCGATTCCGCGCGGCCAGTTTGAGGCAGCACAGAGCCAGGGCTTCGGCTTCTTTGCCACCATGCGCTACATCATTCTGCCTCAGACGTTTAAGACGATCATTCCGGCGCTGTTTAGCCAGTGCACGACTGTCATCAAGGACAGCTCGTATCTTTCGGGCATTAACGTGGCCGAGCTCATGTACACGGCAAACGTCGTGATGGCCCATGCGATCGACCTGTCGCAGGTGCTTATGCTCTACGGCCTGGTATTTGCGATGTACTTTGTGCTCAACTTTGGTATTTCGTTGCTGGTTCGCGCATATCAGAGGCGAATGGTGGCAGCGTAGAATGTGACAAAGGGACTGTCCCTTTGTCACATAGAGAAAGGAATCGCGATGAGCGATCTGGAGAATAAGAAGAGTCCTGTGGTCATTACCATCGCGCGCGACTTTGGCGCCGAGGGCCACGAGATTGGTCGTATCCTCGCCGATGAGCTGGGGATTCCGCTGTACGATAACGAGCTGCTGGTGCGTGCTTCGCTGCGCGCGGGCGAGTCGCTCGACAAGATGGCCGCCTACGACGAGCGTCTGGCCGTGGAGAACATGGCGTTTCTGCCCGACCGCTACGATGCGCGTTCGTACTCGGACAAGTTGTTCCAAAAGATGAGCCAGGTGATTTTGGATCTGGGCGAGACCGAGAGCTGCATTATCGAAGGCCGTCTGTCCGATTATCTGCTGCGCAACAACCCCAATCACATCGCCGTGCTGGTGACTGCGCCCTTTGAGGACCGCGTCGAGATCGTGCGCAAGAAGCGCGGCCTCAACAAAAAGAAGGGCGCCAAGCTGGTCAAGCAGCAGCAGAAGGCGCGCGAGGCGTTCTATAAGCGCTACAGCGCCGGAAAGTGGAAGATGACGAGCGGCAAGGACATCGTCGTCAACCGCGCCAAGCTGGGCCGCGAAGGCTGCAAGGATGTCATCGCCGCAGCCTACCGCTACAAAGTGGCGCAGCTCGAAGGCTAGCCGACCAAAACCACTACAAAGGGGACAGGCACCTTTGTGGTGGTTTTTGTTTTAGGTAGAGAAAGTCAACTGGTTCTGCCGGGGCCGATCGCTCAAAGAACTCAAGGATGCTCAAAAAACTCAAAGATACTCAAATAAATTATAGATAGTAGGGGCATAATTTAGTTATATGAGTTAAAGGGAGGCCTTATGGCAGCACCGACGGCGTACAGGCAGGCAAATCCATTCACGCCGATGTTCGGACGTGTACCGGCGTATATGGCCGGCCGTGAGCAAATCATCGATGATATGGTGCTGGCGTTTGAAAATGACGACTCCGATCCCAATCTTTGCTCGGTTTTCTATGGTGCGCGCGGTACAGGTAAAACGGCGCTTTTGGCATATCTGTCGTACCGCGCCCAGCAAGAGGGCTGGATTACAGCGAATGTGACGGCCTCGGAGGGGATGCTCGAAGACATTTTGCAGCGCCTCAACGAATCAGCCGCCCATCTGATCGAAAAGCCCGCTTCTAGGCGTGTGAACAGTGTCGGCATTGCCCCCGTAGGAAGCATGAGCTGGGAAAACATCGATGTTGAATTTGAGGGCGCTAACTGGCGTACTAAGATGAACGCTTTGTTTGCTCAGCTTGAAGCGACTGACACCGGGGTGCTTATCGCCGTTGACGAAGTGGATGCATCGTTTGCGCAAATGACGGAGCTTGTTACTACCTACCAGCACTTTGTAAGCGAGAATAAAAAGGTAGCTTTGCTTATGGCGGGGCTGCCGTTTCGCGTGCTGGCGCTGCTGACGGGGAAATCGACATCGTTTCTTCGTCGCGCGGCTCAACATTCGCTGGGATCAATTTCACCGACTGAGGTAAAAGAAGCGTTTCGACTAACGATTGAGGACGGCGGCAAGACGATTTCTGATGAGGCGATCGACCTCGCTGCCAAGGCGATCGATGGTTTTCCATTTATGTTCCAGTTGGTGGGGTATCGGGCATGGAATGCTTCGCGCCAAGCCTCCGAGGTTTCTATTGAGGATGTCGAACGAGGCGCGAAACTTGCGCAAGAGGAGCTGGAATCGAGAGTTTTCGCTTCAACAGCGGCGGAACTTTCACGAGGGGACCTTGAATTTCTTCGTGCAATGAATCCGGTTGGGACGACGACCAGGCAAGAGTTGGCAGCGAGGCTTAAGAAGAGTTCCGGTTCGATTTCAACGTATAAAAAGCGTCTGGTAGAGGCTGGGGTAATTGAAGAGCCTCTACAAGGACGTTTTGAGTTTGCATTGCCAGGCTTCGGCCGATATGTCGCATCGCTTTACTAGAGGGTCGTTGCTGCGAAGGATTGCTTCGTGTCCCTTTACTGTCTCGATCTGTAACAATAAGCCTGCTTTTAGGGGCCTATCTGTTACAGACTGAGACAAACTGGCAGAGTGGCCTTCTGCTCCGCTCAAACCACCGCAAAGGGGGCCTTTGTGGTGGTTTTTGTTTTAGGCCGAGGGGAAGGCCTTGGTGAGACCGGTGCGCGTCTGCGTGTCGGTCTTTTGGTAGATAGAGCTCAGGTGGCGCTGTACCATGCGCATCGAGATGCCGAGCTCCTCGGCGATCTGCTTGAGCGGGCGTTCATCCTGGGTTACGGCCATGAGCACGTTGACTTCGCGCGGGGTGAGGCCGTGGTCGGCGATGAAGGCTTGGCGCTGTTCCTCGATGCTGGGTGCAGCGAGCGCCTCCTCGGCGAGCTGTTGATGTTCGCGCTCCTGCTCGGTTTGGGGTAGACGGAACAGCCCCGCAGCTACAAATGCCACGCTCGCCGCCACAAGCAGCACGAGCGCGCCGATCATGATGAGGGCGACATTGCCCGAGGTGACCAGTGCCAGCGAGATGCCCGATGTGGTGAATGCACATACATTGTTGGCGGCGCGGCCCATGCCGGCCCACAAAGCCGGAGTGTGCATACGCGGTGCCAGCTGTGTAAACGTGGCGGTGAAGAACGTGACGAAAAAGCCCGAGCTCAGATAAAAGACGATGAGGCCCAGGTTGGGATCGGCGCCAGCTTCCACGGCCAAGATTGAGATGGTGGAGAGTACCGTGACGCCGAGCATGACAAGGCCCATGTAGCGACGCTCGGCAAGGTCAAAGACGATGCCGGCGACCAGGCCGCTCGCTGCCAAAAAGAGGCGTGGCCAAGTCTGCACGGCGATGGTGCCGTGGGCGTTGGAGAACGTGACGACGTTGTCGAGCGTCGAGAACAGACAGGCCAAGATTATGACGAGCGCGATGCTCCAACACGCCTGCTTGGCGAGGACGTGTGAGGGCTCAGTAAAAGGGTTGATGGTGGAGCTGGGGTTCTCATCTGCCACTTGGGGCGCGGCGCTGAGGGAGGAGATGACGATCGTCGCCGCGCCAAGAATGATGAGCTCAACGATGCCGCCGCAATCGAGCAGGTTAAGGGCAAACTGCAGGAGGATGCCCGCGGCATATGCCGCTCCCGCGCCCGTGGCGAGCTTGGGATCGTCTTGGAATGCCAACGCAAAGGCGCGATGCGCAGCGGCACCCAGCATACCGAGTCCAAAGAATACCACGCACCCCAGAATCTCGAGTGCAAGCGGACCCGTGGGGACCTGAATCTGGGTCAAGCCAACGATAGCGATGGGAACGGCGGCGTTGGCGGCTGTCTGGGCCTGACCTTTGCGTTGGGCAAGAGCCAATAACGGCGCGTATCCGATAAAGCCGATAACGCTGGCACCCAGGATAAAACCTTGCGCGAGCACAACGCGTTCGGCACCGGCGAGCAGCCCGACATTGATGTCGAAGCGAAACTCGGCGGCAAGGAAGACAAAGGTAAAGAGCGCGAGGGCTAGAAGCGCGTTGATTTTAGGCTTGCTCAGGTTCAAGAACGGTCCTTTGGGTGGACGGAATAATCATGCCCTCGATTGTAGCGCCCTAAGGCGAAGACACCGACAACGAAATCCATTCGAATGAAACCGCAGGTAGCCATAGGGGTTCACATCTACGAACCTAGGCGTATGCGATTGCTTGGCACATGGTGAGACTAGGAAAACCTCCACAAAGGGGACAGGCGCCTTTGTGGTGGTATGGTCCATCGACCGAGGGAGGCCCCTATGAACGGAAGCCATTTTGACAAGCAGACCCAGCGCGAGCGCACTTGCTCGCTGGTTCACGGTTCGTGGAAACGGGCGGGTGCCAGGCTGGCGTGCGCCGGCGCGTGTGCGCTCATGGTCGGTCAGCTGCTACTGCCGAGTGTTGCCTTGGCAGCCGATTGGATCAACGTGGGCGGCACGCAGTACAACGCGGGCGCTGCCGTCAGCGACGATGCGGGCACGTGGTCTTGGAACGGTGCCGACGACATGCAGCTCAACGGCTATAACGGCGGCGGCATCAGCGCCAAGGGTAATCTCAATATCGGCGTGACCAACACCAACACCGTTACGGCCGATGCTGGCCAGAGCGCCATCGAGGTCTCGGGCGGCAACCTTGCCATAACGGGCGGCGGCACGCTCAACGCGACGGGCCAGACCGACGTCATCACGGCGGCGGGTGACGGTATTATTGGCGGAGATGTGACCATCGACGGCACCACGGTCAACGTGACGGCGACGGGTACGGATGCGAATGGCGAGGAGTGCGAGAACGCCGAGGCCATAACTACGTTTGGTGGCAACGTGACCATTAAAAACGGCGCGACTGTCGATGTAAAGGCGGGACGTGCGACGGAGTCCGGCGACGGGTACTACGGTTACGTGACGGGCATCTATGCCACTAACGGCGCACCCAGGGGAGATGGCGAGTTTACATGGGAGCATGACGGACAGAGCAACAAGGGCGGTCGCGTGTCAATTGGCTCTGGCTCAAAGGTGACGGTCAAGGCCGAATCCACCCTGGAATCTCAGGGAATTGTGTCCCGTGTCAACAACGGCGCCGCGCGTGTCGAGATTGCAGGCGATTCGCTCGTGACCGCGATTGCCGACGCTTCGGGCGGCAACTGGGGTGCCGTGGGTATCGAGGCGGCCGGAATGGGTGACGATGCCACTGCCGATATCATCATCGATGGAAAGAACACGTTTGTGACCGCGATCGCCAGCGCCTCGAAAGATCGGTATTCTAATGACACGTACGGCCTGCATACCAGCTCGGGGAGTGCGATCGAGGGCGGAAGCATCCAAATTAAAAACGGCTCCGTTGTTGCCCAGGGCAGCGATGGAGCGATCGTTGCCGACAACTTCACGACCGCCAACGGCCCCGCTGGCATGATCGTTATCGGCGAGGGAGGGAAGATCGTGCTTCCCGTCAACGGCGTGGTGCGTGA
>CAUBTS010000074.1 GCA_958438955.1 uncultured Collinsella sp.
CGTAGGCAGGGATCTCGTCCTTATGATCTGTGCAATCGCACATATCAGCTCCTTTAATCTTAGCTGGGGTCGGGCGGCTTAGCTTTATTCGCTACTGCGGACAGTCCTGCGCAAGACGAAGAGCACATTTAGTGCTCTTCTTTGCGTGCGGAACTTGTAGCGAACAAAGCTAAGCCGCCCGACCCTAAGGTTGACTCGACTGATAATAGCAAATACGACAAGCGAGATGCCTGCGACTTGCGGGCATCTCGCTTTATCTAAATAACGTGGTTGATACTCAACCTATATTTGCAGCTCTTATCCTATCGATAAGACACAGACTGCTGCGAATCCTTAACGACAACGTCGTGGGCGCCGCCTTCGACGATGGAGGTGGAGCTTACAAGGGTCAGGCGTGCCTTTTCCTGGAGCTCGGGGATCGAGAGGGCACCGCAGTTGCACATCGTGGACTTAACCTTGTAGAGCGTGCCGCCCACGCCGTCCTTGAGGGAACCGGCATAGGGAACGTAGGAGTCGACGCCCTCGACGAAGCTGAGCTTAGCGGCGCCACCCAGATCGTAGCGCTGCCAGTTGCGGGCACGAGCAGAACCCTCGCCCCAGTACTCCTTCATGTACTGACCGTTCACGTTGACGCGCTCGGTCGGGCTCTCATCAAAGCGAGCGAAGTAGCGGCCCAGCATCATAAAGTCGGCACCCATGGCCAGGGCGAGCGTCATGTGGTAGTCGTAGACGATACCGCCGTCGGAGCACACGGGCACGTAGACACCGGTCTCCTCGTAGTACTCGTCGCGAGCGCGGCAGACGTCGATCAGCGCGGTAGCCTGGCCACGGCCGATGCCCTTGGTCTCACGGGTGATGCAGATGGAGCCGCCGCCGATACCGACCTTGATGAAGTCGGCACCGCAGTCGGCCAGGAAGCGGAAGCCCTCGGCGTCGACGACGTTGCCGGCACCGACCTTGACGTCCTCGCCGTAGTTGGCGCGAATCCACTCGATGGTGCGCTTCTGCCACTCGCTGAAGCCCTCGGAGGAGTCGATGCACAGGACATCGGCGCCGGCCTCGATGAGCAGCGGCACGCGCTCGGCATAGTCGCGGGTGTTGATACCGGCGCCGACCATGTAGCGCTTGTCGTTATCGAGCAGCTCGTTGGGGTTGGTCTTGTGGCTGTCGTAGTCCTTGCGGAAGACGATGCCCATGAGGTGATCGTTGTCGTCGACGATGGGCAGGGCGTTGAGCTTGTTGTCCCAGATGACGTCGTTGGCAACCTTGAGGCTGATGTTCTTGTCGCCCACGATAAGCTGCTCACGCGGGGTCATGAACTCGGAGACCTTCGTCTGGTGGTCATCGCGGCTGGGGCGATAGTCACGGCTGGTGACGATGCCCAGAAGCTTACCCTTGGGAGTGCCGTCGTCGGTAACCGGCATGGTGGAGTGACCGGTCTTCTCCTTGAGCTCGATGACCTGCTCCATGGTCATGTCGGGGGTCAGCGTGGAATCAGACTGAACGAAGCCGGCCTTGTGATCCTTGACGGCCTTGACCATAGCGGCCTCGGACTCGGCGCTCTGGGAACCGTAAATAAAGGACAGGCCACCCTCGGTAGCGAGCGCGACACCCATGTCGACGCCCGAGACGGACTGCATGATGGCGGAAACCATGGGGATGTTCAGGGTGATTGCCGGCTTCTCACCGCGCTTAAAGCGGGTTAGCGGCGTCTTAAGAGAGACGTTGTTGGGGATGCACTGCGAGGACGAGTAACCAGGGACCAGCAGATACTCCGAAAACGTGTGGGACTCACCGGGAAAGAACGTAGCCATGTTTCTCCTTTTTCCATGCGACCGGTCGGCTGCAGGCCTCGTAGGACCCAGCCCAACCTTGGGCGCCCAATACTGGGGAAGTATCTTAACGCACTTTGACTGCTACAATGCATGATTTAAGAAGAGCACACGAGGGTTTGACGCAGGCTTTGCGTTTGCCCAGCAAACACTTTAGCGGGGAGACGTGGAGCGTATGGAGTACAAGACGACGGCAAAGTTGGTCATTCAAGCGTGCGACAAAGATCTGCCGGGCGTGTTTGGACACGGCTGCGTCTTGCTGCTGCAGGGTATCGCCCGCGAGCACTCGCTCAACCGCGCCGCCAAGAGCATGGGCATGGCGTATTCCAAGGCCTGGCGCATCGTGAACGAGGCCGAAGGTCAGCTGGGCTGCAAACTCATCGAGCGCGACGGCGCCCGCGGATCCACCCTCACCCCCGCCGGCGAGCGAGCCATAGCGGTCTACGAGGAGCTGCAGGCAGAGATCAACAACGTCATCGCCACCAAAGCAAACGACCTGATCGCCAGCATCAAAGAGTAGCCAATTTGGGACGGGGCTTTTTAGCTGGTCGGTCACCATAGATGATTTTTCTGGGACGGGGATTAAAAAATCATTGTGTACCTAATGATTTTTTAATCCCCGTCCCAGAAAAATCATCGGAGGGCATTATCGAGGGTGGCGGCCACGATCAAGGGGTCGTCCGTACCGGCGAAGAGGCGGATGGTGCTCCCCTGCTTGCCGCGTGGGGCCGAAAGGCGCGTCGTTGCGCCGCCGGCGGGCGATGTGCGAAACTCCCCCGGCAAAGCGTCGAACAGCTCTCCCGCGCTACGCCCGATAAGGTCGAATTCAACTGCCGGGCCAAAGCCGTGCTCGAGGATTCCCGTTGCAACCGCATGGTCGGGATGCGAGCTCAGTCCGGGATAGCGCACGTTGCGTACCATCTCATTGGCGGCCAGATACTCGGCCAGTGCACGGGCGCGGTCGAAATGCGCCTGCATGCGAAAAATGAGCGAGTCCAGTCCCCGCTCCAGCACAGCAGCCTCATCAGCAGTCAAATCAAGCTTGGCCAAGCCACAGCCCTCAAGCAGGGCGTGCGCGCACTCGGCAGCGGCATCCACACGATGGCGCTTAAGCTGCGAGTGCGCAACCGATACGGCAACCAACTTGCGTGAAGCATCACCGGCGCACACGCGGTCGAGCGCCTCGAGCGACAGCGCAGCACCCAGCCGCAGCGGACCGCAGCCAAAAGCCGACGCCACGGTGTTGTCCACAACCAGCAGCGCGCGGGCATCGCGAGCCGCGCGGCCCAGAGCGCGAAGGTCGGGCACACGCAGACCAAACCCGCCGATAGAGTTGACGAACCACCACAGATTCGGCCCCTCGGCATCAAACGAAGCATCAAAGTTCTCGGACGCGGCGGCAAACGCCTCGACGGACGGCGAACCCACCAGCGCGACATCGCAGCAATCAAAGCCGCTCGCAAACGCATCGGCAAAGTCGTCCGCAAAGGCCACCAGGTGGTCGCCGGGGTGCACAATCCCCAATTGCGACAGCGCTGCTGGCACATGCGAGGCCGCGAGCAACCGTGCTTCACGCGCGCCGGTCCTCAAAGCGCAGGCCTCTTCTAGCTGCTGTACGCCCATACGGCACCGTCCCTTCAAAACAAAACCCACGATGCGGATGTTCCCCGCATCGTGGGCAACGGCTGCAGTATAGCGCCGATATGCAACGAATCGCCTAAATGTTGAGCGTGTGATAGTTCACACTCGCGCCCGGAGCGTCAACGGCCACGCCATAGGTCTCGGGATAGATGCGCGTCGAAAACACGAGCGCGCCATCGTTCACAAACACCTCGACCGACGAGACATCGCCGACAATGCGCACGTTACGAACCTCGTCGACGGGCTCCCAGCGCACGGTACGACCGCAGCCGGCAGAAGCGCGACCTTTATCGGTAAATCGCATCTCAAAGCGCGCGGGTAGCTCGCCCTCAGCGGGCATAAACGCCAGTTTCAGCTCGCCATCAACGGTTGCGGTAAACGCGCCATCGGCACCGTCAACAACAACGTCAAAGCAGGTATCGCCGGCAACCTCCAACGAGCCCTCCCCCACACGCACCGAGGCATAATGGCGCTCGATCTCGCGCGCCGGCTGCTGCAGCACTACGCCGCCGTCACCGGCTGTAAGCTCACGCGGCACCGTCATGCAGTGCTGCCAGCCGCACACCACAGTGGGATCGTTGCCATAGGTCGGCTCATCGGGCATGCCCATCCAGCCGATCAGAATGTGGCGACCGTCCTCGGCCGTGAACTCCTGCGGAGCATAGAAGTCAAAACCGGCGTCCCACAGGCGGAACTCGCCCAGCTCATAGGTACCGTCACCACCGGTAATGTCGCCCGTTACAGGCATGTAGCCAGCAGCGTATACGTTGCCGCGGTCCCAACGACCGCCCTCGAGCCCCTGAGGAGAGAAGGACAGCCACTTCATCGGCACACCATCATCGGCCTCAAGCTCAAGGTATCCCGGGCACTCCCACATAAAGCCAAAACGCTTGGGCGTAGACACACGGCTCTCGAGCTCCCAGTTCAGCATATCCGCCGAACCGTACACCAGGATCTCACCCACATCGCGCCCGGCACCCTCGCCGTGCATGGCGCAAAATCGACTATCGACATGCGGACCATCCACGCGACGACGCGCGCCCAGCACCATATGGTAACGCCCATCGTCATCGCGCCACACCTTGGGATCGCGCACGTGGCAGGTCAAATCCTCGGGATAATCCTCGGACGCCAGCACCACACGCTTTTGGCTGAACTCCCGACCGGCAAGGCCATCAACGCTCTCGACATAAACGGTATCGGCACGACGGCCGGTATTGACGTAGTCGTACGTACCGTCCGCATCGGAAAGCTTCACGTTGCCTGTGTACAGCACGCGAATGCGGCCGTCTTCGGCAAGCGCGGAGCCCGAATACACGCCGTGACAATCGAACGGCTCGTCGGGCAGCAGCGGGGCGCCAACGTAGTCCCACGTCATAAGGTCACGGCTCGTCGCATGGCCCCACATCTTGACGCCGCCGTTCACATCAAACGGGGCATACTGAAAGTACGCGTGAAATACGCCATCTGCCTGGCAAAGACCGTTGGGGTCGTTGAGCCAGCCCGCCGGCGGCATAATATGAAAGCGCTGACCATACGCGCCATGACCGCACTCAGAGGCGGCGGCGTCAACAGCGGCGACCAGCTGTGCAAGATCGCGCCCAAGGGCATTAGACATATCAAAGTCCTAACGGATCGAAAGTTACAAGGCGCCAGAGATCGACACCAGATACGGGAAACGCCCGCGAGCATACAACCCGCGGGCATTCCCCCAATCAAAAGCTCTTAGGCCTGCTCGGAAGCCTTGGGCTCGTCCTTGTACAGGACAAACGAGACGCCAAAGGAAACCAGCGCGGCGACCGCAAACATGATCGCGTACTGCACGGGTTGGGCCAGGCACAGCAGGATACCGAAGATACCGGTAACGCCCGTGCCGGAAGCAGCAAGCGAGGTGAGCGCGCAGACCAGGGCACCGCAACCGCCGCCGATGCAGCCGGCGATGAAGGGCTTAAAGAAACGCAGATTCACGCCGAAGATGGCAGGCTCGGTAATGCCCATAAAGGCGGACAGAGCCGAAGGAAGCGCCAGGCCCTTAATCTTGGCATCGCGAGTCTTAAAGGCAACGGCGAGCGCAGCGCCACCCTGGGCGATGTTGGCGGCACTGGCGATGGGCAGCCAATAGGTCACGCCATACTGGGCGAGCTGGCCCAGGTCGATGGCGGTGTACATCTGGTGGATACCGGTAACGACCGTGGGGGCATAGAACAGGCCGACGATAAAGGAACCGATGCCGAAGGGCAGGGTCAGCAGGGCCTGGATCAGACCGAGGATGGCGTTCTCGGCCCACACGAAGATGGGGCCGACGGCAACGAGCGTCACAAGCACGGTCACGAACACTGAGACGAGCGGGGTCACAAAGAGGTCGAACATCTCGGGAACGATCTTGTGCAGGCGCTTCTCGAGGAAGGCCAGAATGGCGCAGGCGATAACGATGGGGATCACATGGCCCTGATAGCCGACCCACTCAAAGCTGTACACGCCGGGAATGACGGTGACCATGGCCTGCACGCCCTCGGAGGCAACCGTGTAGGCGCTCTGCAGCGAGGAGTTGATGAACGCACCGCCGACGACGGCACCCAGGTACGGGTTGGCGCCAAAGGCCTTAGCCGCGGAGTAGCCGATTAGGATCTGCAGAATGCCAAAGGACGTTCCCGAGACCAGGTCGGCGATCTTATAAATAAAGTTATTGGTGTCGAGCGCGATAAAGCCGTTGGAGGCCATAAAGTTGAGGGCACTCATAATGCCCAGCAGCAGGCCCGAAGCCACGATGGCGGGGATGATGGGGACAAAGACATCGCCGAGCACCTTAATGGCACGCATAAAGATGTTCTGCTGCTGCGCCGCGGCCTCCTTGACCTCGGCCTTGGTGGCAGCCTCGACGCCGCTGAGCGCAATGAACTCGTCGTAGACCTTATTGACGGTGCCAGTGCCAAAAATAATCTGGAGCTGGCCCTGGGCCTCAAAGACGCCCTTAGCGCCGTCGATATTCTCGAGGGCCTCCTTGTCAACCTTGGCGTTATCGGCAATCACCAGGCGCAGACGCGTGGCGCAGTGTGCGGCCGAAACAACGTTGTCGGCGCCACCGATGTTGTCGAGCACCTCTTGGGCTGATTTGCGGTAGTCCATGACTTCCCTTTCCTCCAACGGGCGCATGTGCACCCGGCCATCTTTGACACTTAAACTGTAATCGTTTTCAGTTTCATATGACTGCAATCGTTTTCATATAACGGTGAACGGTAGGAAAAAGCCGGCGAATGGTAGTTTTGAGACAAACATAAGGGCTCAGAGGCAGGCAGACGTGCCCAAAGCCTAGACATTCATAAGCTGATGGCCGAGCTTGAGCGTCTTGAGACCGCTCTCCCCCTCAACGCCATCGAGCGTGTTGAGCAACATATTGGTCGCCTCGACGCCACTGGTCAGGTAGCCATAATGCACGGTGGGAATGCCGCCCGTCAGCGCGCGCAAAAACGCATTGTCGCCAAAACCGCTCACGCGGTGTATACCCTCGCCCATGCCGCGAACCTCATCGATGGCACGCAGCGCGCCCGCCGCCATGGTGTCGGTCGCGCAGGCGATAAACGAAACATCGGGAGCGACGGAAAGCAGTTCACGCGCCGCACCATAGCCCGAGTCGAGCGTAAAGGACCCCTGGCGAATCAGGCTCGGATCAAGCGCCACGCCCGCGGCGCGCAAGCCAGCCTCAAAACCGCGACGGCGGTCATAACCGGCCGCGCGGTCCCCCTCGGTAACTCCAATATAGGCAATCTTGCCGTCAACGCGACCCGCAAGCGCATGGCCCAGCTCAAAGGCGGCCTCGTAATCGTCGTGATAGACGCACGCCGCGCCCTCAACATTCTGGCCGATCAGCACGATGGGCACGCGGCACGACTCAATCGCCCGGCGATGCTCGTCTGTAATCATAGTTGCCACCAGCACAATGCCATCAACCGGATGGTTTTGGAACAAATCGAGGTATTCGAGCTCGCGATCGGCCGCGTTGTCGGTGTTTGCAAGCAGCATCTGGTAGCCACGGCGACCGAGCACCTGGCCAATGCCGGCGGTAATGCGGCTCACGGATTCCGAGTTGATCTTAGGCACGATGACGCCGATGAGCTTGGTGGAACCGGTGCGCAGCGCGCGAGCCTGGCTGGACCGCACGTATCCGGTCAGCTCAATCGCCTGCTTAATGCGCTCGGCCTTGTCCGTCGATATGTAGCCACCGTTGAGGTAGCGCGAGACGGCGGCGCTCGAAACGCCGGCCAGCTCGGCCACATCTTTCATCTTTACCACGAGTACCCCTGTCATTGAAATCGCTTTCACCATGATACCCGTGAGGAGCAACCGCATGACGTAGCGATTACATGATAGAGAAACGCGTGGAGACTAATGAGTCACTTGAGACATGACTAGCGATAATCACTTCGCAGCCAGTTTTACCAAACGAGAATCACCCTAGCTACATAATCGAAGAATACGCCCATGTAGAGCTTGACCCAAGCAGTAGCCTCGCGGACTTTTCCTGGAGGGCCTCGGTGCCGAGCCTCGATGAGGCGCAGGACGGCCTCATGCCGGAGTTGCCGCATCAAGCATAGCCAACGAAGCGCGGGCGGGACGCCGCCAATGACCAACGCCCCAACAGTCAGTTACTCCTCCCCTCCCTAACATTCCCCAGAAAGTTCGCTATTGTTGACTGGGGTTCCCGTAAAAGAAACCCCAACAAAATAACTGCGGAGTGCTGACCTAGAGCTGTCTCCGGGCCCTATTGGCTACTCACCGAGAAGCTCCGCCATGAAATGGCCCCTTTACTACCCGCTCTGCGCGATTCGTGCACGTCCAACTTGTAGAGTAAATTCATCGCTCGCGTCGATTACGACCCCAGTATTTCCTTAGGAAACACACTCGATAAATCGTTAACACCCATAGCGAAAAGCACCTTTGCGCTGGCATCGTTGCTGAGCTCGTCACTCAACTTAAGTGCATCAAGCAGTATATTTCGGCGTAACATCTTATAGTCACCCTCAGTCAGCACTAGCTCAAGATCGCTTAAAACCCCTACTAGATTGACATCGCGAGACGGAGACACCCTCGCGCAGAACAGGCGCTCGTCATGCGCGCAGATATTTCTGAAATCTTTAATATGATCGTACGCAAGTCTTAGCCTTCGTGGGCTGATACGCTTATGGACTTCATGTGTCTCGGAATAAAGGTCAGAAAACGACTTGGCAATGGAATTTCTCATGCTTTCTGGCTGAAACTCGAAAAACTTGAATGCCTGGCCAAGCATTAAGTAATTCATAAGAATCCATACCGGCGTATTGTCGTGATTATTTTCATAATGACGAATGTAGTCCCTTTTATAATCACTGTTCCATTTTTTAGACCTACATAGCACCTTCTCGAAATCACCGATAAGCGTGTCGATCTTTTTTCGATAGCCGGCCTCAGCCCGATAGGAATCTCTATCAAGGTATGCTTCTGGGTTATCTTTATGAGCCATAGCAAACCGATAAGAGCAGACGGTCTTAAGAACTGCTTCCGCCTTGTTAAAATACTCAAACATCAGCAGGCGCAAAGTTCGATCGAATTCGAATAGACGATAGATATCAGAAAACTTGGTCCCTTTTACGAAAACCTCTTGGCCAGAACCATCCCGTTGGTCAAGAAACAAATCCTTGTAGCCGTTAACAACCGGATAGTATCCCTCACGCTCCAGAACTAAACGAGTATTGTTATCGCATTCGAGCCCACGGCTTTCAAGAATAGCAATCTGCTCGGTAATAGATTTAAATGGCTTATCCATATGGGCCCCTTAAACGCGAAAACCGCCTTTCGGCGGTTCCCACGGACCAAGCCGGACGTACCGTCGCAAGGCCTCATCACAACGTTTACTTTAAGGGAGAACTCGGGGGCCGTCAATCCAATACCACGAATCCCCCAAATCAGCCCTTAGAAGAGACCAAACGACCAATTCATGTGAAATAACCCCAAGCTCGTATTTCGCCACAACGAAGAAGTCATTTAGCGACAGCGGGCACGCTATTACGAGCCGCTGTCGCTATGGAGCCGCACCCTTATCCCCTCGGTGGGAAGGGATCGTGGCCATGGGAATCCCTTTCGCGGATTCTTCCGTCGCTACGATGGACGATCAGCTCAGACTCTTGATTGGAGCAAATGCGTCGACCGAGCTTTATCGCCTCGCTCTGGGTCGTCGTAACGAAAGAAGCGCGACTTGCCCCTTCGCCCTTAACCTGCCAATTGCCATCCGAATGCTTCGTAACGTGCTGATTTCTGCCTTTCATACTCACCTCGCCTTCAACTCTGAACTCGCCGATATGTCTACAGCATGAGATATGCGACAGATACCTACGTGCCGTTTTTCAAAAGTGTAGCCACTGGCGCGGACTTAAAATGAAGCGCACGCAACGAGCACGTTGATGTTTTTGTCTTCTGGCAGCCCTGCAAACCAAAGCGAAAGAGCAGAAAGGGTGCTGAAGTTCACATCCAAGGAGGTTCATATCGACAACCTGATGGACGGGCGCCTCTATATGAACGCGGCCGGGTACTACCATGGACTACCCGGCGAGCAGAGCGTTTCATTGGTAGCGTCTTTAGCGTACGGGATGGGCATCTACGCCAACTGGCTCTTACC
>CAUBTS010000075.1 GCA_958438955.1 uncultured Collinsella sp.
GCTATTGTTGTCGCGCTCGTCATCAAGCGGGGAGGCGGTCGTCGTGAAAAATAATTGCCCCCCCTGCTTAATGGCGTGCTGCCTCCGTAGCGAGTGACGCACAGGCCTACCGACCTGATGATCATTGGTTTTGAAAAAGTTACTAGAGAACCCTCCAAGAAAAGCGGGGCACCCGGTCGACATGACCGAGTGCCCCGCTTCGTTTGTTGGTGCAAAGTAACCTGGCACCTTTGTGGTGGTTGGTGGCTAAGCGGTGGGGAGTCCTGGCATGTTAGCCGGCTGCTGCGGCTTGAGGTGGGCGTTGCGCCAGATGATCTGGATAACGTAGCCGAGCATAAAGACAAAGGCTACGCCGCTGATGAAGTCACCTACGAGGGGAAGCCCCGTGAGGGCGCCTGCGATTACGCCGCCCACGGCTGCCATGGCGTAGCGGTTTTGGTTGTGTCCGACCATGCGGGAGATCGCGCACCCCGCAAAGGCACTCGACACCAACGCGATGCCGATAACGCCGCACAAGAGGGCTCCGGCAAGCGACAGGCCAGCGATAGAGATAATTAGCAGTAGGACGGCGGGGACGATAGCAATCGTGCCCAGAAGACCGCTCACCCACAGGGGTATGGGGCGCTGGTGGAGCATGCCGGCGGCGCTGGCGGTCGCGCGCGGAAAGACGAGCTCGAGCAGCAGAGCGACAAAGCAGGTCGAGAGTGCCGCGGCGACGATACCGCCGATGACATCGTTAACGGTGGAAGTATCCTCGTTCTCGGTGCGGTCGATCTTGAGCGCGCCTACCTCGGCTCCTGCGGCACGCTCGGGGTCCTCGGAGACGTGCGCGTTCACGGTGCCGGTGATGTGGGCGTTCTTGCCCAGGATGAGCTTGTCGGCCCAAACCTCGACATCGCCCTCGACGGTGCCATCGATGGTCACCGTGTCGCCCGCAAGCGCTGCCGACTTGGTAGAGCCGCGCAGGGCAACCGTCTCGCCTATCGCGTAAAAACAGTTGGCGGTGCTGTCGGAATTGAGCACAACGTGCTGACCGACGACCGTGACGCTGCCATCAACCGTGGTCTTGGCGATATCGATAGTGCGTGCCGCCAAGCGGACGGCGCCGCCCACCGTGCAGTCGCGGATGGAGAGGCTCTCGCCTGCTGCAATTATGTCGCGGCCGATGGACGCATCGTTCAAGTTGAGGGCCTGACCTGCCCAGTACAGGTCACCTTCGACGCCGGACGAATTGGCGTCATTGTCGGTCGCAAGTACGTTGCCTGCGGTGTCCGTGCCGGCGAACGACGCCGTGGGAAGCGCGGTGACCGCTAGAGCGATGAGCGCGAATAAGATCGTGATGCGGCCCCACGCTTTACGGCGCTGGGTCGACGGGAATTGATTACAGGGCATAGTGAATCCTTCGTTAGATACTCGGCATATACCTAACAGGGTACCCAACGCGTGGGCGCTCTAAAAGAACCTCTCGGTTGCATTTCGAAGGATGAGCCCGCGCTACCTACTTTTTGCGATGCAAAAAGCGTGCGATGTCATCCTCGGTGGGGCTTTTGATATCAAAGCGCAGCGACAGCCAGCGTAGCCCCATGGTCACCACGACGCAAACGACCAGTGCGACGACATTGCTGACCAAGCCGCTCATGACAAGGCAAACATAGCTTGCCGATCCGGCGATGGCCGCGATGGCATAGAAGTTGGTGCGCTGGAAGATACCCGGCACCACACCCATAAAACCATCTCGCAGCATGCCGCCGCCCACCGCGGTAAAAAAGCCCATCATGATGCACACCGCCGGCGCAAAGCCGTAGACCAGCGCCTTGTCTGCGCCGGTTGCCGCATAAATACCCACCGAGATGATATCGAGCAGGGGAATGAGCTTTTCGGGCTTGTCGACGATTGCCGGGAAGATGTAGATGATGGCCGCGGTGGCGATGGAGAGCGGGAGCGCCATCGGTTGGTTGAGGATGTAGACGTTGCCCACCTGCAGCGTCATATCGCGCAAAAGACCGCCGCCCAGTCCACAGACCACGGCGAGCGCGACGGCGCCCACCAGGTCGAGTTTGTGCTCGCGTGCGACCAACACGCCCGAGATCGATGCCGCGACGACGGCGAACATCTCGAGCCAAAACGGGATGGCAACCATGGCATCCGAGGCGTGTGCGGTAACGATCATAGCGGCGGCAACGGGCAAGATGGGGTCCTTTGAGTTACGGGTTTAGACAATGCCCGTACATAGTACATGTTCGGCGCCGATTGCGACCCTATTGCTCGGCAAACGGTCGGGACTGGGTACGGTCATAGGTTCCATGTTTGGGGATTCGGGTTGATGCTGAACGCGATGGGGGCGTGGTCGAATAGGAGGGATGTCCAAATTTTGAGCTTTGCTCAAAATTTATCCGGTCGGCTTACGCCGACCGCGCTGCGCTAAAAACGCGCCACTGGCGCGTTTTCTTTACGCTTTGCGCCCTGGCGGGTTCGAATCCCTCCTCCTCCGCCGTATTTGCTTGTAAGGGACTTAAAAGAAAAAAGCCCCCGATCTGGGAGCTTTCTCAACCAAAATGGCGGAGGAGGAGGGATTCGAACCCTCGTGACCTTATACAGGCCAAACGGTTTTCGAGACCGCCGCATTCAACCACTCTGCCACCCCTCCGCGTGGGGTAAAAACAAAGCAGGCTCAAAGGCCTGCTTTGGAATTAACTGGCGGAGAGTCAGGGATTTGAACCCTGGAGACGCTTTTGACGCCTACACGATTTCCAATCGTGCTCCTTCGGCCACTCGGACAACTCTCCGTTAAATGCGAAAGTTAGTATACACGAGGAATCGCAAGGTGCAAGCCGAAAACTTAGCATTTTTTAAAACGCTTGGCCGCACTTGGCGTTGCAGTGGGGTTTGAGGTGCCAAAAAACGGCTTCCGACCAGCGTGGTTGATCAACTCAATTGTTCAAAAAGGGTATTCATAAGCGACTTGGCAATGAATTTAAAAATCTTTGATTGGTGCTGTGGGCCACTGGTATGCATTTTGCGACCACAGCCTTGTGCCCGTTGACCTGCGGCTTGGCTCAGCTTGTCCCCGCGGCACCGTATCTTGTCCACAAATCCGTCAAGCATTTGGTCGGCATTTGGTTGGAATGCGCATGAAACACCGTGCGAGTATGGGCATATGTGGAGGTCATGAGGTTGTAGCTGCATATTCTTGCGGCCTGGGAGGTTGAAAGATATTATTACCAAGTCTTTTCCTGCTTCAGGCGCACCTTCACGACCTGAAGCCACATTTGCCCAGAGGAGGTGACAATATGAAGGCTTATGAACTGCTGTTCTTTGTTGACCCGTCGCTCGACCCCGAGACTCGTCTCGCTGTTATGAAGCGTATCGATACCACGATCGCTGAGGGCGCTGGCAAGGTCGACTCCGTTGACGAGTGGGGCAAGCGCAAGCTCGCCTACGAGATCAACGACCTCACCGATGGTGACTACACCCTCATCAACTTCCACGCAGATCCTACCCAGATCGCCGAGCTTGATCGCGTCCTGCGCATCACCGACGCTGTGGTCCGCCACATGATCGTCCGTCGCGACGACCAGGAGTAAGACTGTCGTTTTGGACTGGGCTTGTGCCCCAAGAGGAAGTAGTGAGTTATGAGCATCAATCGAGTGAACATCACCGGTAACCTCACCCGCGATCCCGAGCTGCGCGCCACCGCCGGCGGAACCCAGGTTCTGTCCTTTGGCGTCGCCGTGAACGATCGTCGCCGCAACGCGCAGACTGGCGAGTGGGAGGACTATCCCAACTTTGTCGACTGCACCATGTTCGGCACCCGCGCCGAGGCCGTGAGCCGTTTCCTGGCAAAGGGAAACAAGGTCGCGATCGAGGGCAAGCTGCGCTACAGCTCTTGGGAGCGCGACGGCCAGCGCCGGAGCAAACTTGAGGTCATCGTCGATGAGATCGAGTTTATGAGCTCCCGTGGTGGCCAGGGTGGCTACGATCAGGGCGGTTACGCCCCCGCAGCTTCCGCGCCCGCAGCACGTCCTGCCGCACCGGTGGCTACGCCGCCCGCGGTCGACGTCTACGATGAGGACATCCCGTTCTAAGGGTTGTTCACCTATTTTTGAGTGAGAGGCGGCTTCGGTTCGCCGAAGTTGCCAAATGAAAGGTATTTTGACATGGCTAATGATTTTTCTGCACGTCAGCCGCGTCGTAAGTACTGCCAGTTCTGCAAGGAGAACACTGAGTTCATCGACTATAAGGACACTCAGCTTCTCCGTAAGTACATGACCGACCGTGGCAAGATCAAGCCCCGTCGCGTCACTGGCGCTTGCACGCAGCATCAGCATGACATCGCCAACGCCATCAAGCGCGCCCGCGAGATGGCTCTCCTGCCGTACACCGTCCCCGTGGTTTCCTCTCGTGGCAACCGCGACCGCGGCTAAGAAGGGAGACACATCATGAAGGTTATTCTTCTCGATGAGATCAAGGGCAAGGGCGGCGAGGGTGACGTCGTAGAGGTCGCTCAGGGTTACGCTGAGAACTTCCTGTTCCCCAAGAAGCTCGCTGTTGCCGCCACCAAGGGCAACCTCAAGCAGCTTGACGAGCGTCGCAACAACATCGCCAAGCGCGAGGCCGTCCGTCTGGCTACTGCCAACGAGACCAAGGCTGCCTTCGAGGGCAAGACGGTCACCGTTGACGTCAAGGTCGGCGACGAGGGCATCCTCTTTGGCTCCGTTACCGCCGCTATGATCGCTGACGCCATCAAGGCTCAGCTCGGTATGGACATCGACCGCAAGCGCGTCGAGCTCGGTAAGCCCATCAAGGTTGCCGGTGCCCACACCGTTGCCATCTCGCTGTACCGCGAGATCAAGGCCGAGGTTGTCGTTCTCGTCGGCGTTACCGCCGAGGAGCTCGCTGCCGAGGCTGAGGTCGAGGAGGCCGCTGAGGTCGCCGAGGCCGAGACCGCCGAGGTCGAGACTGAGGCTGCTGCCGAGTAGCATTTGCTGCAACGCAACAATCTTGTTCTAAGAAGGGCGCTCTGGGAAACCAGGGCGCCCTTTTGCTTTTTGCGCTGAGTGAGTGTCATGGTGAACGTTGCGTCGAAGTCCTATATACAGGACCGTTCATCCGTTTGGTTCGGTGATGATTGGCGGCGCGCGGCGCGTTTTGGGACCGTGGCTGATACTATGGATGCTCGCAAGCGATATGAATGAGGATGCTCATGGCATATGACGATAGGGAGACCGGGCTGACGGTCGAGGACCGCGGCTCAAAGTTGGGTCTTCCCCAAAACCAAGATGCAGAGGCCAATGTACTGGCCGCTATGCTGCTATCGCCCGAGGTGGTCGAAGAGGCCCAGGTCGAGCTGCAGCCCGATGACTTCTACCGGCCCATTCATAAGACCATCTATACTGCGATGGTCGATATGTACAACAGCCGCATTCCCATCGACTCCATCTCGCTGATCGATTACCTGCGAAGCATCAACAAGCTCGATGCCGTGGGCGGCGAAGCGTACATTTTGGAGTTGATGGGTCAGACCCTGTCGCTCGTCAACTGGCAGCACCATGCCGCCATCGTTCGACGCGACTCGATGCTGCGCGAGCTGATCGGCGCCACTAACGAGATCAACGCGCTGGCATATAACGCCCCCACCGACACCAAAGAGGTTGTCGAGCTAGCCGAGAGCAAGCTGCTCAAGGTTACGGCGCGCGAGGTCAAGTCGAGCTACAAGACGCTGACCGAGTTTATGGTCGAGGCCTATAACGAGGCCGAGGAAGTGTGCCAGGCCGGTGGCCAGGCCGCGGGCGTGCCCACGGGCTTCCCGTCGCTCGACCGCATGCTCATGGGTTTTCGCGAGGGCCAGCTCATCATCATCGGCGCCCGTCCTGCCGTGGGTAAGACGTCGTTCGCCCTGAATCTGGCGCTCAACGCTGCCGCTGCTGGTTATACCGTCGGCTTCTTCTCGCTGGAGATGTCGGGCAAAGAAATTGCCCAGCGTCTGATTTGCGCCTACGCCATGATCTCGATCAGTGACTTCCGCATGGGCCGCATTAGCCCCGAGCAGTGGGCCAATATCAACGAGGCCACGCAGACCTTGTCTAAGCTCGATATTCTGATTGACGATACGCCCGGCACCACAGTGACCGAGATTCGTGCCAAGAGCCGCCGTATGCTCCATAACAAGGAGAAGGCAATCATCATCTTGGACTACCTGCAGCTGGTGAGTCCTCCGCCGGGACGCCGCTCCGAGAGCCGTACCGTCGAGGTCTCGGAGATGTCGCGTGGTTTGAAGATCATGGCCAAGGAGCTCAAGATCCCGCTCATCGCGCTGTCACAGCTCTCGCGTCAGGTCGAATCCCGTACCGGCAAGCGCCCACAGCTTTCCGACCTTCGTGAATCGGGCTCCATCGAACAGGACGCCGATATCGTTATGTTCTTGGACCGCTCCGCCGACGAGGCCGAAGCCTCGCGCGACGATCGACCCGACGAGGGCGTTACGCGTATCGTCGTGGCCAAGAACCGTTCGGGCCCGATCGGCGACGTCGACCTGATGTTCCTGCCGGCATCCACCAAGTTCTATGAGCTTGATGGGGCACATGCCGAGGAGTAGGACAGGTGCCCGTTGCACGGGTATACTGGGAATGTTTTGTGCTTCTGCGTGCCGGCGTGGCGCGTAGACAGTCCATGAATGTAAGGAGTAAACATGCCGTCAACCGTTTTGGTCGGTGCCCAGTGGGGCGATGAGGGCAAGGGTAAGATTTGCGACCTGGTCGCCGGCGACTTCGATGCCGTCGTGCGCTACTCGGGCGGCAACAACGCCGGTCACACCATCGTCGTCAACGGCAAGAAGTACGGCCTGCACCAGGTGCCCTCCGGCATCATGTATTCCGACCACGTGTCGGTGATCGGTAACGGCTGCGTCGTCAACCCCAAGGTTGTCCTTGAGGAGATCGATATGTTCGAGGCCGACGGCATCACCACCAAGAACCTCAAGATTAGCGGCAACGCGCATGTCATCATGCCGTACCACATCGATCTGGATGGCGCCTTTGAGCAGAAGCTCGGCAAGAAGAACATCGGTACCACCAAGCGCGGCATCGGTCCGTGCTATCAGGACAAGATGGCTCGCATCGGCCTGCGCATGCAGGACATGCTGGACGAGGCGCTGTTCCGCGACAAGCTGGAGACCGCTCTCGCCCGCGTGAACCCCGAGCTCGAGCTCATCTACAACCTGCCCACCTACACCGTGGACCAGATTTGCGACGAGTACCTGCCGATGGCCGAGCGCCTGCGTCCCTACATCACCGAGACGAGCCTGCTGCTCAACAACATGATCGACGAGGGCAAGGACCTGCTGTTTGAGGGCGCCCAGGCGACGCTGCTCGACATCGACCACGGCACCTATCCGTACGTGACGTCCTCCAACTGCACCGCCGGCGGTGCCATCACCGGATCCGGCGTCGGTATGAAGAATGTCGACCGCGTGCTGGGCGTCATGAAGGCCTATATCACCCGCGTCGGTTCGGGCCCCATGCCCACCGAGCTTTCCTATGAGTCCGAGGCCGGTCACACGCTGACCGAGGAGGGCTACGAGTACGGCGTGACCACCGGTCGTCGTCGTCGCTGCGGCTGGTTCGACGGCCCCATCGCCAACTACGCCTCGCGCGTCAACGGCCTCACCGATATCGCCATGACCAAGCTCGACGTGCTTTCGGCTTTCGACACCATCAAGGTGTGCGTGGCCTACGACGTCGATGGCGAGCGCTATACCAGCGTGCCCGAGCATCAGGTTCGCTTTGAGCACGCCAAGCCCATCTACGAGGAGCTTCCTGGTTGGAAGTGCGATATCACCGGCTGCCGCAGCTTTGAGGAGCTGCCGCAGGAGGCTCAGGACTACGTGGCGTTTATCGAGGATCTGGCACACACCCGCGTGACGTTCATTGGCGTTGGCGCTGGTCGCGAGCAGATCATCAACCGATTCTGGAAGTAATCGGGACTATTTGGTTATTGCGATATACCCCTTTGCAGCCCGGACGGGCGGCCGAGGGGTATATTTGCTTGCAAAGGGCTCGCGCGGAGCGGGCCGTTCATCCATAGAGGAGGCACCCTTGAAGGCGGACACTCAAACCATCGACATCCTGTTGTTGGGCAGCGGCGGCCGCGAGCATGCTTTGGCAGCTAAGCTCGCAGCATCACCGCGCGCCGGCAAGCTCTACATCGCGCCGGGTAACGGCGGCACTGCGAGCTGCGGCGAGAACGTTGTTCTCGACGACTGCGATCCTGCGGCCGTGGCGGCGTTTGCGCAGAGCCACGGATGCGGACTCGTGGTGATTGGCCCCGAGGCTCCGCTCGTGGCGGGCGTGGCCGACGCCGTGCGCGCGGCGGGTATTCCCTGCTTTGGCCCGGGTGCCGAGGGCGCCCAGATGGAGGGCTCCAAGCTGTTCTCCAAGCAGCTCATGGAGCGCGCCGGTATCCCGACGGCAGCCTACGGCTCGTTTACCGACGAGGCTTCGGCTCTTGCCTATGTGCGTGAGCAGGGCGCTCCGCTGGTCGTCAAGGCTGACGGCCTGGCCGCAGGCAAGGGCGTTATCGTGGCGACTGAGCTCGAGCAGGCCGAAGAGGCCGTGCGCGAGTGTTTTGGCGGCACCTTTGGCGATGCCGGCAATACCGTGGTCATCGAGGAGATGCTGACCGGCCCCGAGTGCTCGCTGCTGGCCTTTACCGATGGCAAGACCGTGCGCCCCATGGCCACTTCGCAGGACCACAAGCGTGCGCTCGAGGGCGACAAGGGTCCCAACACCGGTGGCATGGGCGTTTACAGCCCGGTACCCATCGTGACCGACGAGGAGCACGCCACCATGGTGAAAGTCATGGAGCAGACCGTGGCCGAGCTCGCTGCCGAGGGCATCGACTACCGCGGCTGCCTGTACGGCGGCTTTATGCTCACTCCCGCCGGCCCCAAGGTGCTGGAGTTCAATGCTCGCTTTGGCGACCCCGAGACGCAGGTCGTGCTGCCGCGCCTTAAGAACGACCTGGTCGAGGTCATGCTGGCTTGTGCCAACTGCGAGCTCGACCAGATTGAACTCGACTGGCGCGACGAGTGGGCCGTGGCCGTTGTCCTGACGAGCGCGGGCTATCCCGGCAGCTATGAGAAGGGCAAGGTCATCACCGGTATTGAGGATGCCGAGGCCATGGAGAACGTGACCGTGTACCACGCGGGCACTGCCGTGGTGGACGGCCAGCTCGTGACCAATGGTGGCCGCGTGCTTGCCGTGACCGCTCTGGGCGACACGTTCGAGAACGCTCGCAACCTTGCCTACGAGGCCTGCGAGAAGATTGATTTTGAGGGCAAGACCCTGCGTCACGACATCGGCCTGCGCGCGCTGCGCGGCCGCGACGCCTGGGATGCCTAAAATCCGAGAGGAATGAGACGGATGGACGAGAAGAACGAAGAGCTCGTGGACGCGCAGATCGTCGAAGAGGACAGCCGCGTGTATGGGCACGCCGAGGGCGAGCCTGGTGGCGAGGTCGCTGACGAGCCGGCGCTGGTGCTGGGCGATGACGACCCGCACGATGCCGAGCTGCACGAGAAGATTCTTTCGGAGGAGTGCGCCTGGAAGGGCAAGATCCTCGACGTCCACCGTCTTGAGGTTGAGCTGCCCAACGGTCGCCGCAGCGCCCGCGATATCGTTCGCCATCCGGGTGCGGCGGCTGTTGTGGCACTGACCGAGAGCGGCAAGATCGTACTGGTGCGTCAGTACCGCACCGCCATCGACCGCGTGACGGTCGAGATTCCCGCCGGCAAGCTCGATCCAGGCGAGGACCCGCTCGATTGCGCCAAGCGCGAGCTGCATGAGGAGACGGGCTTTAGGGCTGGTCGCATTCGCTTTTTGACGTCGATTGTCACGTCCTGTGGCTTCTGTGACGAGATCATTCACATCTACCTGGCCACCAAGCTCGAGTTCGATGCACCCAACCCCGATGATGA
>CAUBTS010000076.1 GCA_958438955.1 uncultured Collinsella sp.
TCGTTATCGGCGAGGGAGGGAAGATCGTGCTTCCCGTCAACGGCGTGGTGCGTGACTACCAAAAGCTGGGTGCCCGTCCCATGGCGCTGGGCAACCGATTTGAATATTCTGATTTTTGGGGACAGACGATTGGTGAGCCCGGCGAAGGCGTTTTGAGGGCCGATCGCGATGCGGACAAGATCGCCAAGGTCGCGCATATCGTATTCGACGGAGGTGCTACGCCTGCTCCCGATCCGGCACCGACTCCCAAGCCGCAGCCGGGAGGCGAGGGCTCGACGGGCACGACGGGGGCGACGACCCAAACTTCGACACAGACTGGTTCGGCCGTGAATGTAAAGCCTGCTGCCGCCAAGGTGTCCGTCACGGCTTCGAAGGCGACGGCCTCTACTCTCGCGGCCACGGGCGATAGCGCCGCGTTGAGTGTTGCCGCCATGAGCGTCGCTGGTGCCACGGTTGCAGCCGCCGGCATCGCCGCCGCGCGTCGTCGCGAGGAATAGCAATTTTGCCTAGGGCATGCAGGGCATAAAACCTCGGTGCGCTTGATTGAGCCGCCGCGCAGGGATTTGCGTCCCCGCGTGGCGGCTTTTGCGTTTGCGCAGGTAGGGACGCGGGTTCGCATGTACGAACCTAGGCGTGGCGCCCGGTTTGCCGCACTGTGATGTCATGGAAACAAACCTCGATGAAGGAGGACGACATGCAAGGACAACATTTTGCCAAGCAGACGCAGCGCGAGCGCGCTTGCTCGCTCGTTCACGGTACTTGGCGTTGCGCGGGTGTGAGGGTCGCCAGCGTCGGTGCGTGCGCGCTCATGGTCGGCCAGCTGTTACTGCCGAGTGTGGCGCTTGCGACCGAATGTGCGGATTCTGCTGCTACGACGGGTGAGGTCGCTGCGGCTCCTGCGGCGCCGGCGGCTACGGTGGATGCGAATGCGGCGACAACACCGACAACCGAGGCTGCTCCGGCAACTCAGAACGAGGCCGATACTCAGCAGGTATCTTTGGCTGACACCGTCGAAGGGGCTGGCGATGCAATGCCCGCCGAGCAAAACGCTTCCAGCAACAACGCCGCCATGCCGGCAGACAACGCCATTATGCCCTGCGGTGTGACCGACGTGACGGGTGGGGGTGGCGTGACAATCGACACGAACGTCGAATCCTACTACAGGGAATGCGAGCTTCCACCCGAGATTTCTCTTACCGGAGGCGGTAGTTTCTCATGGGATTTTGGACCGGTCCCAGATGAGGTGGCGGATAAGCTATCAAACGCATCCGAAACTAAGTATTACAAGGCAGATGCCGCTACTGGCGCGCTTGTTGAAGTCGCCGATCAGTCTCAATCGAACGTGACGATTTCCATTGCGCCATATGAAGGGCAGATGCGCGCGACGCTGACCCTGACGGGTGGCGACTTTGTAGACGGAAACTATGCACTCATCCGCAACGAGGATGTGCCGTTTACTTCAACGTTGACGTTCGACGGCACCGACTATAATGACGGCATCCTCATCGGCGATCCTGATAGCACCTCCGATAAACCAGCTCAAATCGTTGTCCATGAAACAAGGACCGATTACTACCTGCGCTACAACTTCAACACCGTGGTAAAGCTAGCTGCTCATGGACAGGCAATCAATGGCGTTGATTTGGGTTCAGGATATATCGGCTATCGCGCTGGGGATACTCCCGCTCCAACCACTCATGTACCATACGCAGATTACGACAAGTATGAAATTGCTTACGAGTGCTGGGAGGAGATGGACAACAGCGACCCCACGGATCTTCGTCCCGTCGCCTTCTGGTATTCCGACAAGGGCATGTACACACCGGGCATGAAGCGAATCGACAAGTTCGAAGAAGGCAAGCACTACATGCATTCTGTCATGCTACGCCAAAAGAACGGGTATGAGTTTGCCAACGGCTGCACTGTGGCAATCAATGGCGAGCCACTTAACGCCATGAGTGTTCAGAAAGTCGAAGGTGGTCTGTTCCTTGCGCCGACCACATCGTTTACCTGCGAAAAGGCTCTTGTGTGGCAAGCAATCGACACGGTCGTGATTAATGGCGCTACCGTCACGTTCAAAGACGGCGATAAGCCGGTGTTCACGGGCGCTACGTCTGACGACACTCGTTATTGGTATCAGTGCGAGTTCTGGAATTCTGAGGATGGCGCTGGAATGAACTCGGCAT
Source organism: uncultured Collinsella sp. (assembly GCA_958438955.1). Classification (GTDB taxonomy): domain Bacteria; phylum Actinomycetota; class Coriobacteriia; order Coriobacteriales; family Coriobacteriaceae; genus Collinsella. The sequence continues at coordinate 2,187 of CAUBTS010000076.1, forward strand.
GGTTCTGGGATCAAAATATCGAGAACCACATTGATACGTTTGAGGCTGGGAAGACCTACAGCTACGGTTTTTATCTCAAGTCGCATGAGGGTTTCTACTTTACTCGTGACACTAGGGTCACAATTAACGGCAAGACTTATGGCTACTGGTGGAACGAATCCGATGCGGAGAATCTCGATAGAGACGGTAAGACGACCACCATGTGGGTCTATACCAATCTTACGATGACGCCTGAAGCAATGCCGACGCCGACGCCGGACCCCAAGCCGACGCCCGAGCCCGAGACCAAGCCCGAGACCAAGCCGGGTCAGGCGCCAACGACCGCCACGATTACTACGACCGTCTCGACCACCAAGACTCCGGCCGTCAAGCCCGCTGCCAAGACCAGCGATGCCACCCTCGCCGCAACGGGTGACAGCACCGGACTTGTCGCCGCGGCCATGAGCCTCGCCGGCGCCATCGCAGCAGCCATCGGCATCGCCTCAAAGCGCCGCGAGAACTAGGTTTCGGCGGAGGCCCTCGTTTCCACCTCAGCAAGATCTCAATCTGTAACACCTAGCCAGCAGAAACGGCTCTATCTGTTACAGATTGAGATGAACCGGCGGGTGGCCAACATAACGTCTCAATCTGTAACGCCTAGCGAGAAATTCGGCCTCTTACCGTTACAGATCGAGACAAACCGGCCGGCCGAGTCCAGAACCACCGCAAAGGTGCCTGTTCCCTTTGCGGTGGTTTGCGCAGGTAGAACGGTAGATTCGCATATATGAACCTACCGTTCGCTTTGTTTTTGAACAACGATTACGCTGGATGACTTTTGGTTTGCAGGAAAGGAACGACCATGAGGTGGACTACTGCTCGAGCGCTTTGCCGACGGCTGACGGTTGCCACGGTGACCCTCGCGATGGTGACGGGTTCGTTTCCCGCGGGCGCGTTTGCTGAGGCCCTCAACACCGACGGCACTTTTGTGCAGACGGATGACGGCCAAGCAGCCGACGCCGCTCCCGCCGATTCGGCTGACGCCCAAACGTCAGACTCTGCTTCCGCCGACCCCGCGCCCGATGCCGGCGCCGCCGACCCCACAGTGCTCGATAGCGGTGATACCCCTACGCCCCCGCCCTCCGAGATTGCATCGGCGGCGGGCCTAACGGGCGCCGGGCAGACCGAGAGCACACCTGCGGGTACGCTCGCCACTGATCTTGTCGAGGGCAAGGAACTCGCCGAGCAGCAGAAGCAAGAGGAGGCTTCCGGTGCCGAGGCAACCTGGAACGAGGAACTTGGACTCTGGGCAACCTCGAAGGGCACTACGGGCGTAAAGGGTGAATACGACGATGGCTACGTGGCCGGCGAGCAGACCCCCGCGCAGTACTACTTCTCGATCGATAACCTCACCAACGAAATTTCTATCGAGTATGGCGACGCGGGCATTACCACGTTGGAGGTGCCCTCGACCATCGACGGCAAAAATGTCGTGAGTCTTAAGGGCATGGGAAACGTTGCGCTCACATCAATTACGTTTGCCCCCGATTCGCATATCCGCTCTGTGGGCGGTTTGGGCGGCAGCAGCATCAAGGAAATCGCACTGCCCGATTCGGTTGAGGAACTGGGCTGGAATGCGTTTACCGGAAGCAAGACACTTCACACGGTGACCTGGCCCAACAACGCGGCCTTTACCACGATTCCCGAGCAGGCCTTTGAGGGCTGCGAACAACTTGACGACAATGTGGTGGCAACGCTGCCGCCTTCGGTTAAGACTATCGACTATCGCGCCTTCGCCAATTGCGGCGTACCGCAGTTCTATGTCTCGGACACAACGGTACTCACCTTTACGCAGATCAACGTGCCGGGCACGGTGGAGCGGATTGAGCGCTATGCCTTTGACGGGTGCTCGCATGTGTCGTCGGTGACGATTGGCGATGGTGTCAAATCTATCGGGGCGCTCGCGTTCGCCTCTCTTGATCCTGCGATTGCCGGCAAAGAGATTGTGCTACCCAAAAGCGTGGAAATGATAGAGTGGGGAGCTTTTGAGAACACGAGATACGGAAACGAGACGAACCATAATGCCGTTGCCCTGCGCGTGATGAACCCCGATCTTCAGTTTGGTGAGGCGGGCTATCCGGGCGACTATAATGAGCGCGTGACAATCGATGGCGTAACGTATGCGATTCCCTTTGGTGAAGGCCAGACCATCTATGCCTATGCGACCGATTCGGCTGGCAACCCCTCGATGGTCAAAAAGCTTGCCGATGCCGTGGCCGATCGCAAGGACTCCGTCGATTCCTCGAAGCCTGCCTACACGTTTGAGTGGATGGGCGAGGCGGCCCAGGTGACGGGCAAACTTCCCCAGAGCGCGACGGCTACACTCGTGCAGGCGGGGCAGTCCACGCCGCTGGCGGTTGGCGATGACGGCAGCTTTACAGCGGACGCTCTCTCCAAGACAGCAGCCACCCTGCGCATTTCGCTCAGCGGTTACTATGACATGGTGCTGGCGCGCCCGGGCGACCAGATGACGGGCACATGGAATATCGGAGAGATTAAGGCTGAGGACTTTACCAAGATTCCGGCTTCGCGCGCGATTGAACTTAATGTGGCCTATCTCGAACCGGTCGCAGGCCAGGATAAGACCGAACGCATTGAGCTCGATAGTCTCGATAACATCGATCTGACGGTGAAGAGCGGCGGCAAGACGCTTAAGCCTGCCAAGGGCGACAAGGAAAACGACTACCGTATCCAGGGTACAGCGCTCGTGGTGTCGCAGGCCATTGCCGATGCAGACCAGGATCTGGAGATAACGCTCGAGCCCAAAGACAGCCTCAAGCTGGGTGGGGCGACGGCGACGGTGAAGCCTTCGGCCGGCAAGGTCGATATCGACTTGAAACCCTGGGGCACGGCGACGGTCACGACCAAGGGCGACTACCAGGGCGCCAACCGCGTGCTGGTGTTCCGTACGTCCGACGGCAAGCTAGTTGCCGACGGCGTCACCTATCTGATGGGTTACGAAGACGATGGCACCACGCCTATCATGAAGGCCGAGACGCCGCGCCTTAAGGCCGGTTCGTACACCATCGTCGCCTTTAACAAGACGAGCTACGACATCCAAGCGACGAGCTATTCCACGTTTAGCCGCCTAGGGCTGACCGTGGGTAAGCATATCGCGCAAAAGCAGGTGAAGATTGAGGACGGCAAACAGCTCGACGTGACGCTCGACGTCCCCACGTTTGACGTGGAGACGTATCGTGCCGAGCGCGGGCTGACGGCGGGCTCGGTTATCGCTGATTCGTCCGCGGTCGTTGGCGCGGAGACCGAGCTGCGCATTCATTACGAGCTCAAGGACAGCCAGGCTGCCAAGATTGAGATTCCTCTGGCCAAGGATGCCGTCGAGGATGTGTCCGCAGGCGCTCGCGAAGCCGGCGCCAGCTCCGATGCCATGTGGGCTGCCACAACTTGGGAGGGCGACAACCTCGTTCTCGATATGAAGAAGAGTGCGGGCGCCGATGTGTTTGTGCGCTTTAAGCCTAAGGCCGCGGGCATCTATGCCGTCTCGCCGCTTATTACGCTGGGCGAGGTGACATTGCCGCTGGGAAGCACCACGCTTGAGGTTAGCGGATCGCGCATCGAGGTCGACAACACCGACGTTCACAGCCTGCTGGGCAATGTGGCCTACGTTTATGCAGCGCCGGGCAAGAGCGTGCAGCTCACCGTGGGGACGGGCTCGTCGGCTGCAAAGTACACCGGCAAGACCAATAAACTCGGCCGTGCCAAGATTGAATACGAACTGCCGCAGGATACGCTTGCCGCCGAGCGTGTGACGCTCGAAGCGCGCGTGGGCTCGACCGATGCCGCCGCCGCTGCCGCAGAGGTGACGGCTCGCAATTATGTGCGCTATGTTCCGGGTGCTTCGGTCTGGAACTTTGATGTGACGTATCGTGGCGGTACGCAAAACCTGGTCAAGGACGGCAAGGACACCGGCAAGGGCCTGTGGACCTTCCATCATCTGCCACAAAAGAAGAATGCCTACTGGACCTTTGACATCACGCTCGAGGTGGGAAACGAAGAGGCCGCCGACACGCTCGACCTGTACGTGGACTGCGTGGATGGCAAGACGGTGACGATTCCTCTGACTCAAAAGTCGCGCGAGGGCACCCGCGTGCGCTATGCGGCGGAGTATGTGGACGAGGGTTACCTTAAGCTGCTTAATGAGTTTAACAAGGCGAATGACTCGACCTATGTGAACTGCGGCAACTTTGAGCAAATCTTTATGCCGCAGACCTACCGCATCTCCAATGCCCAGCTTATGACCATGCTGAGTTTTGACGCCAAAGCTTCGGCCAAAAAGCATTCCGCCGCGGCCGAGGAGCGCCAGCAGGAGTTCTCGAATGCCGTGCAGCAGTGGCACGAGTATATGATGGATAACTCGTTTAATGATGTCGACGAGGCCTTTAACGACGCGATTGACCAGATGGTCGCCGATGCGTTTGCCGAAGAGGACAAGGACGGTAAAGAGGACGAAGCCCAAGGTGGAGCTGCGCGTAAGGCTCGTCGCGCCCCTGCCGCCAGCGACGGCGAGGGTGATGGTGCTGGCAACGACGAGGCCGCGCAGTTTGCGGCTGAGCTCAAGGCCGCGGTCGGCGGGTCGTCGGCGCTGCTGACCCAGCAGGGCGACAGCTATGGCGTCAATGTGGACAAGATGATCTTTGAGGATGCTTACGGCACCAGCGAGGATTGGTATCAGGAACTCGCGGCGGCCCAGGGCGCGAACGCTGCGGATGCGGCCGCCATCAAGGAGCTCGTCGACCATGCATCGCGAGCGGAGTTTATTGCCCAGCAGGCCGAGGATCTGGTGGGCCAGTCGATGGGTATCGGCCAGCTCAACCAATACGGAAGCTGGAATGACGCAACCGCTGCGGCGCTCAACAAGTGTGCGGGCATTAAGGCCAGCGAGTACAACGGCCAGTCGACGAGCGGGTTTAACGATTTGGGCCAGGTGCTCGGCAGCTCGCTGAGCTACAAGGCGGCTGACGACGATACCGTCAAGGGCTTTAAGGTCGCCGCGCCCGATGGCGAGCAGACGGCCTATATCGAGTCGGAGTTTATCGAGAACTCCAATAACAACAAGAACCAGGCGCTTCTGTTTAACTCGATCGCCATGCAGTGCGACATTCTGGACAACCTGTACGACAACTGGAATGTGGTCCATAGCCTCAACAACTCCAAGGTGCGCGGATGGCTCATGGCCTGGAAGCTCAACGGCGACGTGAGCGCCCATATGAAGCTCATCCGCACGATCCGTTCGCTCAAGAGCTATAAGATCGAGTGCGAGATGTTCGGACAGGTCTTTAAGACCGACGCGTGGAAGGCGGCCGGCCAGGCGTTTCCCGCGGCGACCCAGGGCATCGGCATCTTTACCGGCATTTACGGCGTGAACGATGCCAGCAAGAACTGGGAGAACGTGAACGTCCGCATGCAGAAGGTGAAGGGCGAGCGCGAGGGCTATGAGCTTCAGCATACGCGCTTGCTTGCCAAGCCCGAGAAGACCGAGGACGACTGGAAGTGCATTTACGCGCTGCGTGACGCCATGGAGAAGGCGCGTGCGTTTGAGGATCTGCTGTATCGCCAGCTCTGCCACGATAGCACCGATGTGGCAGTGGGCTCTATTATGACAATCGCCGGCGTGCTGACGGCCGGTTCGGCGGGTACCGTGGTGGGCGCTGCCTATGATGCGGCTTCGACCAGCGTAGGTTCGGAGCGCGCGATTAAGCTGACCAATGCCGAATGCGCCTACGATGTTGCCTGCGAGCAGGTGGAGCGCGCGTGCCAGAATCGCATTACGGTCAACTGGGGCGAGCTGACCGATGCCGAGGTCTACAAGGCCAACAAGGACGGCTTGATCTCGGACGAGAAGATGCAGTCGATCTTCGAGGCGCGTTACCGCAATGTGGCTGCCAAGGCTGCACCCGACCCTGCGGGCGTGGTGTACGAGGGCCTGCTGTCCAATACGGTTGAAGGCGCGACGGTTGAGCTGTGGAGCGCCGACGATGCAGCCGGCACCAATGCAGTGCGTTGGGATGCCGAGGAGTATGAGCAGGACAATCCGCTTGCAACGGGTGCGGACGGTGCATACAACTGGAATACGCCGACCGGCTGGTATCAGGTGCGCGTGACCAAGGACAGGTATGAAGAGGCGCGTTCGGCTTGGCTGCGCGTGCCGCCGATTCAGACTGAGGTGAACATTGGCTTGGTGTCGACGGCGGCACCCGAGGTGGCTTCGGCCCATGCCTATACCGATTGCATCGAGGTTGAGTTTGCGCAGTATATGGATGCGAGCGACGATGCCCTGGTCGCATTGTGCGCGCAGGGCTTAGGCGACGTGACGTATACGTGGCTCGACAAACAGGACGATCCCAATGGCAAGCCGCTATCGCGCGTGCTGCGTATTCGCTATGCCGATGCGCGTGAGGCGGGCTCGACGGTGGCGTTTGAGCTCGACGGTGCTCGCAACTACGCCGGCACGGCCATGGCGCGCTGGGCAAGTGGCGAGCTTGTCGTGGGCGTTCGTGCCGACAAGCTCAAACTCAACGTGGAGCAGGCCGTGACCATGCTTGATGGCAGTGACTTTGAGCTGGTGGCGCACGTGACCGATAAGGCGGGCAAGCCGTTTGCGGGCGCCAAGGTTAGTGTTGGGCTGGAGTCCTCGGCTATCTGCTCTGTCGATGCCACCCAGGCCGTGACGGGCGAGGACGGTGCGGCGACGTTTGTGCTGCATGGTGCTCTGCCCGGTTTGACGACGTTGACGGCGACGGTGGATGACACGGCGCTGTCCAAGCAGGTCGACGTTCGCGTGTCTGCCGAGGCAGTGCGACCGGCGCGACCGGTGGCGACGATTGGTGCGACGACGTTTGGTGCATGGTCGCCCAAGGAGAACTACATTACGGTGCCCAAGGGCACGAAGCTGGAGCTTTCGGCCGAGGATGGCACGACGATTTGGTACACCACCAACGACACCTGCCCCTGCCGTGACGAAGGCCGCGTAAAGTACACCGAGCCTATTGCGCTCGATAGCAACATGTATGTGCGTATTGCGGCACAGCGCCCTGGCATGTCGTACAGCGAGTATTCCGAGCGTCTGAACATTACGATTACGGTGACCGATGAGGCGGCGCCTGATCCGACGCCCGATCCCGGTCTGAAGCCAGAGCCCGAGCCGACGCCTGGCGACGGCGAGCAGGGCGGCGGTGCGGATGGCTCTGGCGGCACCGGGGTACCTGCGGGCGGTTCGACTTCGACGACGACCACGGTGACGACGAACAAGTCCAAGGGTAAGGGCGAGAACGGCAAGAAGTCCGGCGGCACGGAGCTCGCCAGCACGGGTGACTCCACCGCGATGACGGTCGCCGCCTTGGGCATCGCCGGCGCAACCGTTGCCGCGGCCGGCATCGCCGCGACCAAGCGTCGCAAGCGTTAGGTTTTGGCGACAACGCCCATTCTCGGCTTTTGCAAGATCTCAATCTGTAACACCAAGCTGCCCAAAACGGCTCTAGATGTTACAGATTGAGATGAACTGCTCGGCCGCCAATCTAATGTCTCGATCTGTAACACGTAGCGGGGAATTTGGTCTCTAACTGTTACAGATTGAGACAAAGCGGAGGCGGCTGGCGCAAGATCGATCGCGTCGAAAATGTTGGTGTAAGGGCGGCGCCCTAGCGCCCGTTTAAC
>CAUBTS010000077.1 GCA_958438955.1 uncultured Collinsella sp.
GTGAGCTGCTACCGCGTCTACGATGCCGACCTGCCCGACTACTCCGCCGCCATCGACCTGTACGAGGGCTGCCCGCAGACGCCGGGCCGCTGGCTCGTCATCGCCGAATACGCCGCGCCCAAGACCATCGACCCCGCGCTGGCCCAGGCCCGCATGCTCGACATCTTGGCCATCGCGCCGCGCATCCTGGATGTTCCGGCCGAGCATGTGCACGCCAAGGCCCGCATGCGCTCGCGTGGCGGCTCGCAGTACGGCAAGCAGGGCGCCGGCAAGGGCGGATCGGGCGAGCGCGCCAACATCGCACGCCGTCGTCTGCCGCTCATCGAAGAGGGTGGACTCACCTTTGCCGTCAACTTTGACGATTATCTGGATGTGGGCATCTTCCTGGATCACCGCGTCACCCGCAACCTGGTGCGCGAGCACGCCAAGCAGGCGCGCCGCTTCCTCAACCTGTTTGCCTACACCGGCACTGCCACCTGCTACGCGGCCGATGGCGGCGTCGAGGAGACCGTGACGGTCGACCTTTCCAACACCTATCTGGACTGGGCCGAGCGCAACATGCGCCAAAACGGCTTTGTGGGGCCGCAGCATCACTTTGTGCGCGACGACGTGCTCGCCTGGATTCGTGACCAGCGCCAGACGCGCAACCGCTGGGACTTGATCTTTGTCGACCCGCCCACGTTCTCGAACTCGTCCAAGATGGGCCGTCGCACTTGGGATGTCCAGCGCGACCATGTCGAGCTTTTGGCCGGCGTATCGCGCCTGCTCGCGCAGGGCGGTCATGCCATCTTTAGCTGCAACCTGCGCGGCTTCCGCCCCGAAACGCGCAAGCTCGCACGCGCGGGCGTCGTGTTGGAGGACATTACGGCGCAGACCATCCCCGAGGACTTCGCGCGCAACCAGAAGGTGCACCATTGCTATATCGTGCGCCGCCTGCCCATCGAGGACGCCATGGCCGAGGTCGGCTTTAGCGCCGAGGAGATTGCCGAGCGAACCGAGGAGCTGCGCAACCCCGAGGCGCGCAAGCCTCGCGCAACGGCGCCCGCGCACGCGCAGACCGGCAACGGCAAGCCCAACTTTGTCGGCAAGCCCTCCCCCGCCGGCAAGCCCAAAAAGAAAAAGTTTTACGCCAGCAAGCCCAAGGGCAAATAAACAAAGTTGCGGTGGAATACGGACTGTTGCCTGGAATTAGGCAAATTTAGACCGTATTTCACCGCAACTCATATTGGGATGGCGGATGCCGACCTATCCCTGGATGACCAATCGGTAACCAATACCCACGTGCGTCTGGATATAGCGCGGATGCGCGGGGTCGGACTCGATCTTCTTGCGCAGCGTGCCCATAAAGACACGCAGGCTCGCCAGGTCGCTCTTGGTCGCCGTACCCCAAATCTCGTGCAAAATAAACTGGTGCGTCAGCACCTTGTCGGCGTTATGCGCCAGCAAGCAGAGCAACTTGTACTCGATCGGCGTCAGGTGCAGCTCCTCGCCATCCATCGTGGCGATGCCGGCATCAAAATCGATATGCAGCTCACCGGTATCGAACGAGCCCTCGGAGACAACGCCGCCCGTTTGCGCATACGAAAGGCGCCTGAGCGTCGTGCGAATGCGCGCGAGCAGTTCCTCGACCGAAAACGGCTTGGTCAGATAGTCGTCGGCACCGGCATCGAGCGCGCGGATTTTGTCCGCATCTTCGCTGCGCGCCGAGACCACGATGATCGGCATGCCTGACCATGCGCGCACCGACTCCACCACCTTGACGCCGTCCATATCGGGCAGGCCCAGATCGAGCAGCACGATGCTCGGTGCCTGCGATGAGGCGGCGGCGATGGCGGCATGGGCGGTCTCCACAGCCATATGGCGCAAGCCGTGCGCCTCGAGCGCGGCAACGATAAGATTGCGAACGGCGGGGTCGTCCTCAACGACCAAGATGAGCGGTTTTACGGCAGAGTTCGGCACAGCGCTACTCCTTATCAAACGAAACGTCGGCGGCGGGAAGTTCAATCGTAAAGACCGAACCGTGCGGGTCCGCCGCGGCAACCTCTATGCTACCGCCATGTGCCAACGCAATGGAGCGGCAGAGCGAAAGACCCAGGCCAACGCTGCGGTGGCTGTCGGCCAGACCATGGTTGGCGGTATAGAACGACTCGAAGATCCGCTCGCGATCCTCGGGTGCGATGCCCGGACCATCATCGGCCACCGAGCACGCCACGCGTCCATCGTCGACGCTAATCGAAATCATGATATGCGAGCCCGCGGGCGTATAGGTGATGGCGTTGTTCACCAGATTGACCACCAGCTGCACCATCAGGCGCGCATCGACGTTGACGAGCGCCGGCTCATCGCACGCCACCACCTTAAGGTCGTGCTCGCGCACGGCAGGGTTCACGTGGCGCAGCGCCTCCTCGACGATATCGTCCATGAGCTCGAGCGTAGTCGACAGACGCATACCGCCGCCCTCGAGCTTGGTGATGGCGAGCAGATTCTCGACGGTGGCGTTGAGCCACAGCGCATCCGAGCGAATGGATAGAAGCAGGCCGCGGCGCGTCTGGGCATCGAGCACGGCGGTGCCGGTCGAGCCCTGGTCGAGCAGCACGTCGGCATTACCCGAAATACTGGTAAGCGGTGTGCGCAGGTCGTGCGAGATGGAGCGCAGCAGGTTGGCGCGCAGCTGCTCGTTTTTGGCGAGCACCGCCGCCTCCTCGCGGGCCTCCATGGCGCGGGCGCGGTCGAGCGCCAGCTCGCCTTCGCTCACGATGGCATCGGCAAGTGTCCGCTCCTCATGCGTCAGCACGTCGGGCTCGGCAACGATAGCCAGCACGCCCACCACCGAGGCGGGGTCGCCCGAGCGGACGAAGCCGTCGCCCGTGCGAACCGTCAGGTAGATGCCATAAAACGCCGAGCCGCCATAGGTTGCATCGAGCGGCGTTCCCACATAGGCGGACGCCGAGAGCCGCGGCGGCATCTGCGGCGCCAGCTCGTGCACCGGCGCGGCATCGCCCACGGCCGTGTAAGTCGCGCGCGGCAGCAGGTCATCGCCCTCGGCGTCGGCGCTGTACCACACGACCGGGCAGCCCGAAAGACGCGCCAGCTGCGTTGCCATGGCATGGACAATCTGCTGCTGATCGGCGCACCGCTGCAGCATACGGTTGGTCTCGAGCACCATATGCGTACGGCGGTCGCTGGCAGCGGCCTGCGCCAAGGCGCGGCGCAGGGCCAACGCAATCGAGCTCGACACAAGCGAGACCACGAACATGATGAAGAACATGCCGGGATAGCCGCGGTCGATAAGCGACAGCGAGTAGCGCGGGTCGACAAACAAGAAGTTGTAGAGCGCCACGGCGGCAGCCGAGCTCAGCAAGCAATACAGGCGACTCCAGGTAAAGAAGGCGCACAGCTGAACGGCGAACACATAGACGATCATGATGCTCGGCGCGAGACCCGGATGGTCGAGCAGCGCGCCCACAATCGTCGCCGCGACCAGCAGCCCCACCGACACGCAGGCGTCATACAGAGGAGTGCGGCGCGTCAGCGTTGTGCGCCGCCACCAAAAGCTATCGGCAATATCGCCATCCGTACGGACGTCCATCAGCGCCCCGCCCCTCTCTCAAAAACAAAAACCACCACAAAGGGGACAGGCACCTTTGTGGTGGTTTCCCTTGTGGTGGTTCCAAGTGTAAAGCCTTCTACGCCCGGCGGTCGCTAGACAAACAGCACGTGCGCGAGCAGGGCACACACGCACACCGCTCCAAATACCAGCGCCACGATCGAGATCACGCGGTCGGCCATATCCATGTTGGCACGGTTCGTAAGGAACCGATCTTCGGCGGCGTCGACACGCGCCTCACGCACCATTTCGACCACCGCCTCACGGCCATCGAGCGCCTTTGTATCCATGTTTACCTCCCCGGCCTCATGCTTATCCATCAAAAACCAACTCCGTGTAGCCGCCGACGTCTACGGCCGCTCGTTGGGGGCCAGGCGCTGCATCTTGTTCACGGCCTTGAACTTGGTGAACAGCGGCACGTACTCAAAGCTCACGTTGGAGTTCTCCAGGCCGTACCAGCGTGCAGGGGTGCCGGCGGCGCGGCGGATGATGTACTTGAGCGTGATGGCCGTACGCTCGCTCGGCTCCACATCGCTTTCAGGCGCCAGAAGCTTACGAATCAGGACGAACTTGAACGTACCGATGTTGCCCGGATCCTTGTAGACCGAGTAGTCATGCGTCTGCGCCGGCAGCTCGCCGGTGGCAGCCAGGTCCTGAACGACCTGACGCAGGTAGGCATTGACGCGCTGGTTGATCTTGTAGCCCAGGTACAGATGCACGCGGAACACGTAGTCGGTGCCGAACGTCTCGACCGAATAGGCAAAGGTATGCGGCTCGTCCATGGTCTCGACATTCACGAACCACCAGGCGCGGGCGCGCTTGGGATGCTTGTCCAAGATCGAGTAGACGATATCACGGTCGATGTAATCGGTATGGGTGTCCTTGGTCAGGTACACGACGTTGTCGCTCAGGCGCTCGTAGCGATCGTCATCGCGCAGGCGCTTGAGCTGCGGCAGGTAGCTGCGCAGCGGCAGCAGCGTAAACTGGCGCTGCTCAACAGCCGTGCCGTTGTACCAGCACACCATGATGCCCATGATGAGTGCAGCCATGAGGATGGTGAAGTAGCCGCCGTGGAAGAACTTGGTGAGCGAGCTCACGAAGAAGAAGCCTTCGAGCAAAAGGAAGAAGGCTGCGAAGATCCACGGAGCAACCTTGAGCTTGCGCTCCTCGTGCAGGTAGAAGAAGAGCAGCAGCGTGGTGCACATCATTGTCAGCGTAATGGCAAGGCCGTAGGCGGCTTCCATATGCGCCGAGTTCTGGAACAGCAGTACCACGATGACGCAGCCGACAAGCATGACGTTGTTGACCATGGGGATGTAGAGCTGGCCCTTGGTCTCGGCAGGGTAGAAGACCTGCATGTGCGGCATGAGATCCAGACGGCTGGCCTCGGACACCAGCGAAAACGCGCCGGTGATGAGCGCCTGCGAGGCAATGATGGCCGCGACGGTGGAAAGGCCAACGGCAAACGGGCGCAGGCCCGGGGCGAGCATCTGGTAGAACGGGTTGAGGTCGGCAATGCCCATGAGCTCGGGGTTGGCAGCGTTGTTCATAAGCCAAGCGCCCTGGCCCATATAGGAAAGCAGCAGGCAGCACTTAACGAACGGCCAGGTGGCGTAGATGTTGCCGCGGCCGACGTGGCCCATGTCGGAGTAGAGCGCCTCGGCACCGGTGGTGGCGAGGAAGCAGCTGCCCAGAATCATGATGCCCGCGTGGTTGTTGGGGCTCAGCAAAAAGGCGATGCCACGCACCGGGTTGAGGCACAGCAGCACGGCGGGGTGCTGGAAGACAAAGAACAGACCCGTGCCGCCCAGGAACAGGAACCACAGCGTCATGATGGGGCCAAAGGCGTGACCGATCTTGGCCGTACCGATACGTTGCACCAAGAAGAGCACGATGATGATGGCGAGCGTAATGGCGACGACGCGGCCCTGGTCATCGCCCAGCACGGCATGGACCGCCGGGATGGTGCGCAGGCCCTCGATGGCCGTGGTAACGGTAACGGCCGGCGTCAGGATGCCGTCGGCGAGAAGCGCGGCGCCACCCAGCATGGCGGGGATGATAAGCCACTTGCCGCAGCGCTTGACCAGGCTGTACAGGGCAAAGATGCCGCCCTCACCATGGTTATCGGCGCGCAGCGAGATGAGCACATACTTGATGGTGGTCAGCAACGTGACCGTCCACACGACAAGGGAGAGCGCGCCGAGCACGAACTCCTCCGTGACGCTTCCGATGCCGCCGTTGCCGGCAACGAGCGCCTTGGTTACATACATAGGACTGGTGCCGATATCGCCGTACACCACGCCCAGCGTGACGAGCATCGCCGAGATGCTCACAGGAATCGCAGCGTGCGAGGCTGCCTCCTTGGCCTTTTGTTCCATAAGCCGGTTTCCTCCCAACTTTAATGTTCGAAGGAATTATAGGTAATCGGCCCATGTTTGAATGGCACTGTTTTCCCAGCTAAATAAACATTTATACGGCCTTTAGGCCACCGCGGCGATATGAAATGTAACAAAGGGACTGCCCCTTTGTCACATTCGTCATTTTCCAAGCCAGTTTTTGAACCACCATTCCATGGATCGGCTCATCTCGGCCATAAAGGGACTCGTGTGCTTGCGGGTATAGATGTCCACGACGCGCTCCCCCACCTCGCGGGCATGCGGACGGAACATTGCGTCCATCTCGGCCACCTGCGCGTCCATGGTCGCGGCATCCGCGCGGCAGTAGCGCTCCTCGTGCACCAGGTTCACCACGGGGTGCGCAATGGCCGGACGCTCCTTACGGGGCGTGCCGATGATAAGCATCGATAGCGGCATGGTATAGGGCGGCAGATCGAGCAGCTCGGCAACTTCCTCGGCATTCTCGACGATATCACCGATGTAGCAGCTCCCCAGCCCCAGGGCCTCGGCGGCAACCACGGCGTTTTGCGCGGCGATCACGGCGTCCTGGGCCGCGATGGCAAAGTCGCCCAAACCCGGCGCGCGGCGGGGCGCCTTGCCCGTACGCTCGACAAACTCGGGCTCAAAGCAGCCCACGTGCTCAAACAGATCGATCCACTTGGCATAATCGACCACAAATATTAGTGCCCAGGGCGCCTTGGCAATCATGGGCTGGTGGTCGCACAGGTCAGCCAGGCGGTCGAGCGTAGCCTGCTCGCGGATACTCACGATGGAATACATCATCATGGCGCCCGCCGACGGCGCGCGACTCGCCGCATGCAAAATCGCTGCACGCTGCTCGTCGGTCACCGCCACGGGACGGTCGTTGTCATCACGCGCGAAGGCACGCGTGGAGGAACGGTGCTCCAACGTGTCCAGCACCGCATTGCCCGTAGTCTCGACCGGATAACCGTTCGTATCCACGCCCGCAGCTCCGTCGCAGTACTCGGCGCCCGTCATACAAACCTGCTCGCCCATAGCTCTATCCTCGCCAATTCTTTAAGAAGCCTTTACGTTTCCGTGTAATTCCCGTCCATTATCGCGCAGGTCGCCACTACATTGCGCCACACCGCCGCACATGCGCGTTAATATGGCTGGTTGTTGTGCGCAGCCCGCAAATGCAGCGCATATTTAGGTAACAATCGGGTAAACCCCCGCTTTCGTAGGTTTTAAGTTTGTGAGGAGTCTCAGCATGTTCGCTGCCGCCATCTCGCTCGTCGGTCTTGCGGCGACCGTCTACCTTGTTTTGCGCGAGGCCAAGGCCATTCGCGCTCAGTCGGGCACCGTCACCAAGGGCGCCTTCGCCTGGAGCGTCGCCTTCGGCCTGTTCCAGCTCTTTTTGACCGTCTGGGGCGCTATTGGCCTCGTCGCGCAAAACGAGCCGCTCGCCTTTGTGATGCTCATCCTGACCAACGCCACCCTCACCGGGTGCGCCTGGGCCAGCATCGCCCGCGACCGCATCGCCCCGCGCGTCTTTGCGTTCGCCGGGCCCGACGCCCCCGCCCCCACCGGCAAGCTCGCCCGCCTGCGCGGCGCCTTTGTGGGCAAACCGCTCGTCGCCGCCGTCCTGTGCCTGCTGCTCGCCGGCGTCTTTGCGCTGCTGGGCATGGAGGTCTCGTCCAACCACGACTTTACCTGGGTCTACCCCCTGTGCATCCTGCTCGAGTGGGCCATCATCACCACGCTCATGGTCGGCCTGTTCTTCCTGTTCCAGCGCCACGGCGCAGCTCCCGCGGTCCTGGCCTTTGCCCTCTTTGTCCTGGGCATTGCCGAGTTCTTCGTCATCACGTTTAAATCCATGCCCATCCAGCCGGGCGACCTTTCGGCCATCTCCACCGCCGCTGCGGTCGCCGGCACCGGCTACACCTTCTCGATCTCGCTGTTCTGTGTGCTGTCCATGGGCTTTACCGCCATCGCCATGCTGCTATGCGAGTACGCCGGCCTGGTGGCACCGCACCGTCAGAAGGGCGCCGCCAACGCCAAGCGCATGCTGCTCACCAACCTGCTCGTCGCCGTGCTGTGCCTGGGCGGCGTGACCGCGCACGTCACGCTTATCGACTACTACAACACCCTCGGCATCACCGTCTACACCTGGCGCCCGCTCGAGAGCTACTGGCGCGAGGGCTACCTGCCTGCTTTTATTAGTGCGGCGCAGTCCATCAAGCCGCCCAAACCCGCCGACTACTCCGTCGACGATGCCAAGGCCACGCTCAAAAAGTACGCCAAGGCCTACGACAAGTCCGACGCGGCCAAGAGCGACGAGCGCGCCGCCGCAAAGGAGCAGTTCGACAGCGAGAAGCCCACGGTCATCGCCATCATGAACGAGACCTTCTCGGATCTTTCGATCTACCAGAACATGCGCGCCGGCTACGAGGGCCCGCAGTACTTTAAGAACCTGTCCAACTGCCTCAGCCGCGGCAAGCTCTACGTGAGCGCCTACGGCGGCGGCACCGCCAATACCGAGTTTGAGTTTATGACCGGCAACTCCATGGCCAACCTGGGCTCGGGCGTGTACCCCTACACCATCTACAACATGGAGACGACCGGGAACCTGGCAGAGCAGTTCAAATCGCTCGGCTATTCCACCACGGCCATGCACCCCAACCACGCGACCAACTGGAACCGCGAGAACGTCTACAAGGACTTTGGCTTTGACCGGTTCCTGTCCATCAACGACTTCCAAGGCGCCGATACCCTGCGCGGCATGGTGACCGACCAGGCGACCTACGACAAGATTCTTGAGCTGCTCGACCAGAACGCCGATCCGCAGTTTATCTTCGACGTGACCATGCAGAACCACTCGGGCTACGACACGGGCCTGCTGCCGGTCGACAAGCAGATGCACCTGAACATCGACACGACCGACCTGGACACCAAGACCGTCGAGGACGGCACGCTCTCCGATGTCGACGAGTATGTCTCGTGCATCGAGCAGTCCGACCAGGCGCTGCGCTACTTCCTCAACGCCTTGAGCAAGCTCGACCGCAAGGTGGTCGTGGTGTTCTGGGGCGATCACCAGCCGTTCTTCCCGTCCAAGTTCAACGACAAGTGGTTTACTGACGAGGACGACGCCACGCATCAAGAGCGCCTGTGGCAGACCGACTACATCATCTGGGCCAACTACGACGTTGCCGGCTGCGACCAGACGAGCGAGACCGACGACCTGTCCACCAACTACCTGTCCACGCAACTCATGCAGCTGATCGGCGCACCGCTGACCGACTACCAGAAAGCGCACATGACGCTGCGCGAGTCGCTGCCCGCCATCAACTCGGTGGGCTACGAGGACGCCAGCCTGCGCTGGGCGCTTTCCTCCAACGTCACCGGTGACGATGCCGCCGCCGCAGCCGCCACCAAGGCGCGCGAAGATTACGCCAAGATGCAGTACTACGAGATGTTCCGCGACGGCAAGAACGTGTACACCGAGCACTTCCAGACCGAGGCTAACGAGACCGACCCCAACCTGGCACCGGGTACGACCAAGATCAAGTAGCGAGCCTGTATCCCGGTTCGTCTGCCCGGACGGCGCGGAACGTAAGGTTCCCTGCTCGGACAGTCCTGCGCAAGACGAAGGCCACATTAAGTGGCCTTCTTTGCGTGCGGAACTCGCGATGAACCTTATATGCCTCCGCCTGGACAGACGCCCTGATGTTGGGGCGTGGCTTGTCTTGGGTGTATCGCCGAACATATATAAGTTGAAGGCCACGTTATGTGGCCTTCTTTGTTTGCGGAAAGTGTGTCCCGGAATTCTTGTCTGGAATGGGATGCAGTTTCCGCTTGGGACCCGATTGGGAAAGTGCGTCCCACTTTGGGGGCTGATTCTGGGACGTGGTTTCCGGTTGG